>NZ_KB714653.1:0-52030 GCF_000349585.1 Dietzia sp. UCD-THP
GTTCAGCAGTCTCCTAGGGCGGCGCTCGGCACCGACGCTGACCGGAAATCCCGGGGGGCACCCTTTTGCGCGTCACTCATCTCAACCACTCTCTCTGCACGGCCATTGTAGCGCCGTGCGTTGACGTGCGCAGGAGCCCGCGGTCGGTAGTACTCCCCACTATTCCCCGAACTCGCCGGCTGCCTACTCAGCAGCCGGCCCTGGGCAGTACTACACGGGGCACCGCCAGCTGGACCTATGACCGTCGACAACGCCCGACTGGGGCGAATCGCCGCACCGGTTCACAGATGGCGGCACGGCTCGCGCACCGGATCGCGCACAAGTCGACGCCGCGCCGGTCCGCGACCGCCATGGTTCAGGCCATTTCCGCCAGCACTGGCACGATGTTGAACTCTCGCATCCACCAGCCTTGGAGCGACCGGGAGCGGCCAGTACCGCCGGGTCAGGTGAACGTGCTCATCGTCGCCAGTCAGAGGTCTGTGCGCTCGTACCGGGCACGCCAGCGACCGGACGGCAGTTTCTGGATCGCCCCGAAGGATCGTCGGGTGCGTCGTTTGGGGAGAGCCATTCCGTGCCTCGTGTCATCTACGTGTCAAACACAAGTCAATCTTCGGGTTCGTGTGTGCGCTTATATCACCAGACTTGCATGGATTCCACCAGCGAAACTCGACCATTAGCACTGGTTGGGGCCGGAACCCAAGAACGCTCCTGCGGAAGTGGAGGGATTTGAACCCCCGGTGCTGTTTAGGCACGCTCGCTTTCAAGGCGAGTGCATTCGGCCGCTCTGCCACACTTCCCCGTCGTCCCCCACGACACGCCAGGGCGCATGGTTCCACGTGGAGCACGCGTGGACGACGCTGCTCATCGTAGTGGACCCCGCCCGCCCACACCCAGCCCGGCTGCCGGCCGCGGCCATCGCGGCTACGGTCGAGGCATGAAGGCCATCGAGTATCGCAACGGTCCCGATTCCCTCCGGCTGACCGAGGTGGACGATCCGCACCCCGGCCCGGGCGAAGTCCTCATCGACGTGGCGGCCACGGCCGTCAACCGCGCCGACCTCCTGCAGTCCCAGGGCCTCTACCCGCCCCCGCCCGGGGCGTCGGAGATCCTCGGCCTCGAATGCTCCGGACGGATCTCGGCCGTGGGCGAAGGCGTCGAAGGCCTGGCCATCGGCGACGAGGTGTGCGCCCTCCTGGCCGGCGGTGGATACGCCGAGAGGGTGGCCGTGCCGACCGGTCAGGTCATGCCTGTCCCGGATGGGCTGTCCCTCCACGAGGCCGCGACACTGCCCGAAGTGGCGTGCACGGTGTGGTCCAACCTCGTCATGACCGGCGGACTCGGCCGCGGCGTCCTGTCTCCCGACGCCCGCTGGGGCGACACGGACCTCGGGGCCCCGCGGGTGCTGATCCACGGCGGGGCCGGGGGCATCGGTTCCCACGCCATCCAGGTCTGCCGCGCGCTCGGCGCCCGCGTGGCCACCACCGCCGGCGGCCCGGACAAGGTCCACAAGTGCCGCGAGCTCGGCGCCGACCTGGTGATCGACTACCGCGAGGAGGACTTCCCCGACCGGGTCAAGGAATGGACCGACGACGACGAGCGGGGCCGTGGCGTCGACCTGATCCTCGACGTGATGGGCGCGAAGTACCTCCAGCCCAACATCGCCTCGCTCGCCCCGGACGGCCGACTGATCGTGATCGGCATGCAGGGCGGGATGAAGGGCGAGCTGAACCTGGGGGCCCTGCTCCCCCGCCGAGCCGGCGTGCTGGCCACCAATCTCCGGGCCCGCCCGGTCGACGGCCCCGGAGGCAAGACCGGCATCTGCCGGGAGGTGGTGGACTGTGTGTGGCCGATGGTCACCGCGGGCGACGTGACCACCCGCGTCTCCCGGGAGATCCCGCTCGAGCGCGCGGCGGAGGCGCTGGCCCTGCTCGAGTCAGGCGAGAGCCACGGCAAGATCCTGCTGACCGTCGACTGACCTGCCGGCGCCGTGTTCCGGGGGGCGACGGTCAGTCGGCCGGGAGGCGGTCCAGCATCTCGAGCACCTCGTCGCACCAACTGACCCACGCCTGTTCCACCTGGATGCCCAGGGCGAGCACCCGGTGTTGGAGGAGGTCGCGGGCGTCCGCCGGGTCTGGGCGGGCGAAGTCCCGGTCCTCGATCTCGAGATAGCGGCGCAGGTTGGCGGCCCGCTGGTCGCGGTGATGCCGCAGCGCCTCGCGGACCTCGTCGACCGCCCCCGTCGCGGCGGCTGCCCGGACCCGTACCGCCATGGTGGATCGCATCGGTTCCGGATCGTCGGGTTCCCGGATCCACCCGGCGAGAACCCTACGGCCGTCCCCGGTGACCTCGAACCGACGAGGATTCCCCCTCGAGGGCGCGCCCTCCAGGGGGAGCTCCCGGATCAGTCCGGACTCCCCCAGTCGATCCAGCTCCCGGTAGATCTGCTGGTGGGTCGCCGGCCAGAAGTATCCGATGGACTTGTCGAACCTCCGCGCCAGCTCGATCCCGCTCCCCGCCCGCTCGGTGAGGGAGGTGAGGATCGCGAACTTCAGCGACACGGTGTCAGCGCGCTGCCAGAGCGGACGCCGCCTGCTCGTACTCCGCGCGGAGCCGCTCGACCAGGTCGCGGACGGACCCCGTCGAGGTGACCGCGCCGACGCCCTGGCCCGCACCCCAGATGTCGCGCCACGCCTTGGAGTCCGCGCCCCCGCCGGAGCCGAAGTCCATGGCCGTGGGATCCGAGACGGGCAGGTCGTCAGGGTCCAGCCCGGCCGCCTCGATGCTGCCCCGGAGGTAGTTCCCGTGGATCCCGGTGAACAGGTTGCTGTAGACGATGTCCGAGGCGGAGCTGTCGACGATCATCTGCTTGTACTCCGCGGCCGCGCGGGACTCCTCGGTCGCGAGGAACGCCGAACCCACGTAGGCCAGGTCGGCGCCTGCGGCCTGCGCGGCGAGGATCGACCGTCCGTGCGCGATCGCCCCGGACAGCAGCAACGGGCCGTCGAACCACTCGCGGATCTCCTGGATCAGGGCGAACGGCGACTGCGTCCCGGCATGGCCCCCGGCACCGGCGGCCACCGCCACGAGCCCGTCGGCGCCCTTCTCGATGGCCTTGCGGGCGAACCTGTCGTTGATCACGTCGTGAAGCACGATGCCGCCGTACGAGTGGACGGCGTCGTTGACCTCGGTGCGGGCGCCGAGGGAGGTGATGACGATCGGCACCTCGTGTTCGACGACGGTCGCCAGGTCCTGCTCGAGCCGGTCGTTGGACCGGTGGACGATCTGGTTGACGGCGAAGGGGGCCACGTACTGCTCCGGGTTCGCCGCGGCGTAGGCCGCGTTGCTCTCGGCGACCTGGTCCAGCCACTCCCCGAGGGCCGACTGCGGCCGCGCGTTGAGCGCCGGGAACGATCCGATCACCCCGGCCTGGCACTGCGCGGCCACCAGTTCGGGGCCGGAGTAGATGAACATCGGCGAGGCGACCACCGGCACGGTGAGCGGGCCGGCGAGGACGGAGGGAAGGGCCATGAGCAGTCCTTTCGGGACCGGGAGTGGGTCGGCTGTCCCCGACCGTACGTCCACCCGCCGCTTTGTGCAACTAGTTGCACAAAGATCTGGACGCCGCAGGCCCGCGCCCTATCGGTCACCGCATCGCGGCCCGACCATCTGGGGCGCCCTCACGACCCGACCGGGTAGATCTCCGCCGCCAACCGCTCCGCGCCCGACACGAGCGCGGCGACCGTCGCGGGAGAAAAGCCACCCGCCGCGGGCATCGCGGTGGAGGACGACGCGTCGGGAGCCACCGACTCCCACGGCGAGCCTGCGGCCTGCAGCGACCCGTGCTTGACGTCGTAGAAGGCCGAGCCCGTCCGCAGGGCGATCCCCGAGGCGCCGCGGGCCGCCGCGAAGAGATGAGGGTGGAAGCGGCTGGTCAGCCAGACCTGACCGGGTCGGGCGGGAAGACCCGTGGACCAGAGTTCCTGGAACGGCACGAAGCGCGCGCGGGTCAGACGCAGACCCGCCAGAGCGCGCCCCACCTCGTCGTCGTCGACCGGCCCCGCCCCGCCGCCAGCTCCCGTCACCGCCCCCGCCTCGGCGGACTCCGCCGCCTCGGCGCGGGCACACACCAGGTCCCACACCACCCGATCCCCACCGGGGATCGACTCGACCACCGTGATCCGCTCCCCGGGCACCGCCCACTCTGCGAGCACGCGACCGATGGTATCGGCGAGCACCTCCGGTTCGACCAGATCGGACTGGGCGCAGAGCACCAGATCGCGGCAGGCGTCCGGATCGGAGGAGTAGACGGGGTGGTCGCCGGCCTCCACTCCCCCGGCACAGGACAGCGCCAGCCAGCCGTCGTCGGCCACGTGGCGAACCGGGACCCCGGTGCCCGCGAGGAGGTCGGACGACGCGGCGTCGCGGACAGTGACCAGGTGAAAGTCGCGCAGGGCCCCGGCCAGCCGTTCGGCGTCGTCGCACGGCACGAAACCCTGTCCCGTGGCCACCACCCGCGCGCCGGCCAGCCTCCCGGCCTCCCCCGCCGCCGCGACCACGCCGAGATGGTGCGGCCAGAGGTCGTTGACGAACCCACCGCCGATCAGGTGCACGACCGACGCACTGCGCAGCAGCTCGATGCCCGAGGCGAGCGCGGGCCTGACCCCGGGATCGCCGATCGCGCTGCGGCAGAACCCTGCGACGTCCTCTGCCGCCTCGTCCACCGCCTGCGCCGCGGTCGAGCACTCCCCCGCCAGACGCCAGAGCGTGTCGGTGAACAGCACGTCCGGATGCTCGCCGTGGTGGAGGACCGCCGCCTGCCCCGGGGTGTGACAGTCCACTACCACAGGGGTGCCGGGCAGCCGGTGACGCAGATACCGCAGCCATCCCGCCAGCAGCTGTTCGTCACCGTGGTTGGGATGACCGGCCGGTGCGATCAGGTAGACGGGCCGGTGGACCTCGCGGGGGCGACCCCAGCGGGCGTCCGCGGCGGCCCGCGTGGAATCCAGTCGACGTCGGGCCCGTCGTCGCAGGCGGGAGGCGGGCGCGGCTCGGCGAGTCGACGTCATGCCTCCACCCTGCCCCACCGGCCATTCTCGGCCGGGGCGACCCCGTGGATCAGATCTTGACGAGCATCTTTCCGACGTTGGCCCCGCGCATGAGATCGAGGAACGCGTCGACCGAGTTGTCGATGCCCTCGACGACCGTCTCGTCAAAGACGATCTCGCCCGAGGCCACCCACGGCCCGACCTTCTCCGCGAACTCCTTGAACAGGTGCATGTACTTGTTGACGGTGAAACCCTGGAGCGTCAGCCCGCGGGTGATGGCGTGCCAGAGGTTGTCCGGGCCCGGCGAACGCTCGGTGGAGTTGTACGAGCTGATCGCCCCGCACAGGGCAACCCGTCCGTCGTCGTTCATCAGGTCCAGCGCGGCCTCGAGGTGGTCGCCGCCGACGTTGTCGAAGTACACGTCGATACCCTCGCCATCGGCGCCGCCGAAGTGCTCGCGCAGGAGCGTGCGGACCGGGCCGTCCTTGTAATTGAGCGCGGAGTCGAACCCGTAGCTCGACGTGGCCTTGTCGACCTTCTCCGCACTCCCGGCCGAACCGACGACCGTCGAAGCGCCCATGAGCCGGGCGATCTGCCCGACGGCCGACCCCACTGACCCGGCCGCGCCGGAGACGAAGACGGACTCGCCCTCCCGGAAGCGCCCGATGTGCAGCAGGCCCACATAGGCGGTGAGGCCCGTGGTCCCGAGGATCCCCAGGTACGCGGAGATCGGGACGCCCTCGATCTCCTGCACCACCCGGAACTGCCGGCCGCCGCCCTGCGCGACGTCCCGCCAGCCGAGATCGTGCATCACGACCGACCCGACCGGGTGGGCGTCGGAGCGGGACTCCACCACCCGCCCGACGGCGCCACCGGTCATGGTCTCGTTCAGCTCGAACGGCGGGATGTACGAACGGCCCTCGTTCATCCGGCCACGCATGTAAGGGTCGACGGAGAGGAATTCGTTGGCCACGCGCACCTCGCCGTCGTCAAGGTCGGGGAGGTCGACGACGACGGTGCGGAAGTCGTCATGGGTCGGCCAACCGCGCGGGCGGTTGACGAGCTGGATCTGGGTGCTGGTCGTCATGACTCATGTGTACGCGCCCCGTCTCCGGGGCTGCCACCGGCCACACCTCTAGTAGGCTTCGCCTTCGTGCAGGACCAGCCCACTCCCGACCCCGCTTCGGCGACGCTCCCCGACGAGCGCGTCCGCAGCGAGATCGTCAGCGACTCCCAGACCTTCCGCCGGGCCGTGGCCGACCTCCGCCAGGGGCTGGGCCAGCGGGAGTTGTGGCTTTCCCTGGGCTGGCAGGACATCAAGCAGCGCTACCGCCGCTCGACACTCGGCCCGCTGTGGATCACCATCGCCACCGGCGTCATGGCCACCGCGCTGGGGCTGCTGTACTCGGTCCTGTTCCAGATCCCGCTGGCCGAGTTCCTCCCGCACGTGACCGTGGGCCTGATCCTCTGGGCATTCATCTCCGGGTGCATCAAGGAGGGCTCCGAGGTCTTCATCTCCAACGAAGGCCTGATCAAACAGCTGCCCAGCGCGCTGAGCGTCCACGTCTACCGGCTGGTGTGGCGGCAGTTCCTGTTCCTGTGCCACAACCTGGTGATCTGGGTCGTGCTCATGCTGATCTACCCGCGCTCGCTGGGCTGGGACCTCCTGCTGGCCGTGCTGGGCCTGGCGGTCCTCATGGTCAACGGCGTCTGGGTGGCCATGCTGTTCGGCATCCTCGCCACCCGGTTCCGCGACATCGCGCCGCTCCTGGACTCCCTGGTGCAGCTGCTGTTCTACATGACCCCCATCGTGTGGACCACGCAGACGCTGTACGAACAGGGCGGGGAGATCGCGGACCGGGCGCGCATCGCCGAACTCAACCCGCTCTACCACTACCTGGAGATCGTGCGCGCCCCCATGCTCGGCCAGCCCGTCGCCGCGTACCACTGGTGGATAGTCCTGGCCTGCACGGCCGTCGGTCTGATCCTCGCCTTTGTGGCGCTGCGCCGGTTCCGTTCCCGAGTTCCGTACTGGGTGTAGGAGGTACATCCCATGAGCCCCGCCACCCCCACCCCCGGCGGCGTGTCCATCGACTGCGTGGACGCGTGCGTGGACTTCCCGATCTTCGACGCCAAGTCGCGCTCCCTCAAGAAGGCCGTCCTCGGCTCCGCCGGAGGCGCGATCGGACGGAACTCGTCCAACGTCGTCGTCGTCGAGGCCCTGAGGGACATCACCCTCTCCCTCCGTGAAGGCGACCGCATCGGCCTGGTCGGACACAACGGCGCCGGCAAGTCCACGCTGCTGCGGCTACTGTCCGGGATCTACGAACCCACCCGCGGCGCCGCCCGGATCCGGGGTCGCGTGGCCCCGGTGTTCGACCTCGGCGTGGGCATGGACCCGGAGATCACCGGATACGAGAACATCATCATCCGCGGCCTGTTCCTGGGCCAGACGCGCAAGCAGATGAAGGCCAAGGTCGAGGAGATCGCGGACTTCACCGAACTCGGCGACTACCTGGACATGCCGCTGCGCACCTACTCGACCGGGATGCGCGTCCGGTTGGCGATGGGCGTGGTGACCTCGATCGACCCCGAGATCCTGCTGCTCGACGAGGGCATCGGCGCGGTGGACGCCGAGTTCATGAAGAAGGCGCGGATCAAGCTGGCGGACCTGGTCTCCCGTTCCGGGATGCTGGTGTTCGCCTCCCACTCCAACGAGTTCCTGGCCCAGCTGTGCGACTCGGCGATGTGGATCGACCACGGGCGCATCCGGCAGCGCGGCAGCATCGAGGAGATCGTCACCGCCTACGAGGGCCCCGAGGCCGGGCGGTCCATCGCCGCGTACATGGAGAGGATGGAGCGTGAGGCCTGAGGGCGGCCCCGGTGCGGACCCCGGCGCGGGCCCCGGATCCGGCCCCGGCGCGGACGTGCGCGCCCGGTATGGACCCGAGGGGGCGCGCACTCCCGCCGGAAGCGAGCGATCCGGGCGCGTAACCGAGCGGGGGCCTGACGATGCGCGGCGGGTCGTGGCCGTGGTGGTCACCCACCGACGGCTCGAGCAGCTCCGCGCCTCGCTCGCGGTGGTGTGCGGGCAGACCCGGCCGGTCGACCACCTCGTGGTGGTGGACAACGCCGACGAGCGTGCGGTGCGTGAGCTCGTCGAGGCGCAGCCCATCGAGGCCACCTACGTGGGCTCGAAGCACAACCTCGGCGGGGCCGGCGGATTCGCGCTGGGCATGCTCCACGCCCTGGCCACCGGCGCCGACCTGGTGTGGTGCGCCGACGACGACGGCAGGCCCGAGGGCCCCGAGGTCCTGGCCACGCTGATGGCCTGCATGGACCGCCACGGACTGGCCGAGGTCTCACCGGTGGTGTGCGACCTCGCCGAGCCCGACCGCCTGGCCTTCCCGCTGCGGCGCGGAGTGGTGTGGCGGCGTTGGCGGTCGGAGCTGTTCGCCGACGGCGAGGGTGGCCGCGTCGCCCGGGAGGCGGGCCCGACGGACGTGGCGATGGGCCCGGCGGACGCGGCAGCCGCGGTCGCGGATGGCACCGACCTCCTGCCCGGCATCGCGTCCCTGTTCAACGGCGCGCTGTTCACCGCGGACTGCCTGGACCGCGTGGGCGTGCCGGACCTCCGCCTGTTCATCCGCGGCGACGAGGTGGAGATGCACCGGCGCCTGGTGCGGTCCCGGCTGCCCTTCGGCACCTGCCTGACCACCGCGTACCTGCACCCCCAGGGTTCGGACGAGTTCAAGCCGATCCTCGGCGGCCGCATGCACACCCAGTTCCCCGACGACCCGGTCAAGCGGCACTTCACTTACCGCAACCGCGGGTACGTGCTCACCCAGCCGGGCAACCGGCGCCTCATCCCCCAGGAGATCCTGCGATTCGGCTGGTACTTCCTGGTGACCAGACGGGACCCGGCCGGCCTGCGCGAGTGGATGCGTCTGCAGCGGTTGGGGGCGGGCGAGCGGTTCGACAGGCCCTGAGCCGTTCCACACCCCGCGCGGCTCCACGCCCTGAGCGGTTCGACAGGCCCTGAAGAGACCGACCGGCCCGGAGCACTCCGTCGCGCCGGGGCATGATGGAGCCCGTGACCGACTGGATCGCGCTGCAGTCCCAGGCCGTCGACCTGTACGACCGGGTCCTGCCGGCCGTCACCGACTGGGACGCCGCCACCCCGTGCACCGAGTGGACCGCCCGAGACGTCCTGGCCCACGTCGTGGACGAGCAGATGTGGGTCCCGGGACTGCTGGCCGGCGGAACGATCGACGAGGTGGCCGGGGACCTCGAAGAGCCTCTCCTGCGCCTCTCCGGGGCCAGCGGCCCCGACCTCGTGGCCTACTGGCACCCCCTGCGCGCGCCGGTGGCCGCCGCGTGGCGTGGAACCCCGCCCGACGACGAGGTCCATCTCTCCTACGGTCTGGCTCCCGTGGTGCACTATCTCGCGCAGCAGACCTTCGACCTGGCGGTCCACGCCTGGGACCTGTCGGCCTCCCAGGGGGTCGATCTCCCGTGGGGCGAGGAGCTCGAACGAGCCGTACTCGACTTCGTCCGGACCGATCTCGCCGACGACCCGGCGCCGCAGCTGTTCGCCGCTCCGCTGCCGGGCTTCGACGACGAGGGGGTCCCGCTCCGGCACGCCGCTCTCGCGCGCACCGGTCGGGACCCCTCCGCCTGGCCGTCACCGTCACCGTGACCGGCACCACCGGCTCGCCCGGACTAACGGCTCGAACGGACCCCGGCCTACCCGGCCCTGGTCCACCGGCTCCCGTTTACTCCGTTTCGCGGAGCGCCGCCATCGGGCACTTCTCGATGGCCTTGCGGGCCCTCTTCTGCAGTTCCTCGGGGACGTCCTCGACGAGCAGACGCACCACCTCGTCGTCGTCGCCCAGGGCGAAGACCTTCGGGGCGAGTCCGACGCACACCGCCTGACCCTCGCACCGGTCCGGATCGATCGAGATCTTCATGGGTTACCTCCTGAGGGGAACGCTGGGAACACAGGGAACGACGGGGATCAGCTGACCGGGACGAAGTCGACCTTGTCCCGGACACCACAGTCCGGGCACTGCCAGTTGTCGGGGATCTCCGACCACGGGGTGCCGGGGCCGAAGCCCTCCCGCGGCTCTCCGAGCGCCTCCACGTAGTGGTGGCCGCAGTTGGGGCAGGCGTAGGTGCCGATCGGCGAGACGGCACCGCGGACCGCGTTCACGTCGGGCTCGGGATCCAGGACGGCGGTCGCCGTGGCGGACGGCGTCGTGGACGCACTCGCCGCGGCGCTCGTCCCGGTGGCCGACGGAGCGGAGTAGCGCGCGAGGATCCGCTCCCGCTTGGACGGCTGGATGTTGGCGCGGGTGACGTCGCCGTCGTAGTGCTCGAGGACCCGGTGGTCCATGATCCGGCGCCAGAGCGGCGGGACGTAGGCCACCACGATGAGCGCGGCGTACCCGGCGGGCAGCTGCGGGGCGTCGTCGGTGGTGCGCAGCACCTGGTAGCGGCGCATCGGGTTTGCGTGGTGGTCCGAGTGACGCTGCAGGTGGTAGAGGAAGATGTTGGTGACCAGGTGGTCGGAGTTCCACGAGTGCTCGGGCCGGCAGCGCTGGTAGCGACCGCTGTCGAGCTTCTTGCGGCGCAGTCCGTAGTGCTCGAGGTAGTTGACGACCTCCAGCAGGCTGAACCCGTACACCGCCTGCAGGATCAGCCAGGGCAGGACCTCGAGGCCGAATGCCGCGGTGAGCGCGCCGAACAGGACCACCGTCATGAGCCAGGCGTTGATGTTGTCGTTGCGCAGGCTCCACGGGGACTTGCCGAGGCGAGCGAGACGATTCTTCTCGAGCTCCCAGGCCGAGACGAGGGAGCCTGCGACGCTGCGCGGCAGGAAGGCCCAGAACGACTCGCCGAGACGCGAGCTCGCCGGGTCCTCCGGGGTCGCGACACGGGCGTGGTGTCCACGGTTGTGCTCGATGTAGAAGTGGCCGTAGGCGGTGGTGGCCAGGGCGATCTTGGAGAGCCACTTCTCGGAGTTCTCGATCTTGTGGCCGAGCTCGTGGGCGGTGTTGATGCCGATACCGCCCGCGATCCCCACGGCCCAGGCGATACCGATCTTGGCCACCAGGCCCAGCCCGCCCTCGTGGCCGAAGAACGACAGGTCGTCCGCGGTCCAGAGGTAGCAGGCCACGATCAGTGCGGCGTACTGCACGGGGATGTACAGGTACGTACACCAGCGATAGAACGGATCGGCCTCCAGGCGTTCGATGACCTCCTCCGGCGGGTTCCGTCCGTCCACCCCCACGACCATGTCGAGGAGGGGGATGAAGACGAACACGACGAAGGGCGCGACGAACCACGCCACCACGGCGGCGGTACCCCACCCGGCGTGGGAGAACCACGAGAACAACCCGAGCGAGATGAACAGGGCGCCGGCGGGGATGAGCCCGAGCAGCCACAGGTATCGCTTGCCGTCAGTCCACGGGTACGGCTGAGCCGCGGTCTCCTCTGTCTGGAGGTCGGTGTGCATCTGGAGGACTCCCTTGGTCGAACGCGTGGGCGTGTGTCGCACGCCGCGTGATGGGTCAAACGTAGACAAACCATCGCCGTTTATCTAGACAGCGGGCGCAGTTTTGTCCAAGGCCCATCGGAATCGAGCCTCCGCCACCTCCCGACCAGGCCCTCCGCGCCCCCGGCAATGCGGTCACCCGACTGAACTGACTCGCGAGTAAGTTACGATCTGGGCGTGCCCAAGACGCTGCTGCACCGATACACCTCCAGCCCCCGGGCTTTCCCCCTGCTGGCCTCCCTGTACCCGCCACTGCTCGGGTCGGGGATCCGCATCCGGCACATCGCCCCGGACTGGACCCGCGGGGAGCTGAGCATGCACGTCGCACCGTGGACCGCCAACACCAACGGCACCGCGTTCGGCGGCGCACTGTTCGCCGCGACCGACGTCCTCTACGGGGCCCTGCTGTCCGGGCAGCTCGGTGGCGGGTACCAGGTGTGGACCAAGAGCGCGACGATCGACTTCCGAGCCCCCGGCCGGGGGCGACTGCGGTGCGTGGTGGACGTCCCCGGCCCGGAGGCGGACGCCATCAGGGAGCGACTGGCCGACCATCCGAGCACCAGCGTCGTGCACACCGCGGTGGTGAGCGACAGCCGCGGCACGACGGTCGTGGAGGCGCAGCACACGATGTTCATCCGACGGAAGAGCTGACCGCAGGCGATCCGGCCCGAGGCGCGTAGGATTATCCGGTCCCCGGCCCTCCTCGGAAAGGAATCCCGTTGGGAGCCACCCCGCTCGCCTGGACCCTCGCGGTCTCACTCATCGTTGCGCTGCTGCTCTTCGACTACTTCTTCCATGTGCGCAAGGAGCACATCCCGACGCTCAGGGAATCAGCCATCTGGTCCGCCCTCTACGTGGGCATCGCGATAGCCTTCGGCTTCCTCGTGTGGATCTTCGGCGGCACCCAGATGGGCGTGGAGTACTTCGCCGGGTACCTCACCGAGAAGGCGCTCTCGGTGGACAACCTGTTCGTCTTCCTGCTCCTGTTGACCAGCTTCAAGGTCCCGCGCGCAGGACAGCAGAAGGCGCTGCTGTTCGGCATCGTGTTCTCCATCTTCGCGCGGACGGGCTTCATCTTCGTGGGAGCCGCTCTGCTCAACGCGTTCAGCGCGCTGTTCTACGTGTTCGGTCTGTTCCTCATCATCACCGCGGGCCGTCTCCTGGCCGAGGACGACGAGGGCGACGACGCGGACAACGTCGTGGTGCGTCTGGCCAAGAAGTTCATCCCGGCGACCGATCACTACGACCACGACAAGCTGTTCACCATCGAAAACGGCAAGAAGGTCATGACGCCGATGATGATCGTCATGGTGGCGATCGGCGGCACCGACATCATGTTCGCGCTGGACTCGATCCCCGCGATCTTCGGCCTCACCCAGAACGTCTTCATCGTCTTCACCGCCACCACTTTCTCGCTACTCGGCCTGCGCCAGCTGTACTTCCTGCTGGACGGCCTTCTCGACCGCCTCGTCTACCTCAAGTACGGCCTGGCGGCGATCCTGGGCTTCATCGGCGTCAAGCTGATCCTCCACGCCCTGCACGAGAACAACCTGCCGTTCATCAACCAGGGCGAGAACGTCGACGTGGTGGAGGTACCCACCTACCTGTCGCTGGGCGTCATCATCACCGTCCTCGTGGTGACCGTCGTGGCCTCGCTGGTGAGCCCGGCAGGGAAGGCGCTCACCGTGCTCGGCAACCTCAAGCGGCACTCGCACGAGTACCTGAACAAGAACTTCACCGACGACCCCGTCGAGCGCGCCAAGCTGTGGGCCAAGATCCTCCAGAACGAGGACAAGCTCAAGTCGATCGACCGCAAGTACTTCGGCTCCGAGGGCGACGTCTGGGAGCTCGAACAGCTGCTCCGCAGAGTGTGGGACGATCACGCCCGCTACGAGCGCGCCACCGACTACACCCGCTGACGGGTTGTCCCCGCGGCCGACGCTCACGCGGTGAACCGCAGCTAAGCGCTGCGGACGGCCCACATCCCGAGCGGATCGGAGACCGGCTCGCCGAGAAGCGGTGGAAGCAGCGTGGTCCCCGGCCACCAGGATCTCAGCGCGTGCAGCACGCCGCCCGCGTCCGGTGGCACGGTGCCCACGTGCGGACGACAGGCGTTCGCGGGAACGGAGGGCCCCCGTACGACGAGCACCGTCCACCCCGCCCGGCGCAGGGTGGACCGGCACCGCTCCACGCCGACCCCGACCCCGTTCACCGGGCTCGCCCCCCGTGGTGGGTTCGGCCGTGGCGCCGAGAGCGCATCCGGACACACCACCGTGCAGCGGAGAGCAGGATCGGCCAGAGGAAGCACCACCGGGCGCCCGTCGATCCTGATGCAGGCGCCTTCGTGGAACCCCGCGAACCCCGCCGCCGCCAACCGCAGCCGTGCCCTCGACGACTCCGCGGACTGCGACCGGGGCTCTACCGCCGCGACAACGTCGGCGAACCGCCGTGCTCCCCGGCCGGACGGGTGCGCGGTCGCCGCCGCGAGGCGACCCGCCAGCCCCGGGATCACCGCACACAGACGCTCCACCGCCACCACCGCGTCCTCTCGATCCAGATCACAAGCGAGGTCCCGGCAGGTGCGCAGCGGGGTGGTGACCCGGAGACCACCGAGTTCGGTGACGGAGGCCGGCGGCATCCGACCGTAGCGGTACACCCGCCCCCCGCGGGACTTCCGGGTGGAGGGCAGCCAGATCTCGGGCGGGGCACCGACCGGGGCCGAGTCGTCCCCCCACAGCAGTGCGGCACTGCGCCCACGCAGGACCCCTTCAGGCCAGATGCGGGCCAGTGCCACACTCCGCAGCCGGAGGTCGTCGGCCTGGTCCTCACGCCGGTAGACCCCGTGCCAGATGCGGACGTAGCGGCCTCGGTCACGTGGATCGGTGAGGGCCGCCGCGAGTTCGGCAGTGGTCAACGGGCCCGGCGGTAGCTCCTCCGGCCCCGGCGGGGCGTGCCCGCGGCCCGCGGGTGAGTTCGGGGTGGTGTCCATACCGGACACTGTGCGCCATGGCACTGTGGGATCCGGTCCGGCGACGGTCCCCTACTGGGCCACCTGTGGACCGGCACGGGGTGTGAAATGACAGGCCGGGGACTCACCGGCCCGTGAGGGCCGGGCCCAGCAGAAGTCCGCCCCTACACCCCGTACAACCGCGCCCAGTTCTCCCGCGTGGTGAGGCGGGCCTGCGCCTCACGCCACCGTTCCTGGGCCGCGGGGGCCTCGCGGATGAACCGGGCGAGCAGCGCGATCAGGCGCTTCTGCAGTTCCGTGACCCGCTGCGGGTCGACCTTGCGGTGGTGCACCCCGGTCTGCGAGGCGTCGGTCACGTACACCTCGTCGAAGAGCGAGACATGCCACCAGGCCGCGTCCTCGTAGGGGATCGCCACGACCCCACCGCGCTGTCGGCCGAGCTTCTGGACGAGCAGCCGCTTGGCCAGCACCTGGTCCTCGCGGTCCTCCCGGGGGATCCCCACCTTGCGCTCCACCGTGATTCCCGCGGGAAGGGCGTCGACGGCGAGCCTGGCCGTCTCGGGGTATCCCGCGCGCTCGGCGCGGATCGCGGCCAGGGCGGCCTGCCCGCCGTCGCCGACGCCGTGCGCACCGTCCGGGCCGTCGAGGAACGCCTCGATGCCGCGCATGCGGGTGGCGGCGAGCCCGTACTGCATCGCCACGACCGCTCTCAGGACGCTCCTCCCCAGGTTCGTGGCCATCGCGCGCGGGTCGATCCCCTGGCGGATGGCGGCTGTGGTCAGCGAGTTGCGCATCGAGAAGAACTGGCCGAAGTCGTCGCCGTCCTTCCAGTAGAAGTCGGCGTGCCACACGGCCGCCCCCTGAAGGGTGCAGGTGGGCATCCCGGCCTGTCGGCACCGCAACCCGTACTCGATGTCGTCCCACTGGAAGAAGTACGGCAGGGGCAACCCGACCCTCTCCACCGCCTCCCCCGGCACCAGACAGGACCACCACGCGTTGTACTCGGCGTCGACACGCCGCTCCTGCCGGTTCTCCACCACGGACTCGTCGCGCAGGGCGAACTCGTCCGCGTCCAGCCCGCCCTCGAGCTGATCGAGCTGCGTGCGCTCGGCTGAGACCAGCAGATAGTCCGGGTTGAACAGGTACAGCATCTGCGCGCCGACGAGCATCGGCTCGCGCGTGACGGCCGCGAAGGCGAACAGCCGCAGCACCGTCTCGGGTTCGACCCGCACGTCATCGTCCATCAGCAGAACGTCCACCGGCCCGGCGGAGCCGGGGGCGGTGGCCTCGAACATCCCGCGGCTGAACCCTCCGGCACCGCCGAGGTTGGGCTGGCGGAGGTAATGCAGCCGGTCACCGAACTCCCCGGCAGCGCGCTGGAACGCCTCACGCGTCTCGACCAGGTCGGTGCCCTGGTCCGTCACGTAGAGATCGTCGATCAGGTCGGCCACCAGCGGGTCGGACGCCAGCGAGTCGACGGTGGCGGCGCAGTCGTCCGCCCTGTTGAAGGTGCAGATGGCCACCGCCGCGCGGCGGGCCGGCCTCGTCGTCGTCACACCCCACGTCACCTCGGACACGGTCGCCTCGGCGTCCACGGCGTGGAACTCCAGCCACATCGCGCCACCGTCGACGAACGTGTCCACCGGCACGTGCAACACCGCCATGCCGTCCCCCTGGTGGTGGAACACGTCCACGGTGCGCACGTGGGACCCGATGTCGGACGCGCGGACCAGGACGTCGAGGCGCCCCTCGGACTCCACCGCGACCCGCACGGTGAGGCTGGTGACCGTGGTCCAGCGCTGCCAGTAGGAGGCCTCGAACCGGCCGAAGTAGGTGTTGGTGTCGACGACGGCCCCGGCGTCCAGGTGCAACTCGGCGCGCGTGCGGCGCACGACCCCCCGCACGATCCGCGAGTACAGGTCGTCGTTGACCCACCTGCGCGGGCCCGAGAACAGGGTGCGCTGCACCAGCAGGTCGCGCTCGTCGGGGGCGGAACCGGCGTCGGCACCTGCGGCTGTCACGGTGGTGGCGTCCATGTGGCGGGTGCTCCTGGGGAGTCGGTGCGGGCTGAGTCGGTGCGGGCTGAGTCAGTGCGGGGCGGTCTCGCGCGCACAGGGCCGGGCCCGGGCGCGCCGTCCAGGCTATCCCCCGGTCGGGCGACAGCCTTGGAGGGCGGCCAGCGCACCCCGGAGTTCACGGGTCAGCGCACCCGGAAGATCACGGTCCGCTGCACGATGAAGTTGGTGACCGTGGCGACACCCTGGGCGATGACGTACCCGACCGTGGTGGCCCAGAACGTGGTCCAGCCCAGATCGTGGAAGAACGGCACGAGCAGCATGAACAGGCCCCACTGCACGCCGAACATCAGCGCGTACAGCCCCATCGTGGCGACGAAGCGGGCGCGGGAGGGCTCGGCCTGGAAGGTCCAGCGGCGGTTGAGCGAATACGCAGTGAGGGTGCCTGCCACGAAGGACAGCGCCTTGGCCGGTCCGTAGCCCAGGCCGAACAGCATCAACAGCTGCAGAAGTCCGTAGTCGACGACCGCCGAGAGGACTCCCGTGAGGAAGAAGCGGGTGACCTGGGTCCGGAAGTCCGTCGGTCGTGCCGGATCGGATTCGTGTCGGGCTTCGAGCGGGTCGACGGCCCCGCGCAGGGAGTCGAGGACGGAATCGTCCGGGATGTCCGCGCCGCCGGTAGGTGTACTCACCAGGACAGCGTAGGTCGCGGCCGCCCCGCACGAACACCGGCACGACGACTTGTGCTCGGCCCCCGGACATGCGATCGTCGTTCCATCGCGCGCCCACCAGCGCGCCTCTGGTCGAACAGACGGGCGGCACCTCCGCCGACAGCGTTCGATTCCGCGGGAGCGATCGGTTCCGGCCACCCCATCTCCGCACGGCGTCCACACCACCAGGTCCGCGCCACCCCCCGGGTGAGCCGACGTCGCCTCCGCACCGCATCGCCAGAAGGACTCGTCGGCACCGCCCGTGGCGGCCCGTCGTCGATCCTTCTCCCGACGACCAGGAGGAGCCCCATGTCCCAATACCGCAACCCGACCCTCACCACGGCGCCGACCGTCTTCTCGTACACGCCGACGGGCCGGGCCGTCCCGACGTCGTCGCCGTTGCGCACGCCCGACCGCCGCCCGCCGGCGCCGTCGTGCACACCCACCGGTCGGGTGGTCCTCTCGACGCCGACCACGCGCGGCTCCGCCTGAGCAGACCGCCCCAGCGGACCGGCTGTAGCGGACCGGTGCGGGCCCGCTACAGGCGGTCGGCGGCCACGAGCAGGGTGGTGACGACCAGGGCGATCGCCCCGCAGGCGAGGATCCCGGTCGAGACGAACAACTGCATCACGCCGGCCTGCCACGGCTCGGCGCCGCCGAGGATCATGCCCACGAAGGCGCCCGGGATGGTCACGAGGCCGATCGTCCGCGTCTGGTCCAGCGACGGGGAGAGTGCGGTCGCGGCCGCCTCGCGGCAGACCATCATCCGCGCCGGGTAGTCGGTGAACCCGAGCGACAACGCCGCCTCGACCTCTCCGTGGCGCACCTCCAACTCGTCGTGCGCCCGCCGCCCGGCCAGACCGGCGATCGCCATGGCGTTGCCCAGGAAGATCCCCACGACGGGGATGACGGACAGGCCGTTCGGTCGCACGACCCCCGCGGCGAGCAGGCCGGCCACCACGACGAGGGGAGGCACGGCCACGGGCAGCGCGCACCACAGCGCGTCGCGCACCCTGGCCCGCGTCCCCCTCGCCCACGTCCTCGGCGCCCACGTCATCGGCGACCCTGCCATCGGCGACCCCGTCATCGACCCCCGCGGGGTGCCGCGCCGGGCCATCCTCCCGGCGGCCGCCCACGACGCCGTCGTCGCCATCACCACGACGAACACCCCGACCAGCCACGCCCGGTCGGCCACGTATCCGATGACGAGCGCGAGCGCGATGAGCTGCACGGCGGCGCGGATCGAGGCCCACGGGACCTCGCGCTCCAGTCCCGTCCGCCCCAGCCAGGCGGCCGCCGTCCCGATGACGACGAACAGCACCACGGCCACCACGAGGGCGGGGCCGAGCTCGATCATCGTGGCGCCCACGCGCACGAGCGTATAGCGGCCGGGGGCCGCGCGACGCCGACCCGCGGCACGGATCCGTCGTCCCCCCGGGACGGTCGCGCTACCGTACGCGCATGTCCTCCCGCCGCCCACTCCGTCCCGGAACCGTGGCCCTCGCCGTGGCGTGCGCGCTCGCGTGCGCGGTCGCCGGCACCCCCGCAGGCGCCCAGCCCCGGACCGTCGATCACCCGCCGGCCGCGCTCTCCCCCGGGTCCGTCGACCCCGGGCCGGTCGACCACGGACCCGTCGACCCCGGACCTGTCGACCCCGTGGCCGCGTTCCGCCCGGTCCCATCCGACCAGCGCACCCCGGAGCGGTATCTCCCGAGCCCCTCGCCCGACCCGTGGTACTCCTCCCCTCCCGCCGTGGACCCCGACACGGCTCCCGGCACCATCCTGGCCACGCGTCCGGTGTCGATCCCGCCGCACAACGTCCGCAACTTCGGGCGCGGATGGCAGGTCCTGGTCCAGAGCTCCGACTCCCACGACCGGCCGCACCAGATCGTGTCGACGATCATCGAGCCGGCCACGCCGTGGCCCGGCCCGGGTCCCCGGCCGCTCGTGTCGTTCAACGTGACCATCGATTCGCTGGGGCTGACGTGCATGCCCTCGCACGTCCTGCCCCACAAGTTCAACATGGAGCTGCCGCCCTTCCTGCAGATCCTCGCCGATCGTGGTTACGGGCTCGCCCTCACGGACTTCCAGGGCCCCAAGGCCGCCTACGCGGCGGGACGGGCCAACGGCCGGGCCGTCCTGGACGGGATCCGCGCGGCCCGCGCCTTCACCCCGGCCGGCGACCCGGGTCCGCTCTTCTCCGGGTCGCGCGTGGTCCAGGTGGGGTACTCCGGCGGGGGTATCGCCACGGGATGGGCCGCCCAACTGCAGCCGGTGTACGCCCCCGAGCTCACCGGTGTGCTCGTCGGGTCCTCCGTCGGCGGGGTCCCCGCCGACTACGCGGATCTGTTCGACACGATGGACGGGACGCTCGCCTCCGGCCTCTACCGCGCCGCCGTACTGGGGCTGGCCCGCGAGTACCCGCAGCTGTACCCGCTGCTCAACGACACCGGTGATGTGGTGGCGCACCAGCTCCGCGACGCCTGCGCGTCGACCAACACGGTCGGCGGACTCGCTCCCTTCCCGCTGTCGGCGCTCACCGACGTCGACCCCCGCACCGATCCCACGGTGATCGAGGTCATGGCGCGGAACCGACTGGGACGCGCCGACCCCGCCCACGGGGCGGATCCCCGCGAGGTCCCCTCCGGGCCGGTGCAGGTGTGGCACGCCGACGCGACCGTCCCGATGGGACCCGGCCCAGGCTCGTCGCAGGGCCCCGGGGACACCTTCGTCCCGGAGTGGACCGCCCACAGGCTGGTCGACGAGTGGTGCGCGGCGGGTGCGGACGTGGAGTACACGCCCGTGGCCGGAGAACACGTGACCGGCGCCTACACGGCGGTCGGACCCGCGCTCGACTGGGTCGACGCCCGCGCCCGGGGCGTGCCGTTCACCACGGGGTGCCGCTGATCGCCGACCCCGGCGGTAACCTCGACCGGGTGAGCACCACGCAGCAGACCCCCCCGGCCGAGTCCGCCCTGGACACCGAACTCAAGCGACTCACCGGCTGGGGACGCACCTCGCCGGCCATGAGCCATGTGCTCACCCCGCGCTCGGTGGAGGAGATCTCGGCGGCCGTCGCGGCGGTCAACGACGCCAACGCCTCGGGCCCCGCACACCTCCGTCGGGGCATCGTCGCGCGGGGGCTCGGCCGTTCCTACGGGGACAGCGCGCAGAACTCCGGCGGTCTCGTGGTGGACATGAGCCGGTTCGATCGCATCCACGAGCTCAACGCAGAGAAGGCGCTCGCGGTGGTCGACGCCGGGGTGAACCTGGACCAGCTCATGCGCGCCGCGCTGCCCTTCGGTCTCTGGGTGCCGGTGCTCCCGGGCACCCGTCAGGTCACCGTGGGCGGCGCGATCGGGCACGACATCCACGGCAAGAACCACCATTCGGCGGGGTCGTTCGGCAACCATGTCACCCGGATGGAGCTCCTCGTCGCGGACGGTCGCGTCCTCACCCTCGAGCCCGGCGGGACGTCCGACGACCCCGGGGGCACGCTGTTCTGGGCCACCGTGGGCGGCAACGGTCTCACCGGCGTGGTCCTCAAGGTGTGGATCGCCATGACCCGCACGGAGACCGCGTTCTTCCTGGCCGACTCGGACCAGACCGCCTCGCTCGACGAGACCATCGCGCTGCACACCGACGGCTCCGAGGCCGGGTACACCTATTCCTCGGCGTGGTTCGACGCGATCAGCGCACCACCGAAGCTCGGCCGCGCCGCCGTGTCCCGCGGGTCGCTCGCCACGCTGGCCCAGCTCGAGGAGTACGCCCCCGAGTTGGCGAAGAACCCGCTGGCGATGGACGCCAAACCGCTCATCACCTTCCCGGACGTCTTCCCCAACGGGTTGGCCAACAAGTACACCTTCGGCCCCATCGGCGAGGTCTACTACCGACTGGGCGGCACCTCGCGGAACAAGATCAAGACGTTGCCGGCGTTCTACCACATGCTCGATCTGTTCTCGGAGTGGAACAGGGCCTACGGGTCCAAGGGTTTCCTGCAGTACCAGTTCATCGTCCCGCCCGGGGCGGTCGACGGGTTCAAGGAGATCATCGGCGACATCCAGCGCTCGGGCCACTACTCCTTCCTCAACGTGTTCAAGCTCTTCGGGCCCGGTAACCAGGCCCCGCTCTCGTTCCCCATGGAGGGGTGGAACGTGTGCGTGGACTTCCCGATCAACGACCGGCTGAACTCGTTCGTCAACGAGTTGGACGCCAAGGTCATGTCGATGGGCGGACGGCTCTACACCGCCAAGGACTCGCGGGTCCCGGCCGACCGGTTCCACGCCATGTATCCGCAGATCGATTCGTGGATCGCCACCCGACGCGAGATCGACCCTCACGGGGTCTTCGTCTCCGACATGGGCCGGCGCCTCGAGCTGCTCTGACCCAGGCGGGGCCTGTACATGAGGACGTGCGACAGGCCACAATAGGCTGACCCCGGACGACGAGGGTCGCCCGGAGGCCATCGGGAGTCCGCCATGATCCTCCGCACCGTCGCCGCCGCCGTCGTCCTGGTCGCCGTCTCCCCGCCGCCCACTACGTGGCGCCGGTCTCCGCGGAGGCCGCCCCCGTCATCCTCCGCGGTCCGCCCGCCCACGCCGGGTCCACGCCGGGCCGGGTAGTCCCGGGCACCTTCCCCGATCCGGCGGGGGCCCCTCGGTAGACTCCTGCGCATGATCAATGCCGTCGGCGTCCCACAGACCCTGCTCCTGCTCGGAGGCACCTCCGAGATCGGCCTGGCGATCTGCGGGGAGTACCTCCAGCAGGGCCCGATGCGCGTGGTCCTGGCCTGCCTCCCCGGGGACCCCGGGATCGAGGACGCCCGGGCCGAGATGACGGCCGCCGGCGCCACCGCCGTTGACGTGGTGGACTTCGACGCCGCCGCCACCGACTCCCACCCGGCCGCCTTCGAGCAGATCTTCGCCGGGGGCGACGTCGACGTGGCGATCGTGGCGTTCGGCCTACTCGGGGAGAACGAGGAACTCTGGTCCGACCAGCGCAAGGCCGTGCAGATCGCCCAGGTCAACTACACCGGTGCGGTGTCGGTGGGTGTGCTGCTCGCCGAGCGGATGAAGGCGCAGGGCTACGGCAGGATCATCGCCATGAGCTCGGCCGCAGGCCTGCGCGCCCGCCGCTCCAACTTCGTCTACGGCTCCACCAAGGCCGGCCTAGACTCGTTCTACACCGGTCTGGGCTACGCGCTCGACGAGTACGGGGTCGACGTCCTGGTGATCCGCCCGGGGCAGGTCCGCACCCGCATGTCGGCGCACGTCAAGGAGGCGCCGCTCACCATCAATAAGGACGACGTGGCCCGCATCGCGGTCAAGAAGTCCGGTGCGGGTAAGGGCGCGGTCTTCGCCCCCGCCGCGTTCGGCGGCGTCATGGCGGTCCTGACCCACGTCCCGCGCCCGATCTTCCGCAAGCTCCCCTTCTGACCATGCCGGTGGCGCTCCGGGGGCCGGGTCTGGTGGGAGCGGCGATGCTGCTGGCCGCGGCCGTCACCGCCGTCGTCCTGGTCGGCTTCTCCCTCGTCTCGTTCCCCGCCTACGGCAACTCCAACGTGCTGCGGGCACTCACGGTCGTCGGCCAGTGCGCCGCGTTCGCCCTGGTGGTGGCCGGCGTGCTGTGTGCCCGCGCGGGCGAGCGTCCGGGTGGGCGGGCCGGACTGGTCCGGTTGGGTAAGCTCGCCGCCCCCACGGGGTCGGCCCTGCTGGTGGCCTCCACGCTCGGCATCCCGCTCGCGGCGTCCCGGCTGTACCTGCACGGGGTGAGCGTGGACCAGGAGTTCCGTACCCAGTTCCTCGGCCGCTCGGCCACCTCGCTGGGCCTGCCCGACATGGCGTACGCCGACCTGCCGTCGTTCTACCCGTCGGGCTGGTTCTGGCTGGGCGGGCGCTTCGCGAACCTCGTCGGCCTGGAGGGATGGGCCGCCTACAAGCCGTGGTCGATCCTGTCGATGGCGATCGCCGCCGCCCTGGTGACGGTGCTCTGGACCCGCCTGCTGCGCACGGACCTCGGCGCGGTGGTCGGCGTGAGCTCGACGGCGGTGATGCTGGCCTACGGATCCCCCGAGCCCTACGGGGCGGTCGTGGCCCTGTTCATCCCGCCGATGCTGATCCTGGCCTGGCACGCGGTCGCCCCGACGGTCCCGCACGCCGGCCGCGGCGCCGCGCTGGCCACCACCCTGTTCCTCGGAGCCTCGGCCAGTACGTACACGCTGTACACGGGCCTGGCCGCGGGCACCGTGGTCCTCATGGCGGTCGTCTCGACCGTCGCCGCGATCCTGCGACGCCGCGCCCGCGGGCCGGAGGACTCCTCGCCGGCCCCGTTCCCGCCGTGGCTGCCCGCGGCCCGCCTCGCCGCGATCGGGGTGGGGTCGATCCTGCTCGCCCTGGTGGTGTGGGCGCCCTACCTCCTCGCCGCCTCTCGCGGCGCCCCGGCGGACTCCGGGACCGCCATGCACTACCTCCCCGACGCCGGCGCCCGCCTGCCGCTACCCATGACCGCGGGCGGCCTCACGGGCTGGGTGTGTCTGGCCGGGCTGGTGTGGATCGTCGCCCGGGCGTGGACCTCCCGTCGGGCGCAGGCCCTGGGCCTGGGCGTGGTCGCCGTGTACCTGTGGAGCCTGGCATCGATGGCGGTCACCGTCCTGGGCACCACGATGCTGGGCTTCCGGCTCGAGCCGGTGCTCATCCTGCTGCTGGTGGTGGCCGGGGTGTTCGCGATCGCCGACCTGGCGGGCCTCGTGGTGCACGCCGCCGGACGCCAGGGTGGGGCCGACCGGCCCGCGGCCGAGGCCGCCGACCGCCGTCGCCGCGCGACCGCCGTCGTGGGCGTCGTGGCCACCCTCGCCGCACTCGCCCACGCGCAGGGGATCCCCGACCACCTGCACGAGGAGATCCGCCTGGCCTACACGGACACCGACGGCGACGGCGAGCGCGCCGACCGCTACCCGCCCGGACCGGAGTCCCACTACGCCGAGATCGACAGCGTCATCCTCGAGGCGTTCCCGGACCGCGAGAGGACCGACCTCGTCGTCGCCAGCACCGCCGACGCCTTCCTGGCCTACCACCCGTACCTGGCCTACCAGGCGGTGACCTCCCACTACGCCAACCCGCTCGGCCGGTACGCCGAGCGCAACGAGGCGATGATCGGCTGGGAGGACTCCACCGACGCCGACGAGTTGTACGCGATGATGACCGGCACGCCCTGGAGACGCCCGGACGCCGTGGTCGCCCGCCCCTCGGGTTCCGGGTACACCCTGCGCCTGGCGGAGGACACCTATCCCAACGACCCCAACGTCCGCCGGTTCGGCGTCACCATCCCCTCGGAGGCCGTGGCCGGCCCCCACTTCGAGGTCCACGACGTGGGTCCGTTCGCCGTGATCGTGGTGCGATGAGGTGACCACACCGTGACGGCGAGCGACGGGAGTCCCCTCGGGCTTCACCCGTACCCGGGGATGGACCGTGACCGTCGCCTGGCCGTCATCACCGGCTTCCTCGGCGCGTTCCTGGCCATCCTCGCCGGCTTCCTGCCCGTCCACCAGGAGACCACCGAGGTGCGCTGGACCGCCGGGCCCGACTACGCCTCCGTCACCGCACCCCTGGTCTCCGGGAGGCCGCTGGACCTGACCATCACCGCCCCCTGCGGCCCGCTGGCCGAGGTCCCCGACGACACGATCGTGTTCTCGACCCTGCCCGACGGCGCACCGGGCCGGATCTCCGACGGTCTGGTGGTGCAACGTTCCACGGACGCCGCGGGCGAGCCGGCGATCGAAGTGGCGGTGAGGAACACGCCACTGCTCTCGGTCCCGCTGTCCGCCCTCCGCGACCCGGACTGCGAATCCCTGCGTGTCAGGGCCGAGGTCGGGATCCTGGTCGCGGAGCTCTCCGGACTGTCCGACGACGACGGTGCGGACGGGGAGGACCCCGTCCGCGCCGCCGTCCCGGGGACCATGCGCCCGCAGGTCACGGGGATCTTCACGGACCTGACGCCCACCACGGCCCCGGAGGGGCTGGGCTCGTCGACCGTGGAGATCACCGTCGACTCGCGGTACTCGTCCAGCCCCACCGCGCTCAAGCTGACGATGATGGCGCTGGGCGTCCTGGCCACCCTCGCCTCGGTGGTGTTCCTGCACCGCCTCGACGGGATCGACGGACGGTCCGGCCGCCGGGTCGTCCCCCGGTCGTGGACCCGGTTGTCGGCCGTCGACGGCGTGGTGGTCGGCATCCTGGGGTTCTGGCATCTCGTGGGGGCCAACACCTCCGACGACGGCTATCTGCTCACCATGGCCCGGTCGGCGGGACCCAGCGGGTACATGGCCAACTACTACCGCTGGCTCGGCTCCCCCGAGTCCCCCGTGGGCTGGTACTACGAGATCCTGCGGCTGTTCGCCGAGGTGTCCACCGCGAGCCCGTGGATGCGCCTGCCCACCCTGGCGTGCGGCATCCTGGCGTGGCTGATCATCAGCCGGGAGGTGGTCCCGCGCCTGGGCCGGCTCGCCCGCACCTGGCACCGGCCGCGCTGGACGGGCGCCGCGCTCTTCCTGGCCTTCTGGATGGCGTTCAACAACGGACTGCGGCCCGAGCCCGTGATCGCGCTGGGCGCGCTGCTCACCTGGTCGCTCGTGGAGCGGTCCATCGCCACGCGCAGGCTCGTCCCGGGGGTCGCGGCGATCGGGGTGGCCGCGTTCTCCCTCGGCGCCGGGCCGACCGGGCTCATGTGTGTGGCCGCCCTGGCCGCGGGCGCACGCGAGTTCGTCCGCATGGTCCGCCGCCGCGCCCTGGTGGTCGGCTGGGCCCCCATCCTCGGTCCGGTGCTCGCGGTGGGACTGGTCCTGCTCTACACGGTGTTCGCCGACCAGACCCTCGCCGCCGTCCTCGAGGCCACCCGCATCCGCACCGAGCTCGGCCCGAGCCTTCCCTGGTACGGGGAGAAGGACCGCTGGGAGGCGTTGTTCGGGGTGTCCGCCGACGGCGGTGTGGCCCGGCGCTTCCCCGTCCTGCTCATGCTGATGTGCCTCGCGCTCGTCACGGCCGTGATGCTGCGCCGGGGCAGGATCCCCGGGGCCGCCGCCGGACCGTCCCGCCGGCTCATCGGCGTGATCGCCGGCTCACTGCTGTTCCTGGTGTTCACCCCCACCAAGTGGACCCACCACTTCGGCGTGTTCGCCGGACTCGCCGGGGCACTGGCCGTGCTGGCGGTGATCGCCCTGCGGTCCTCGACAGTCTCACTGCGCCGCAGTCGGTGGCTCGTCGGGGCGGCACTGTGCCTCGTCGTGGGCCTGTCCACGGCCACCAACAACACCTGGTGGTACGTCTCCGACTACGGCATCCCGTTCTCAGACACCTTCCCCGACGTGCTGGGGGTCCAGGTCCAGTACGTCGCGTTCATCGGTGGCCTGGTGTGCCTGCTCGTGGCCGGGCTCATCCACGCCGGGATCCTGCCCGACTCGCCCGACGGGACGCTCGCCCGCCGCTTCACCCGGGCCCTGCCCTTCCGCCGGTCGGGTCCGGACACCCCCGCCGCCCGGACCCGCGATCGACGCCGCGTCGGGGCCGGACGAGGCCCCGGCATCGACGGCGCCCCGTTGACGATCGTGGCGTTCTCCGTCGTGATCTTCGAGCTCGTCTCCGCCGTGACCGCCGTGTTCGTCCAGACCCCGGCCTACACGGTCGGACGCGCCAACCTGCGCGCCCTGAGCGGGGAGCCGTGTTCGCTCGCCGACTCGGTCCTGGTGGAGGAGGACTCCAACGACGGACTCCTCCGCGCCGTCGGCGCCGGGCCGGAGATCTCCCTCGGTGCCGGGGTGGTCAACGGGTTCGCCCCCAACGGCCTGCCCGATACGATCACCGTCGACAGCGCGGAGGCCTCCGGGTCGTTGGCCCTGTCCGACTCGGGCGAAAGAGAACCGGGGGACGGTGTCGACGCCGGCACCACCGGCGGCCGCGGCGAGGTCACCGTCAACGGCTCGACCGTCGCGCTGCCCTTCGGCCTGGACCCCGACACCACACCGGTCCTGGGTTCCTACCGCCGTGGCCCCCAGGTCGCCGCCGAGCTCACCTCCGCCTGGTATGAGCTGCCCGCCCGCCGACCCAACAGCCCGCTGCTGGTCATGGCCGTCGCCGGTCGCATCGGCAACGGCGACCTGACCATCGAGTACGGCCGGCCGGGACGGGTCGGTGCGGCGGGCCCCACCGACTTCGAGGTCATGGGCTCGACGACCCCCGTCGACATCGGTCCCGCCCCGGCGTGGCGCAACCTCCGGATCCCCCTCGAATCGATCCCCGCCGACGCCGAGGTCGTCCGCGTGGTGGCGACCGACGGCAACCTGGACCCCGACTGGTGGCTCGCCGTGACCCCGCCGCGGAACCCGCGCCTGCGCACTCTCGACGAGGTCGTGGGGCATACCGACCCGGTGCTCGTCGACTGGGTGGTGGCGCTGGCCTTCCCGTGTCAACGCCCGTTCGTCCACAACGGCGGGGTCGCCGAGATCCCCCGCTACCGGATCCTCGCCGACCGCGAGTCCTCGGCCGCGGCGAACTGGTGGCAGAGCGCCGGCGGCGGCGGCCCGCTGTTGTGGACCACGCAGACGGTCGAGGCCGTCACCGTGCCCACCTACCTCGACCACGACTGGTCGAGGGACTGGGGTTCGCTCCAACGGTTCGAACCCCTCGACCCCGGGGCGACGCCCGCGGACCTCGTTCGCAGCAGTTCCATCCAGTGGGGCTGGACCACGCCGGGTCCCATGAGGTGACCGTCGCCTAGAATCGGACGTCGTGTCAGACTCCCCCGCAGCTTCCGGCCCGGTCGCCGCCGACGCCCGTGTCGCGAGGCTCCGCCTCATCGCCATCGTCAGCGGACTCCTGGGCACCCTATGCTTCCTGTCCCTGCCGTTCCTCCCGGTCAGCCAGACCACCTCGAGCGTGCAGTGGCCACAGAACGGATCGGTCGACTCGGTGACCGCGCCGCTGATGGCGCATTCGCCTCAGCGGTTCACCGCGACCGTCCCCTGCGCCCTGGTCGCGGACCTTCCCGCCGACGGCGGGATCCTGCTGTCCACCGCCCCGGCGGGTGGCGAGGAGGCCGGCGACCGGGCCCTGTTCGTCCGGGCCTCCGCGGACACCGTCGACGTGGTCTCCCGCAACCGGGTCATCGTCTCCGCACCGCGTGACCAGGTCGCCGGTGGCGGGTGCGGCCAGCTGAGCGTGGTGGCGACTCCGACCTACGTCGAGGCGTCGTTCGAGGGTATCGACGACCCCGCCGCGACCCGCCGGGTCGACGCCGACGACCTGCGCCCGATGGTCGTGGGCATCTACACCGACCTGCCCTCCGACACCGCCGTCCCGGCCGGCCTCGAGGTGGCCGTCGAGGTCGATTCGCGCTTCACCACCGACCCGACCACCCTCAAGTGGGCGGCCATCGTGATCGGGTTGATCGCCACCGCCATCGCCCTGTGGGCCCTGCACGGACTCGACCAGACCGACGGTCGCCGCTCCCGCCGCTTCCTGCCCCGCGGGTGGTTCAGGATCCGGCTCCCTGACGTGGCCGTGATCGGCACGCTCGGTGTGTGGCATTTCGTCGGCGGCAACACCTCCGACGACGGGTACATCATGTCGATGGCCCGGGCCGCGGACCCCGCCGGCTACATGGCCAACTACTACCGCTGGTACGGAGTCCCGGAATCGCCGTTCGGCTCCCCCTACTACGACCTGCTCACGATGCTCGCCCACGTGTCCACCGCCAGCCCGTGGATGCGGCTGCCGGCGCTGATCGCGGCGATCCTGTGCTGGCTCGTCATCAGCCGCGAGGTCCTGCCGCGGCTCGGCCGCGCCGCGCGGACCACCCCGGTGGTGGTGTGGAGCGCCGCCGCCGTGTTCCTCGCCTTCTGGATGGCCTTCAACAACGGCCTGCGGCCCGAGCCCGTCATCGCCCTCGGTGCGCTGCTCACCTGGACGTCGGTCGAACGCGCCATCGCGACCCGGCGCATGTTGCCGTACGCGGTCGCGGTGATCCTCGCCTCGTTCTCCCTGGCCACCGGCCCCACCGGACTGATGGCGGTCGCCGCGCTGCTCATGGGCCTGCGCCCCGTCCTGCGCACCGTCGTGGTGCGCGGACGCGAGGTCGGCTCGCGCCTGGCGCTCGTGGCCCCGGTGCTCGCCGCGGGGACCATGGTGCTCATCAGCGTCTTCGGCATCCAGTCGCTGGCCGCGGTGCTCGAGGCGATCCGGGTACGGGGCGAGATCGGCCCCAACCTCAACTGGTTCGAGGAATTCGTCCGCTACTACTACCTGATGATCCCGACGGTCGACGGTTCGCTCTCCCGTCGACTCCCGGTCCTGCTGGTCCTGCTGTGCCTCGTCATGGTGATCGGGACCCTGCTGCGCCGCGGCAAGATCCCTGGCGCGGCCTCGGGTCCCGTCTGGCGCCTGGTCGGCGTGGTCGTGGGCACCGCGTTCTTCATGATGTTCTCCCCCACCAAGTGGACCCACCACTTCGGTGTGTACGCGGGGATCGGTGCGGCGATCGCGGCGCTCGGCGCCATGGCCATCTCCGCGTCCGCGGTCCGCACCGCCCGCAACAGAACTGTGTTCCTGGGGATCACCCTGGTGGTGCTCGCCCTGGCCTTCGCCGGCCCCAACGGCTGGTGGTACGTCTCGAGCTACGGCATCCCCTGGTGGGACAAGGCCCCCAGCATCCGGGGCATCGACGCGGCCACCGTCCTGCTGGGCCTGGCCGTGCTGACCTTCGCCTACGCCGGCTGGCAGCACCTCCGCCAGGACTACACCGGCACGCAGGCGCCCGAGACCCGGGAGGGCCGCCGGCGGATGCGGACGATCGCGGCCGCACCCATCGCGGTGGTCGCGGGGCTGCTCGTCGTCTTCTCCATCGCCTCCTTCGCCAAGGGGGTCCACAAGCAGTACCCGGCGTACACGATCGCGGCGGGCAACTTCTCCGCGCTCGCCGGCAATCCGTGCATGCTCGCCGACCGCGTCCTGGTGGAACCCGATGCCAACAACGGCATGCTCACCCCGCTCGACGCGACACCCGGACCGGACGGTGCGATCGACCCCGCGGACCGCGCCGCGGCCATCGAGGCCGGGGGCAACTCCGGGTTCACGCCGGACGGCGTCGCACCCGACCTGTCGGCGGACGCGGTGGTGGCCGATCCCGGTGCCGCCAACACCACACAGGAGCCGGGCGGGGGCCCCACCGTGAGCACCGGGGAGAGCGCGGGTACCGCCGGCGGCCAGGGCGCCGAGGGCGTCAACCAGTCGACCGTGGCCCTTCCCTTCGGGCTCGACCCGGCCACCACACCGGTGCTCGGGTCCTACCTGGTGGGCCCGCAGCGGGAGGCGAGTCTCGAGACCGGCTGGTACCGGCTGCCGGAGAACCGCGAGACGCATCCGCTCCTGGTGATCTCGGCCGCCGGACGGATCGGACGTTACGACGCCGACGGCCTGTACCGGTACGGGCAGGAGGTCATCGTCGAGTTCGGCCGCAGCACCGAGGGCGGCGCGGACGTGGTGGGCGAGCCCGTCGTGCCGTTCGACATCGGCCCCGCCCCCACCTGGCGGAATCTGCGGGTGGACATGCAGGACGTGCCGGCCGAGGCCGACGTCATGCGGATCCTGGTCGACGACGACGACCTGACCCCCGACCAGTGGGCGGCCATCACCCCGCCGCGGGCGCCGGAGCTCGTCACGGTCCAGGAGCTGGTCGGTTCGGAGTCGCCCGTCATGCTGGACTGGGCGGTGAGCCTGCAGTTCCCGTGCCAGCGCCCGTTCTCGCACTACGCGGGGGTCGCCGAGCTGCCGGAGTACCGGATCCTCCCGGACCGGCCGCTGGCGGTCGCCGCCACCACCACGTGGCAGTCGTACGAGTCCGGTGGCCCGCTCGGGTGGATCGAGGTCGCGCAGCGCGCCCGCACGATCCCCTCGTACCTGCGCCACGACTGGAATCGGGACTGGGGCTCCATCGAGGCGTACACCCCGCTGGGGACATACCAGGAGGACGCGCCCGCGCCGGCCGAGGTGACCACCGGGACCGAGACCCGCTGGGGCTGGTGGCGGCCCGAGGGTCCGATCCTCGTGACCGACCCGGAATAGGGTCCTCTGGTCCGCAGCGAACCGCGGCCCCGCCCATCGAGGGCGGGGCCGCGGTCGTCTACACGGCCTCGCCGCTCGGCCTCGCCGCTCGTCCTCGCAGGCCTCTGACCACTCGCGCGGGCGGAATGGTCCAGACCGGCCGCGCACCCGGCGTGAAAGCGGGCAAAGAGGACGCATAAGCCGAGGAGCGGCGCGGCGCGAGGCGGGGCGGGGCGGGGAGGGTAGGAGCGGCGCGGGGCGGGGCGGGGTGGCTCCGGCTAGCCGGCGGGGGCGCTACAGCGGGGCGATGGGGTGCTTGCGCGGGGGCTCGTTGCGGACCTTGTCGCGCAGCTGGGCCAACGCGCCGCGCAGGACCAGGCGGGTCTGCGACGGTTCGATCACCGCGTCGATGTACCCGCGCTCGGCGGCCGAGTACGGGGTCGCGATGAACTCGTTGTACATGTCGATCAGCTGCTTGCGGAGCTTGGGACCCTCTTCCGGTCCGGCCTCCTCGATCTGCCGGCGCTGCAGCAGGTCCACCGCGCCCTCGGCACCCATCACCGCGATGCGTGCAGTGGGCCAGGCGAAGTTGAGGTCGCCGCCGAGGTTCTTGGACCCCATCACGGCGTAGGCGCCGCCGTAGGCCTTGCGGACGACGAAGGTCACCTTGGGCACGGAGCTCGCGGCGACCGCGTAGCCCATCTTGGCCCCGCGGTGGATGATGCCGAGCTTCTCCTGCTGAACACCCGGCAGGTACCCGGGGGTATCGACGACGTAGACGATCGGGATCGAGTAGGCGTCGCACAGCAGCATGAACCGCGTGGCCTTCTCCGAGGCGTCGATGTCCAGGGACCCCGACAGGTGCAGCGGCTGGTTGGCCACGACGCCGACCGACTCGCCGTCGACCCGGGCGAATCCGGTGATGATGTTGGGGGCGAACTGGCCCGAGGTCTCGACGAACTCGCCGTCGTCGAACATCCGGATGAGCACGTCGTGCATGTCGTACGCCGCGTTGTCCGAGTCCGGGATGATCGAGTCGAGCTCCAGGTCGGACACGGTGGGTTCCGGCTCGAGACCGGGGTTGATCCGCGGTGCCTTCTCGGCCGCCGAGGAGGGCATGAAGCTGAGCAGGTTCCGGACGTACATGAAGGCGTCGTGCTCGCTCACCGCCACGTGGTTGACGTTGCCGTTCTTGGCCTGCTGGAGGGCGGAGCCGAGGTCCTCCATGGAGATGTCCTCGCCGGTGACCTGCTTGATCACGTCCGGTCCGGTGACGAACATGTACGCCTGGTCCTTGACCGCCACCACGAAGTCGGTGGTCACGGGCGCGTAGACGGCGCCGCCGGCGCACTTGCCCAGCATGATCGAGATCTGCGGGATGAACCCCGATGCCGGGTACTGGCGCTTGGAGATCTCCGAGTAGTACGCCAGCGAGGTGACGGCGTCCTGGACGCGGGCCCCACCGGAGTCGTTGATCCCGATGATGGGACACCCCACCTTGAGGGCGAAGTCCATGATCGCGCAGACCTTCTTGCCGAAGCCCTCGCCCACCGACCCGCCGAACACCGTGTTGTCGTGCGCGTACACGACCACGGGGCGGCCGTCGATGGTGCCGCGACCGGTCACCACTCCGTCCCCGAACGGGTTGTCCGGGTTCCCGGGAGCCTTGGCCAGCTGGCCCATCTCCACGAAGCTGCCCTGGTCGAGCAGCTCCGCGATGCGCTCCCGCGGCGGCGTGTGGCCCGCGGCGTCGCGGCGTGCCCTGGCCCGCTCGCTACCCGGGTCCCGGGCCTGCTCGGTCTTGACCCGCAGTTCTGCGAGCTTCTCCGCGGTGGTCCTAGCCGTCACGCGTCCGATCCCTTCAGTACTCCCGCGTCGATCTCCGAGAGCCGACGCGCCAGATGCTTACCGACCGTACCGACCACGGGTTCGTCTACCACCGCGAGGTGGTCACCCTTGAGCTGGACCACCTCGAGATCGCTGACGATCCTGCCCCAGCCGCCGTCCGTGTCGACGTGGGCGTAACGGGGCTCGAGCTCGATCGCACCCTCGTGCATCCGCTCGGCGCGGTAGAGCACGAAGGGCACCTCCGCGCCGACCCCGGACCACGTGGACAGGTCCGCGCTCTGGAGGATGCGGTTGTCGACGAAGCTCGCCCGCTGGTGTTCGATGACGCCGCCGCCCATGGCGTTCGCCTCCGCCCCCAGGCCCTCGAGAAGCATCCCCAGCACCCCGTCCTCACCGTGCTCGGCGAGGAACTCCCGGGGCACATCCACGTCCAACCCGTAGGTCCGCTTGGCGAACTCGGAGTAGCGCTTCCAGCGGGCCTCCGCCTCGTCGAGGGTGTTCGGGACCGGCTCGGACGGCTGCACGGTGTCCAGGAGGGCCACGAGCGCCACGACGTCGTCGGCGGCCCGCAACTGACGCGCGACCTCGACCGCCAGGGCGCCACCGAAGGACCAGCCGCCGAGCGCGACGGGCCGCCCCGAGGCGATCTCCCGGATCCTGTCGAGGTACCCGGCGGCCCGCTCCTCCAGCGGCCCCTCGGTGCGCTCGACGCCGTAGACCGGGGTGTCGCCGTCGAGGCGATCGACCAGCGGCTCGTACACGAACGACGACCCGCCGGCCGCGTGGAACAGGAACAGGGGGGTGCTGTCGGCGGAGCCCTCACGCAGGACGCGGATGTTGCCCTCGACCGCCACCTCGGTGAACGGACGCAGCAGGTCGGCGACTTCCGCGATCGTCGTGGCCCCGGCCAGCTGCTCGGCGGTGATCTCGCCGCCACAGCGTGTCGACAGCCGCTCGGCCAGCGCGGTCCGCGTGGCCTCGTCGATCGCGGGCAGAGTCCCGGTCACGCCGGGCGCCGCCGCGCCGGTGACCACGGCCCACGCGCCGAAGGCCATCCGCTCGGTGTCGTCACGTGGCGCGATGGCGATCTCGCCGGCGCCCCCCTCTGCCGCGGCGCCACCACCGGCGGGCGCCTCCCCCTTGAGGGCGGCGAGGTCGACCACGCCCTCACCGCGGGCCTGCTGGTCCGCGAGCTCGCCGACCTTGTCCGGGTTCTCCACGGCGAAGGTCACCATCTGCACGACGTCGTTCATCGAGGCGTCCCGCATCGCCTGCAGCTCCAGCGGCGGGATGGAGAACTCGTGCTCGACACGGTTCTTGATCCGCACGGCCATCAGCGAATCCAGGCCCAGGTCGAGCAGGGGCAGTTCGCGCGGCAGGTCGTCGGGGCTGTAGCCCATCGCCGACCCGACGATCCGGGCCAGGCGGTCGCCGATCGACTCGCCCGAGTCCGGGCTCCAGCGGGTGTCCGCCTCGTCGTCGTCGTCGCTGTCCACCACCGGCGCGTCCGACTCGGCCGACACGTAGTGCGGCCCCGGCTGCTCCTCGGGGTCAATCGGCGTCCCACCGCTCACCGCGCACTCGGCGACGAGAGTGAAGGCCTGCCCGGCGCCGTCGCCCGTGTGCGCGTGCACCTGCAACGACGCACCTCCGGGGTGCGGGGTCATGGTGGTGGTGACCGCGCCCGCCACCGGGAGGACCCCGGGGCGGTCGACGGCGGTCAGGACTGCTCCGTCGAGGACGGACGCGGCCGCCGCCGACATCAACGCGTCGACGCTCGGCACGACCTCGGCGCGGACCTGCCACGCGTGACGGCCGTCGGGCAGCGCGACGTGGGAGCCCGGCATCCGGCCCTCGCCCGACCCGCCGCCGGCGGTGACCGTCGGCCACAGCGTCCGGCGCTTCCACGCCGTGCTCGGCACCGCGGCGTAGCGCCCGGGGCCGGTGACGTAGCCGTGCAGCATCTCCACGACCTGGTCCATGTTGACCTCGTGGCCGTGGACGTACAGCTGCGCGATCGCGTGGAGCAGGGTGTCGGCCTCCGACTCCTTGCGCTTGAGCGTGTGGAGCAGGTTGGGCTCCATGAGTCCGGCGTCGAAGCACGTCGCGGCCACGGACATCGCGGCGACCGGGTTGGGCGCGAACTCCAGGAAGGTGACGTACCCGGCCTCGACGGCCTTGCGCACGGCGTGGGTGAACCACACCGAGTGCCGCATGCCCTTGACCCAGTACTCCTCGGCGTGGATCGGCTCGTGGCCGGCCCGGTAGAAGGTCTCCTTGTCCACGGAGGAGAACAGGCCGGAGGTGAGCGCGCGCGGTTCCAGGCCCGCGATCTCGGCGGCCAGCTCACCCAGCAGCATGTCGACGTCCGAGGTGTGCCCGGCGCCGCGGACCTGGAGCTGGCGGGCGAACTTGCCCTGCTCCTCGACCCAGGCCACGAACTCGGCGACGGGCTTGGCACGGCCCCCGACCGTGGTGTGGGTGGGGGCGGCGTAGACCGCGGGCTCGATCGAGGCGAACTGCGGATGGTCGGCGATGATCTGCGCGATCTCCTCGGCCGAGTACTCGACCAGCGCCATGGCGCCGGCGTCCTCGTCCGAGACCTGCTGCTCGGCGTCGCCCATGAGGCGCGAGCGCACACAGATCACGCGTACCGCGTCCTCCAGGCTGAGCCCGCCCGCCGCGTAGGCGGCGGCGACCTCACCCATCGAATGGCCGATCACGGCCTCGGGCTTGGCGCCGAGAGCCTTGAGAGTGTCGACCAACGCGACCTGGACGGCGAAGATTCCGACCTGGGCGTTCTCCAACTCGTAGGTGACCGAGTCGTCGAGGAACATCTCGGCCATCCGGTACCCGGCCTCGAAGTCGATGAGGTCGTCCACCGCGTCCAGGCACGAGGCGAACAGCGGGTTGGACAGGTACAGCTCCTTGGCCATCTTGCGGTGCTGTGCACCGAAGCCCGAGAACACCCAGACGTCGCCGGTGCCCGCGGGGGCGTCCGCGCTGAAGACTCCGGGGCCGGGGTCTCCGGCCGCCAGGGCGCGGAGGCCCGCCACGAGTTCGGTGCGCGTGTGGCCCACGACGGCGCCGCGGGAGCGGCCGTGGTTGCGGGTGGCCAGGGTGCGTGCGACGGCGCCGAGGTCCACGGAGTCGTCCTGCGCCTCGAGCCAGTCGGCGATCTGACCGGCGGTGGCCTTGCGGCGTGACGGCAACGAGCCGGACACCACGAGGACGGTGGCGGCCGCGCCCGGGGCGGACGTGCCCGTCGTGGCCAGGGCCTCGGCGTTGCGGGCGACCGCCTCGGTGACGCTGCGGGCCACGTCGTCCCGGGCGTCGGGTTCCCGGGGGCCGCCGTCGTGTGCGCTGTCGTCCTGCTCGATCACCGGCGTCCGCGCGCCCCCGACCGGCGCAGGCTGGTACTCGGCCACCACGACGTGGGCGTTGGTGCCACCGAACCCGAATCCGGAGACCCCTGCCAGCGCCCGGCCGCTGTAGCGCGGCCAGGGCCGGTTCTCCGTGACGACGCTCAGCCGGGCGGCGTCGAAGTCGATGTACGGGTTGGGCCCGGCGAAGTTGAGGGTGGGCGGCAGCGAGTCGTGACCCATTCCGAGGATGATCTTGGCCAGACCCGCGGCACCGGCGGCCGACTCCATGTGACCGAAGTTGGTCTTGGCCGAGCCCAGCAGGGTCGGACGGTCGGCGGCGCGACCGCGGCCGAGCACCTGTCCGATCGCGGTGGCCTCGATGGGGTCACCGAGGATCGTGCCCGTGCCGTGGGCCTCGATGTAGTCGACGTCCCTGGGGTCCACCCCGGCGTCGGCGTACGCCTGGCGCAGCACCGCCACCTGGGCGTCCGGGTTAGGGGCGGTCATCCCGTTGGAGCGACCGTCGGAGTTCACCGCGGAGCCCTTGATGACGGCGAGGACCACGTCCCCGTCCCGTTCCGCCTCGGACAGGCGCTTCAGGACGAACAGTCCCCCGCCCTCCGCGCGGCAGATGCCGTTGGCGTCGGAGGAGAAGGCCTTGATGCGCCCGTCGGGGCTGAGCGCGGCCCCGGTCTTGGCGAACCCCATGGTGGCGGCGGGCGCCAGCATCATGTTGACGCCACCGGCCACAGCCAGGTCGGACTCGTGCAGGCGCAGGGAGTTGACGGCCTCGTGGATCGCCACGAGCGAGGTGGAGCACGCGGTGTCGAGCGTCATCGACGGGCCCCGGAAGTCGAACGTGTACGACACCCGGTTGGAGATGATCGAGTTGGAGGCGCCGGTGACCGCGTACGGGGAGGCGGCGGCGGAGTCGGAGGTGAGGAACACCTGGTAGTCGCTGGACGACGAGCCGATGAACACGCCGACCTCGTGGCCCTTGAGATCGCTCGCGGGCAGGTGCGCGTGCTCCAGGGCCTCCCAGGTGAGCTCGAGCGCCAGCCGCTGCTGCGGGTCCACCATCTCCGCCTCGCGGGGGCTCATCCCGAAGAACTCCGCGTCGAAGTCGCGCACCTCGGCGTCGTCGAGCCACCCGCCCCGGTCCGGGGCCTCGGCCAGGACCTGCTGCACGTAGGCGTCACCCGCCCACTCGGACCAGCGGGTCGCCGGGCGCGGGCTCGTCGCGTCCCGGCCCTCGGACAGCAGTTCCCAGGTGGCCTCGGGCGAGTCCGCGCCACCCGGGAACCGGGTGGCGAACCCGATGACGGCGACGTCGAACTCCATGCCCGCACCTCGGTGACGGAAGGTGTGCAGATCGGCCGGCTCCTCGATCTCGGCCGGACCGTTGACGACGTACTCGGCGAGGGAGGCGATGGTGGGGTGCTGGTACGCCACCGTGGCGTCCAGTGGTCGTCCGAGGAGGTCCTCGAGATCCGCCGAGAGGGTCACCGCGTCGCGGGAGGACAGTCCGAACTCCTCGAGAGAACGGTCGTCGGTCACCTTGGCACCGTCCAGACCGGTGGCCCGTGAGACCCACCCCCGTAACCAGTCGCGGAGCTCTACTACCGTCATCTCGCTCTGTGCCATCGTGGGGATCGCCTTTCGATCGGGTCTCGTCCGGTGTGCTCGCCCGTCGCCGCCGCGCACGTGTGGTGCCGTGAACCGGTCCGGGAACTACCCCGTCGGCTCGTCGGGGAACGCCGTCTGCTGGTGGCCTCCCCGCAGTGTCCCGTCGACGTAGGCGGCCTTGCAGGCGCGGCGGGCGATCTTGCCGCTCGAGGTACGGGGGATGGACCCGGCGGGGACCAGGATCACGTCCTGGGCCGTGACACCGTGCCTCGCCGAGATCGCAGAACGGACCGCGTCCGCGATGGGTCCGGGATCCGCCTTGCCCGCGCCGGGGGCGCGCTCCCCGACCACGACCAGGGTCTCCGAGGAGTCATCGGCGGGGATGACGGCACCGTTACGGGCCTCGATCGGGAGCTGGTTGGCGGGCACGGAGAACGCGGCCACGAAACCGGGACGCAGCGAGGAGGAGGCGTCCTGCGCGGTGTTCTCGAGATCCTGCGGGTAGTGGTTGCGCCCCGCGACGATCACGAGGTCCTTGACCCGCCCGGTGATGTACAGCTGACCGTCCACGTAGGCGCCGAAGTCACCCGTACGGAGCCATCGAGCGTCGGAGGGGACGGTGCCGAACTCGCGCACGGTCTTCGAGTTCTCCGCCAGGCGCTCGGTGAGCTTGTTGCCGAAGGTGGCCTCGGACTCCTCCGGCCGGCCCCAGTAGGCCTGCCCCACGTTCGTGCCGTGCAGCCAGATCTCACCGACCCGCCCCTCGGGGAGCTCACGGCCGGTTCCGTCGTGCTCGCCCGTCGCCCCGTCGATTCCCGGGTCGACGATGACCGCCCACTGGCTGGGCGCCACGTACCCGCACGCCACCTGCGGGATGGCGTCCTCGTTCCCCTCGACCGAGTCGGGGTCCAGGACGGTCATGACCCCCTTGTTGAGGTCTTCCCGGTCCACGTGGATGACGATCGCCTCGTCGTCTTTACGGGGCGAGGAGACGAAGAGCGTCGCCTCCGCCATGCCGTAGGAGGGCTTGATGGCGGTCGGTGCCAGCCCGTACGGGGCGAACGCCTCGTTGAACGCGCGCATCGAGGCGGGGGTGACCGGCTCGGATCCGTTGATGATGCTGGTGACGCCGGTCAGGTCGAGCGACTCGCCCTCCCGGGGAAGGCCACGGCGGGCGGCGTGCTCGAACGCGAAGTTGGGTGCCGCGGCGAACACGCCGTCGCCGTCGGACATCGCTCCGAGCTGGGTGACCCAGCGTCCGGGCCGCTGCACGAAGGCCCGGGGGCTCATGACGGTGATGGTGGCACCACCCATCGCGGGCAGGATCACGGTGAGCAGGCCCATGTCATGGAACAGCGGGAGCCAGGTGACGCCGCGGGAGGCGCGGGTCAGGCCCAGCCCGTCGAAGAGCTGCATGACGTTGGTGACGACGTTGCGATGGGTGATCTCGACGCCCGCGGGGACACGGGTCGATCCCGAGGTGTACTGCAGGTAGGCGATGTCGTCCGCCCCGAGGTCGGGCCGAGACCAGCCCGAGCCGAGCTCGGCCGGGATCGCGTCGACGGCGACCGTGCGGGGGCGCTCACGGGCGGGCAGGTCACGGAAGAGCGTGCGGACGCCGGCCGCCGACTCGGTCGACGTGAGGATGACGGACGGCGCGCAGTCCCCGAGGACCGCGTGGAGGCGGTCATGGTGACCGGGTTCGTCGGGATCGAACAGCGGGACGGCGGTGAGGCCGGCGTGGATGGCGGCGAAGAAGGAGACGATGTAGTCGAGACCCTGTGGGGCGAGGATGGCCACCCGGTCGCCCCGCGAGGCCACCTGCTGCAGTCGTGCGGCGATCGCGTAGAGCCGGTCACCGAAGTCCGACCACGACAGTTCGGAGACCTCACCCTGCCTCGACGACGAGTAGTCGATGTACCGGTAGATCAGGCCGTCCGCCGCGGGGTCCCGGCGCGCTGCGGAGACGTTGGCTTCGACGAAGTCGACCAGGGTGGTGCGATCAGGGATGACGATCGCCCCGCTGGCGTCGTGGTACTGCTCGAACTCCACGTTGCTCCGTTCCGAACCGATGACTGGATGGTCGACGTCGCCGACCTCGGACATACCGGGCGACAAGCTTGGTCGATCTTACAGCGTGCCCTCGCGCACATCCGAACTCCGAATCCCCGACCCGGGCAGGCGTGTCGCGCCCATGCACGGTACTCGGTCGGACCGTCAGTCGTGGGCGATCTCCGGTGCTGAGTCGACGAGCTCGCGCACGTGTCCGATGGTCCACTCCGGGACCGTCGTCCCCATGACCACGTCCGGGTTGGTCGCGTACATGGCGTGGATGGCGTTGTTGGCGACGAACTCCTGGAACCGGGCCGCGCCGTCCACCACGTTGAGCGGGGCGTTGCAGATGAGGTCCCGCGAATCGCAGATCTGGGCGGTCCGGTCGGCGAGTTCCCCGAAGCCACCGGGCCGGGGGCCCGTCATGGTGGCGCCGGCGATGAGCTGGGTGAAACCCGTGACCGGCTGGAGCGAGATCTCCATACCCTGACCCGTCCCCGGCGACAGTCCCGGTGACTGGCCCTCGCCGGGCAGCCTCCGCCCGTCGGCGATGAGCACCGATCCCCGGACCAGGTCGGCCGGCACGGGTCCGTTGCCGGTGCCGATCTCGCTGGTGAGATCGCCGGCGATCACGGCGCCCTGCGAGAAGCCGAGCAGGATGTAGGAGGTGTACGGGCAACGGTCGTGCGTCGCGACCAGCTCGGCGCGCGCACGATCCGTGCCCTCGGCCCGGCTCTGGTCGTAGGTGATCTCGTCCGGGCGCTGCGGGTTCCGGAACTGCGCCACGTAAGGGACCGTGAAGACCTCCAGGCGTTCGGTGGGGTACTGCTCCGACAGCGGATCGGTGATCGTCCTGAGCAGGGCGTTGGGCAGGAAGGACGGCGCGTACGGATCGTCGGTGGGACTACTCTCCCAGGTCCCCGGCACGGCGATCATCTGCACGTCGGGGCAGTCCGCGGGCTGGGTCAGTTCCGGCTCAGCCGGGCCGGGCAGCGGGCCCTCCGGTCCGGTCGGCAACCCACGGTCCCCGAGCCACCAGCCGATCCCCAACACCAGCAGGACCACCAGGACGAGCGCTCCGAGCGAGCACCCGAGCCGGCGGCCGCCTCCACGACGCGATCCACGAGCCACGATTCGAACTCCTTCCCGGACGCCCGACTGGAGTCCGCGGGCGGCCGACGACACGTCCAACGCGCCACGGGGCCGACGGGTTCCACGGGCCCCCGCGGCGTGTCACGTCTCACCTCGGCGGCGTCAGGGGCAGAGCTGCCCTGCGGCGGAGTCCACGACGATCCGGGAGATCTCGTCGACCTCGCGGTCCGAGTAGCCACCCACGGAGATCTGGCCGGCCACGGCATCGGCGATCGTGGTGGTCTCGCCCGCCGCGCCTCCGGTGGTCCGGATCCGACAGATCGTGTTCCCCGCGGCCACGAGCGAGTCGGACAGCTCACCGGTCTGGATGTCCTGGGCCTCGAGCGCCGCGAGGTAGCCGCGTTCCCGCGCGCCCACGACCGGGGCCGTATAACCCGGGGCGTCCGAGACCACGGGCGCCGGCGCCTCGGTGAAACGTCCCGAGTCCTCGGTGGCCGGCACGCGGGCCTGCGAGGTGGCGGCGCCGCCCGGGGGCGGGGCCATCGTCTCGGAGTCGGGGACGCCGGAGACCGTGGAGTCGCCACCGCCACAGGCGGCCAGCATCCCACCCACCACGACGAGGGCGGCGCCGAGCGCCGTCGACCGGCCCGTCACGAGATCTCCGCCCGACCGCCGGTCACAGTGATCCGTCCGCCCTCGAACTCCATCACCTGGCCGTCGCGGGTGGTGCGCAGCGCGCTGGTGGGATAGCCGAGCCGACCGCGTTCGTAGTCGACCGTGCCCCAGGCGTCGAACACCGGCCCGCGCGGCACGGCGTGCGCACCGGTGCGCGCCGACCAGTAGATGGCCCCACCCTGGAAGCGGCTGAAGGCGCCGCCGCGGGTGGACAGGGAGATCTCATCGGTGACCGGGTACCCGAGCTCCGAATTCTCCGCGCCCGCCTCCCGGTAGGTCGTCAGGATGGCTCCCTTGACGACCCTGGGGCCCGTGGCGGAGGACCAGTAGACGGTCCCGCCCTGGAAACCCTGGACCACGCCGGGCTTGTTGGGGTTGGTGATCTCGTCGGTCGTCGGGTAACCGAGGTCGCCGCGCTCGGCGCCGCGCTCCTGCCACATCGACCTGACCGCCCCACGGATGGCGTGCGCGCCGGTGGCGGGCGACCAGTAGATGACGCCGTTCTGGAACTGGGTGAACCTGCCCCTGCCGTCGGGCGTCGTGGTCTCGCCGGAGGTGGGCAGCCCGAGCGGGCCGTCAGGGCCACCCTCGGCCTGGTAGGCGGCGCCGATGGCCCCGAGGACCGAGTGCGCGCCCGTCTGCTGCGACCAAAAGACGCGACCGAATCGGAAGTCGGTGGCCTTGCCGCCGCGGACATCGTATTCACCCGTCAGGCAGGGGCCCAGACCGGGCTGACGCTCGGCGACGCGGGCGATCTCGCCCTGTGCGGCGCACGGGGGTTCGACGTTCTCGATCCCCACCGCACCCGCGAACTGCGGCCAGGCCTGCATCATCTCGAACTGCCAGTACGGCCACGTGTGCGTGCCCGACGGGCGGAAGTTGGCCGTCACCTCGACACCGTCCGCACGGGCCTTGTTGACGAAGGTCTGGGTGGTCATCCGCGAGAGCAGCTCGAGCCCGTAACCCGGGAAGTTGGTGGGGATGTCCGGCAGGCCCGAGGGCTGGTCCCACGGTCCGGTGTTCCCGCTGCCCGCGGAGACGTAGACGCTCTGGCCGCGGAGCCTGTCGGTGTGGAGCTTGGGGTCCTGCTCCTGCCACCTGGCCGAACCGAGGGGTCCCCACATGCTCTCGGCCTGGTATCCGCCGGCGTCCTGCATGGCCACCTTGATGGCCTCGGGCATCCCGAAGCTGGTGGTGTCCAGGAATCCCGAGTAACTGGCCGCGAACTGGAAGTAGTCCGGGTAGCGCTGCGAGAGCATCATCGCGGCCGTGCCGCCCATGGACAGACCCGCGACTCCGTGCCTGTCGTTCACCCGCCAGTCGCGGGCCAGCAGCGGCGGGAGCTCCTCCATGAGGAACGTCTCCCACTGATAGGCCGAGCCGTTGGCGTCCGCCACCCAGTCGGTGTAGAAGCTCGACTCGCCGCCGACGGGGAGCACGATGATCGCGTTCTTCGCGTCGAAGAACTGGGAGATCTTCGTCTCGAGGGTCCACCCGCTGGCGTCGTTCCGCGCCCGCAGCCCGTCGAGCAGGAGGAGCGAGGGGTACGTGCGCTCCGGCTCGGCGTTCCACCGCGCCGGGAGCATGAGCTGCACCTGGATGGCCTGCTCCATGGCCGGCGACTGCACCCACAGCGCGACCCGGTTGGCCGTCTTCCACTCGACCCTGTCCAACCGGACCCCCGACGGGATGGTCGTCGGCACGCTCAGGGACGGGGAATCCACGCGGTTCTCGGCCGCCGCCCGGGCCGGACCCGCCTCGCCGGGGCCGGTCTGCGCCGGGCCACTGGTCGTCGGTGAGGTCTGGGCCGGGGAGTTCTGGGCCGGGGTCTCCTGCGCGCCCGCAGCCGGAGGGACGATGAGGCCCGAGCCCACCATTCCCAACACGAGAGGGGCCGCCAGGAGGGACGCCCACCGGGTGCGGGGGCTCGCGTGTGCGCTGGGGGTCGCCATGTGAGGTTCTCTTCCTTGCCGCGTCGTCGCCGACCGTCTCGGTGACCGGGCCGCGGAGAGCGACCCGGACAGCTTCTTCCCGGGGTCCTGGTCCGTCGTCCGCCCGCGGGCTCCCCTCCCGCGGCCGAACCCGGTGGTCACCCGAAAAGCGACCGGGGCCCCGCACGAGAATCTACGCACGGGGCCCCGGTGTGACGGGTGAGGACTCGCTGAGCGGAGCCCGATTCGTCGGCTATCCGGTCGTGATCACCACGCGAAGGCGTTCATCACGGGCAGGATCTGCGCCGAGCGGGCGGCGATCAGGTCGTCGTTCCAGTAGCCCCAGCCGTGGATGCCGGTGGTGCGGTAGTCGAAGGTGGCCTGGTTGGGCCGGGCGTTGAGCGTGTTCTGGAACGCGATGGTCGATCCGCGCGACAGCCCCTCGAGAATGATGCCGTTGAACGTGTTGAACACGGCCTGCAGGCTGGAGGGCTGGTCGTACTGCCCGGGGATGGCCGACCCCGCGGTGATGTACATCGGGATGTCGCGCAGCTTGTCCGCGTTGAGCAACGGGTCGTTCTGGCCCCAGCGCGGCGAGCCCGGCAGGCCCCACATGGCGAACGGGTCGCACTTGCACTGGTCGAACATCGCGAGCGGGATCATGGTGTACATGCCCGGCGCGGTGGGGTTCATGTACCCGGAGAACACCGAGACCTGCTTGAACTGGTTGCGGTGCTTGGCGGCCAGCATCGCGGCGGCGGACCCGCCCATGGAGAGCCCGGCGATGGCGTTGTTATCCGTGCGCACACCGAAGTGGGCGTTCAGGTACCCGGGCAGCTCGCGGGTCAGGAAGGTCTCCCACTTGTACTCGAGCAGGTTTCCGCCCAGGTTGATGGGCCGATCCCAGTCGGAGTAGAAGGAGACCTGGCCGCCAACCGGCATGACCAGGGTGATGTTGTCCTGGAGGAAGATGCGCTGCGCCTGTGCGTCACGCGTCCACGCGTTCCAGTCGTCCCGCGCGCGCAGGCCGTCGAGGAGGTACAGGCCGGCGTTGCCGCCGAAGCGGGCGGGCTGGACCTGCACCTTGATGTGGCGGTTCATCGCCGGCGACCAGACCTCGCAGAGCTGGACCCACGATGCGACCGGATCCCAGGTACACCCGGGGCGCAGCCAGTTGCGGAACCCGACCGGGTTCTCGTCGCCGGCGGCCGGCTGGAAGGCGGGGGCGGCGTTCGGCGCGTCGCCCGATCCGGCCGATCCGGCGGAGCCGAGGCTGGCGGACGAGCCCTGCTCGGTGGCCTGGGCGCCGACGAGAGCCGGAGCGCCGACGACGAGGCCTGCAGCCGTCGCCAGGGCGGTGAGCCCGGCGGCGAACTTGCGCCGGAGGGTGGTCTGGGACATTCGTGGGTTCCTTTGTTCGTTCCTGGTGCCCCCAGGTGACCCGGGGCATCGGTGACGTCCATCGGACCGGCCCCACCAGGGGAGGACCGGAACTGCGACATCGTAACTGTCGCTCATTCTGGGACAGGTGTTACAGGTCGGGGACCTGATCGATCCCCTACCGTTACCGATTCGAGATAACAGCTGGAGCCACACTACCGAGTGCCCTGGTACTTCTCCACTTTCTCAGGCATCGGCAATCCGCACCTCTGCACCTCGTACGCAGGGATTCTGTTGATGCGGTACTCGGCGAATGAAAATGCATTAATCAGGTTGGACCAGCGCTTCTCCAGCGTCAGCGGCCCGGTATAGGAGTCGATCAGGGCCTGGGTGGCCGGGCACGTGAGCGCCACCTCCGCCTGGTTGACCCAGTTCACATCGATCCACCGCGGGAAGTTGACCGGATCCTCGATCACGCCGGTGCGCGCGAGCACCCAGTCGTACGGCAGGAACTTGTCGTGCCCGATCCGGCCGTCCTCCATGCGGTCCGTGTGCGCGGCCAGCGGCGAGGCCAACCCCACCGTGTCGTAGACGTCCACGTCGAGCGGGAGGTTCATGCTCGTCATCCCGAGATTGAGGAACACGACGGTCTTGAGTGGGTCGTCCGGCAGCTCGAAGGGCTCCAGTCCGGGCATCGGGCGGTCGTAGGCCACCACGTCCCACCGGTCCTGGAAGCCCGGGACCGGGAGGAAGACCGCTCCCGTCCGGTTGGTGGACACGTCCCGCACCAGGGCCCGCATCCGCGGGAAGTCGAGGTAGTCGTCCGCGAGCAGCGGATGTCGGTGGCCGGTGCGCTGGATGTAGTACTGCCGCTCGTCGACGATCCCCGCGGCAGTGATGGTCTCCGGCTCGTCCCGGAACGGGTCCTGGACCACCTCGACGGTCACCGCCCACCCGACGACGACGAGCCAGGCACCGGCGACCACCGGGACCGCCACCCGCCGCACCCGTGCGTCGTCCTCACCGCGGGCGGGCCCCACGGGCAGAGGCACCACCGCGACGGGCAGGAGGAACAGGAACAGGGACGGCAACAGCACCCGGCCGTGCATGAAGTCCCCGCCGACCCGGGTGACGTAGGCCAGCATGATCACGGCCACCACGAGGAACGCGAGCGTGACGACCGGGGTCGAGCGGACCCGGGTCCGCAGGCGGAGCAGACCGGCCACCTCGTCGTCGTCCCCCGTCCCGTCACCCCGCGCGGGGGCCGCCGACCCGCGCGCGGGGCCCGACCGGCGCACGGCCCACAGCGAGACCAGGCCGGCGGCCAGGACCACCGCCAGCGGCAGGAGCAGCGCGTACGGCGACAGCAGGTCCCACACGTACTGGGCGCCCTTGTCCCACTTGGACCCGCCCGCGTCCTTGGCGACGGCCGTCAGAGGGTAGGGCAGCGCGTAGTACGACATGCGCCAGACCTGGTAGACGATCGGGACCGTTCCGGCGATGACGACGAGCCAGCCCAGATGCCTCCACGACTGCTGCGACGCCGCCAGCAGTACCAGGAACACCACCGCCGCCAACGCCAGCTCCGGACGCACCAGCGGACCGAGCCCGGCGACGAACGCGATCACGGCCGTGCCCGCCGCGGGGAGGCCGAACCGGTACTCGCGGTGCGGCGCGCGGGCCCACCGTTGCAGCCCGAGCCACATGACGCCGATCCAGCAGATCACCAAACCCGTCTCGAGGCCCGAGCTCGCGAAGTCGCGGGCGGGCGGCAGCATGATGTAGACCACGACGCCCAGCGGCAACAGCAGCATCGGACCACCGGCCGGGGCGCGCCGCGTGCCCCGGTACATCACCCGGGTACCGAGCATCGCGCACGCCACCGCGACCATGCTCAGGGTCAGCGCCAGCCCCAGGGCGACCAGTTCGAGCCGGTAGCCGACCACCTCGTGGGTGAGGTAGACGAGATAGGTCCACAGGGTCGAGGTGTTGGACTCGACCCGCTCCCCCGCGTTGAAGACGGGGCCGTTGCCGGCGATGAGGTTGCGGACCGTGCGCAGGACGATCAGTCCGTCGTCGGCGATCCACCGACGCTGCCAGGCGCCGGCGAAGAACACCGCCACCACCACCGCGAGGCCGCCCCAGAAGACCGCCGGCTCGGCCGGGACACGCCCGGCCGACGGCCGCCCTGCCGACTCTCCCGGTGTCACCTGCGACATCGCCCACCCATCCCTGTCAGGCGAGGGACGGCACGAGGTAGACGCCGATCACCACGGTGAGGACCCAGATCGCGGCGAGTATCTGCAGGACGCGGTCGCCGAGGGCGATGTCCTCGGGCTCGCCGGCCTGGGCTGCGTCGACGTCCACGGCGTAGCGCAGTACCGCGATGGTGAACGGCACGATCGAGATCTGCAACCACACGGCCGACCCGGACGGCTGCGTGGGGTCGGAACCCCGGTCGTAGGCCCACAGGGCGTAACAGAGCACGAGCACCGTCGCCGACAGCGTCCAGACGAATCGCAGGTAGGTCGGCGTGTAACTCTCCAGCGCCTTGCGGATCTTGGCGCCGGTCTTGAGGTGCAGGTTCAGTTCGGCATACCGCTTCCCGGCCGCCATGAACAGGGACCCGAACGCCATGACCAGCAGGAACCACTGGGAGATCTCGACCTCGGCCGCCGCACCGCCCGCCACCGCGCGGAGCAGGAACCCTGAGGAGACGAACGCGATGTCGAGCACCGGCTGGTGCTTGAGCCCGAAGCAGTACATGAGCTGCAGGACGATGTACACGGCCACGACGATCGCCAGCGCCGGGTGCGCGAACAGCACCGAGATGACGAGCGACGCGACGATGAGCGCCACCGCCATCCCGTATGCCAGCCCGACCGGGAGCACCCCGGCGGCGATGGGGCGGAACCGCTTGGTGGGGTGGGCGCGGTCCGCCTCGACGTCCATCGCGTCGTTGATCAGGTAGACGCTGGAGGCCGCCATGCAGAACGCCACGAAGGCGACAAAGACCGAGAACAGGACGGAGGTGTCCGTGAGCGTCTGGGTGCCGGCCGCGGCGGGCGCCGCGACCACGAGGACGTTCTTGACCCACTGCCGCGGACGGAGGGCCTTGATCATGCCGTCCAGCAGGTTCTTCGGCGGCGAGCCCTTGGCCTCCTCCTCGGCCTCGGCGAGATCGATCTCGTTGGCGGTGTGCGGCTCCGCCCCGAGGAGATGGTGATCGCCCCCGCCCCGGGAGGCCGGGGCTCCGGTCTGATCGGTCATCGATTCTCCTCGGGGGTCGGGATGGTGCCTGGTCCGGGCGCGCCGTCACGAAGCGCCGCCGGCAACAGGTGCTGGACGGGGTCCGTGGGCCAGACCGCGCGGGTGAGCGCGGCGCAGCCCGCGCCGACCGCGGCGCCGGCGATCACATCCGAAGGGTAGTGGACGCCCAGGACGAGCCTGGACGCCAGCATGACGGGAACGAGCGCGGGAGCCACGGGCGCGCCGCTCACCCCCCCGGCCAGCAGGGCGAACGCGGTGGTCGACGTGGCGTGGGAGGACGGGAAGCTCAGGGAGGACGGGGTACCCACCCCCACCGCGACCGTGGGGTGGTCCGGGCGCCGCCGCCGGACGACCCGCTTGACGACGACGGAGGTGGCATGTGCACCGAAGCTGCCCACACCGACCATCGCCCACCGGCCCCGCCGGGCCGGATCGACCGCCATGCCGAGCGCGGCGATCGCCATCCAGCCCAGTGCGTGCTCCCCCACGTGCGAGAGCGTCACGGCGGCCTCGCGCGACCCCGGCACCGCGAGGAGCCGACGCTGGATCCCGGCCAGCAACCGGATCTCGCCGGTCGGGACGGGGATCTCCACCGTCGGGCCCGTGCCGGCGTGGTCGGGGCCGGCCGGCCCGGGTGCGGTCTCAGGCGTCGAAGACACGGCTCCAGGCCTCCTTGGTGACGAGTTCGATGTGCGCCTCACGGTAGCGGCGGCGCATCTCCGGGAACCGGCGGAAGAGTTCCCTGTGCACGGCCACCGACTCGGCGAACAGGGATCCGGCCTGCTCACGGTCGCGCTTGCGGTAGACCACCCCGCGCCCGTCGGCGGTGGTGACAGTGGCACCGTCGACCCGGCTGAGTGAGTACCAGCGCGCCTCCACCGGCGGGAAGTTGGCCTGCGGCACCTCGTGGTGCCTCTTGTCGTCCCGGCTGAGGGTGTGCGCGAGGCCCTTGGCCAGGGCGAGTGCCTTGCGGGCCGGGCCCCGGGGTTCGGAGTGGATCCCGGCCGGGCCCCCGGAGGGTGCGGGGAGGTCCACGGCCGAGGGGATGACCACGGCGTCGGGGAACTGCGCGCGCATCGCCCTCACCTTGGGAAGCGCCGTCGGCAGCAGCTCGTACAGCGCCTCCGGTCCGCGCAGGAAGTCGCGGATGGCCTCGATCTGGATGGCGACCGTCGAGTACTCGAGGCACACCAGGTGCTTGACCAGCGCCTTGAGGCTCGACTGCATGATGCCCTTGTGGTCGCCGTCGTGGTACAGCGACGCCACCACCAGCCGGTTACGCAGATGGAAGTAGGCCTGCCAGTCGATCGCGTCGTCCTTGTCCGACCACGCCATGTGCCAGATCGCCACGCCCGGCATCGACACCGTGGGGTGGCCGGCGCGGCGCGCCCGCAGGCCGTACTCCGCGTCGTCCCACTTGATGAACAGCGGCAGGGGCTGACCGATCTTCTCCGCGACCACCCGGGGGATGAGGCACATCCACCAGCCGTTGTAGTCCACGTCGATCCGGCGGTGCAGCTCCTTGGGGTTGTCCCGGTCGGTCAGGGGGTACCGGGAGAAGTCGTAGTCGTAGTCCGCGTGGGGGGCGGCGGTCCACATGAAGTCGTGCGCCCCCACCACCTCGCCCATCGTGTGGAGGTGGCTGCGCTCCTGGAGGTTGAGCATCTGTCCGCCGACCAGCATGGGCACGCGTGAGAACCGGGCGAACGCCAGGGCCCGCAGGATCGAGTCGGGCTCGATCTCGATGTCGTCGTCCATGTACAGGATGTACGGCGAGTCGGTGAGCCGCCGGGCCTCGTACATGATGCGGCTGTACCCGCCCGAGCCTCCCAGGTTGGGCTGGTCGAAGATCCGCAGGCGGTCGCCCAGGTCCTCGGCCGCCTCGACGAACCCGGGTTCGTCCCGCACCTTCTTCTCGCCCTGATCGGGCATCAGCACCGCGTCGAGGACCGCGTCGACGTCGGGGTCCGAGGTGAGCGCGCGCAGCGCCGCGACCGCGTCCCCGGGGCGGTTGAACGTGGGGATGCCGACGGTCACCCGGCGGTCGTTGGGCACCTGCACCGACGGGTCCGGGGTGCCGTCCGGGCCCGCGTCCGGGCGGGTCTCCGGCGCGTCCACGGTCGAGTACCACCCGCCCGCCAGCAGCTCGACATCCGTGTCGGAGGTGAGGTCGAACCAGATCCACCCGCCGTCCTCGAACGGGCCCAGGTCGCACACGAACTCGACGGTGGTGACCCGGCCCGCGCCCGCCTCACCCGGCTCGCCCACGACGTCCCCGGTGATCGCGATGCGCGAACCGTCGATCTTGGACCGGTAGAGGTCCACGCGACCGGCCCCGCGGATCGTCAGCCGCAGGACCACCGCACCGAGAATCGTCCAGCGACGCCAGTACGCCGCCGCGAACGCGTTGAAGTAGGTGGCGAAGGAGACCTCGGAGTCCGCGCCGACGCTCAGGGTGGTCCGACCGGCGGAGTGGGCACGGCGGGCGTTGGTGGGGGCCTCGGCGAGGTAGAGCGATCTCACGTCCAGCGGCTCACCCGCCCGGGGCAGGATGACCCGCTGCAGGCACTCCCGGCCGAGCGGGTCCGCGAGCCCGGCGACCGACCGCTCGACCTCGTCGACCAGTTCGTGGTGGCCGTGGTGGTGCATATGGATGTGTCCCCGTCCCTAGTCGAAAGCCGGGTCGATCGTACCCGGCGGGGCGTGGCGATCCCTCCCACCACGCGGATCCGGCGACCCACCCGGGGTGGCGCGCCCTCTAGTCTCGAGTCATGCACCTCACCTCCACAGCCCGGCCCCGTCCGACCGTCCGCACCGCCCTGGGGGTCCTCGCCCTGGCGGTGCCCCTGGCGCTCGCCGGGTGCGGAGCCGACGACTCTCCGGCCGAGGACGCGACGGCCACCGGCACGACCGCCGCGACCGCTGCGGGACAGTCCGACGCCTCCGGGCGCGACACCTCCGACGCGGTGGAGTGCCCGCCCGCCGAGGGCACCGACGAGCGCGTCACCTCGTTCGATTCCGCCCCGCCGATGTGTCTGACCCCGGGTGTCGACTACTCGGCCGTCATCACCACCGACGCCGGCGTGGTGACCGTGGACCTGTTCGAGGACAAGGCGCCGGAGACGGTGAACAACTTCGTCTTCCTGGCCCGCCACAAGTACTACGAGGGCATCACCTTCCACCGGGTGATCCCCGGGTTCATGATCCAGGGCGGCGACCCGCAGGGCACCGGCAGCGGCGGACCGGGCTACCAGTTCGCCGACGAGCTGCCCGCCGCGGGCGAGTACGAGATCGGGTCGATGGCCATGGCCAACGCCGGACCGGACACCAACGGCTCCCAGTTCTTCATCGTCACCGGCGACTCCGGTGTCTCCCTGCCGCCGGACTACAGCCTCTTCGGCACCGTCACC
>NZ_KB714653.1:52233-81783 GCF_000349585.1 Dietzia sp. UCD-THP
GACCTATGCGGGCGCTTCGGTCCAGTCAGCCCGCTCGCCGCTCGCCACCCGCCACCCGTCCGCCTTGCGCGGGCCCTTTGGTCCTATCCGCACGCGCATCCCGACGGAAACCGGGCATAGCGGACGCGCACCCCGGTGAGGGCATCGGACGACGCCGGGTCAGTAGCCGCTCGACCCGCCGCCGCCGGAGAACGAGGCGTTGGAGTAGCTCGTGTTGGTGGAACTCGCCGCCTGGGCCGCCTGCACGTCGTGGGCGTGCCAGCTCGAGACCACGTAGAACGGCACGAAGCCGTTGTAGCCGTAGCCCGCGCGCCAGTCGCGCTCGTACAGTCTCGGCGCGTGGCGGTCATTCGCGTCGTCCGCCGCCTCGACATCGGACATTTCCCGGGCCCGGATGGCCTCGACCACGAGCCGGTAGTCCACCACCAGTCGCGCGTAGCGATCCATGAAGTCGGGCGCCTGCGTGTCCCGCGAGAGCTCGTTCGCGCGCGCGTCGAGAGCCTTGGCCTCGGCGGCCAGACGCTCGTCCTTCGTCCCCAGCGCGGCGGCGAGCATGTCCTCGTGGAGCTCACCGAGCTGGCGGCGGCGCACGTCCGCGTCGCCCTGTTCCATACGGAAGAGCTGGTCGATGTTCTTCTCGGCCGTCTCCATCTGATCGACCGTGGTGTGCGCGGTCTCGATGTCGTCGGACTTCTCGCGGAACTCGGCGTCGGTCGACTCCGGCCGCAGGTCACCGATCCGTCCCATGACGGTGTCCAGCGCCAGGAAGCGGTCCCGCACGTCCGCCCACTGGGACCGCAGTTCGTCGTCGGCCAGCGGGGAGGAGAGGGAGTTGGCGCGGATGTCCAGCCCCGTCAGTTCGCCCGCGACCCGCCCGTACTCGCGGGAGACCCGGTCATAGCGCTCCCTCGCCGTCGTCGCCTTCTTCTTGCGGCTCGCCGCGACGCCCGCACCGATCGCACCGGCGCCCACGACCCCCGCGCCGCCGAGGGCCCACGGCAGCCAGGACGGCATGCCTTCAGACTCCGGTGCCAACACCGTCGGATCCGCTGCCGCCTGCGCGCCCGCGAGCAGGCCGACAGTGTGATTGTCGCGGCGCATCGGGTCCTTCATCGCCTCCAGCGAACCGTCGAGGTGTCGGCCCTCGAAGATGTCGAGCGCCGCGCAGACGTCGTCGCCGCAGTAGATGCCGACCTTCCGCGATTCGGTGTCGTTGGCGACGATCAGCGTTCCGGGCGCCCATTTCTCCCGGTCCTCCGACACCAGATCCGGTCGCTCGGACTGGGCGAAGCGCTCGGTGGTGTCGTTGAGGTTGTCGTTGCCGTCGTCGAAGACCATGTACTCCACGCGCTGCACCTGCGGCGGGAACGCGATGCGCTCGGTCTCGGCGCGGAGCAGCTCCTGGTCCCCGGGCGAGAGCACGCCGGCCATGTCCGTGATGCCGACGTCGATCGTCGCATCTTCCGCGGGGGCGGGGGCCTGGGCAGGCGCAGGAGCGGGTGCCTGGGCTCCGGCCGGGGCGAGCGGGAGCAGCATCAGCAGCAGGGCCGCGGCACCGGACAGCACCGCGAGCAGGAGACGGAGACGGCGGGACACCGATCGGGTCATGAGTTCACTCTAGGTGCGGCGCGTCGTCGTCGTCGCACCTCTCGCCGGTTCCGCGAGGCACCCGCTCACCTTCCCGCCTCCGCCGATGGTCGCCGGCCGGCCCCCTGCGCGCGCGGGAGTTCAGGCACGGGAGCGGCTGTGGTCGAGCCGAGCAGGCGCTCTCTCGCAGGCCCGCCCGCACGGCACGCTGGCGGCGGGCTCGAGGCGGGTCGTAGGCGGGCCGGTCATGAACGCGTGGCGGGCCCCGCTAGCCTCGTCCGGTGTTTATCCTGGAAACGCTCATCGCGATCACGGTCGCCATGACCACGGCGTTCGGCGGACTGGTCGCGGAGGATCTCATCACCCGCGATGCGGCCTGCACCATCTCGGCGGTGCCGGACCTGTGGTCGCAGGAGTGCACCTCCCCCTCCCGCCTCGGCTGGTTCGTCGGAACCCTGGCGGTGCTCATCACGGCGATGGCGGTCCGCGCCTGGATGATCGCCCACAACGGCACCCTGTACTACCTACGACTGCTCCCCGCCGAGAGCGCGGACCGTATGCGCGCCGCGGTGGACGTGGCCAACGCCCGGAGCCTGGACTTCCGTTCCGCGACCGGCTGGTTCGGCACCGACGGCCACGTGGTGGACCTGCGACGGGCCGTGGACCACGTGTCGGATGAGCTCGAGAGGGCGATGAACGACGACGACGACGCGACAGGCTATGTCCTGGCACCTAACCTGGCGTTCCCCGCCGCACTGGCCGTGGGATACGACACCCTCCTGCGCGAGCGCACGCACCTCGCGGAGCTGCCCACCGAGGCCCGCAGGCGCCGGTTGCCCGGAGGGGACACGGGGGTGCGGACGGTGTACTTCGACGACGGCGACGACATGTGGGCCGAGCGTCGGTGGCTGTCGCGACGGAGCCGACCGGACTCCGAGCTGTCCATGGTCACGCTCCGCCCCGGACTCCCGGCAACCGCGCACTCGACCGCCGCGCCCGCGGACCGGACCGCTGTGGGTCGCGTGTGGCTCTCGCTCCAGCTCGACGGGGGCGGAGCCGTCTCCGACGTCGACGCGCAGCATCCACTGCGGGAGGCGGCGGACCTCGTCGTCGTCGTGGGGCCCACCGCCACCACCGACGGAGTGGAGACCCTCCGGCCATGGACTCTCCCCGCCGGCCGGCTGTACCCGGGCGCGAGCGGTCGGCAGATCGACCGGCGCGCGTTCGCCCGATTGGTCGAGGAGCTCTCCGGTGCGGTCGAGCAGGTGCTCGACGACTACCCCGAGGCCGACGTCCTGCTGTCCGGCCGGATGCCGCGGAGTGTCGCGTTCGCGCTCGGTTACGTAATCTCTCAGCGCAAGGACGACCGTATCGAGGGCAAGCGCGCCACCCACCACCCGACCCGCCCCGACGACACCCGGGCCGAGCGCGCCCAGGCCCGCGCGGAGAACGAGGGGCTGAGCTCGCTGAGCCGCTTCTGGTCCTCGGTAACCCCGGTGCTCGAACACCTCGGGGAGGCCAAGCCGGCGCTGGTGCACGCGGCGCAGCGCGAGGACGTCGTGCGGCACCTACCCGTCGGACCCGCCGCCTGAGGGCCGACCCGCCACGGCCAGGCCAGCCGGGCCTCAGCCGGCGAGCGGCGTCCCATCCCGCAGGTGCGGCGCCAGCGTGTTGTCGAACATCGTCAGCGCCGAGGCGATCGCCATGTGCATGTCGAGGTACTGATAGGTGCCCAGACGTCCGCCGAACAGCACATTGGCGGCGGCGGTCTCAGCCTTGGCGCGCTCGCGGTACAGGGCGAGCTTCTCGCGGTCGGTCGACTCGTTGATCGGGTAGTACGGCTCGTCGGATCGCTCGGCGAACCGGCTGAACTCGCGCATGATGACGGTCTTGTCCGTCGGGTAGGTGGTGCGCTCGGGGTGGAAGTGCCGGAACTCGTGGATGCGCGTGTAGTCGTACTCCGCGTCGTTGTAGTTCATCACCGGGGTGCCCTGGAAGTCGCCGGTCGGCAGGACCTCCGTCTCGAAGTCCAGGGTGCGCCAGCCCAGCTCGCCCTCGGCGTAGTCGAAGTACCGGTCCAGCGGCCCGGTGTAGACCACGGGCGCGTCAGGACTGGCGGCGCGGACGGCCTCGCGGACGTCGAACCAGTCGGTGTCCAGGACCACGTCGATCTTCTCGTCGGCGGCCATGTTCTCGAGCCACGCGGTGTAGCCGTCGACGGGCAGGCCCTCGTAGGTGTCGTTGAAGTAGCGGTTGTCGAACGTGTACCGCACGGGCAGGCGGGTGATGTTGCCGGCGGGTAGGTTCTTGGGATCGGTCTGCCACTGCTTGGCGGTGTAGTCCTTGATGAACGCCTCGTAGAGCGGGCGGCCGATCAGGGAGATGGCCTTCTCCTCGAAGTTCGCGGCGTCCTCGGCCGAGAACTCGGCGGCCTGTTCGGCGATGAGCGCGCGGGCCTCGTCGGGCGAGTAGTAGCGGCCGAAGAACTGGTTGATCAGGCCCAGGCCCATGGGGAACTGGTAGGCCGTGCCCTTGTGCATGGCGAACACGCGGTGCTGGTAGCCGGTGAAGTCGGTGAAGCGGTTGACGTACTCCCACACCCGCTCGTTGGAGGTGTGGAACAGGTGCGCGCCGTACTTGTGGATCTCGATGCCGGTCTCCGGCTCGGGCTCGGAGTAGGCGTTGCCGCCGATGTGGTGCCGCCGGTCGAGCACCAGCACGCGCTTACCGAGCTCGGTCGCCGCCCGCTCGGCGACCGTCAGGCCGAAGAATCCGGACCCCACCACGATGAGGTCATAGGTCCCCCACTGCCGATCGCCTGCCATCACGTCGAACCTTCCCGTTGTCCCCTGGCGGGGGTGCGGGCACGGTGTGCCCGGGTCCCCGCTTGTCCCCGCTTGTCCACGCGCCGGTCGGCGCGGGTCCGGGCACAAGGGTATCGGGCGGACGGGACGAGGGGACCGGTGCCACACCAGCCGACGACGACGAGTGCATCGCCCGTTAGCGGTGCCCCTGCTCAGTCCCCACACCGGGCGGCCGCGCAGTCGTACATCGGTTCGAAACTACACGAATGTGACCCCAGAATTCACATTCTTACCACTTGGTTTCACGCGCTTCTTGGTTACCATTGACCACGTTCGTCACATTCGTCCCAGTGGTCGCTCGCGTTGCGGCCACCGGGGAGAAGTGTTCCGCAGCGGGATCCGCGGGACACAGACCTGATCTGGAGAAGCCCTTGAGCACACGACGCCGCCCCCTGTACGTCAGCGGTCGACGCAGGACCCTCGCCCTCGCGGTGGCGGTCGCGGCGTCCGTCGTCACGCCCCTCGCCGTCTACGGCGCGGACCACCTGGCCGAGTCCGGAGACGACATCGCCACCACCGCCGGTTCGGCCGTCCCGACCGGGACCGCCGAGGTCGCTCTGTCCGACGCGCCCGCCGCGGCAGGCGTGGACACCGACATCGCGGTGGGTTCGGCCCCGGTCAAGGAGGTCACCTCCGAGACCCCGTTCTCGATGGTCGGCGTCACGTGGAAGGGCTACAACCCGGAGGCCGTCGCGGCCCTGCGCGCCAAGAACCCGGACGGGTCGTGGGGCCCCTGGTACGAGGCCGAATCCGTCGACGACGAGGGTGAGAGCGCCACCGGCAGCGGAGGCACCGAACCGGTCTTCCTCGGGGTGGACACCACCACGGTCCAGATCAAGGTCTCCGGAGTCGACATAGCGGACACCTCGCTGGCCGACGCGCCGGAGAGCGCCGAGTCGGACGCCACCGGAACCGAGGACGCCGAGACCCAGAGCTCAGAGACCCGGAGCTCAGAGATCGAGGAGGTCCCGGCCCAGGACGACATCGCGGCAACCCGGTCGGCCGAACCCGCCCCGGCGCGGCCCGCCACCGACACCTCCCCCCCGGTCCCGACGCGCTACGCGGACATCAAGCCCGTCGCGGAGTCCAGCGACCTGACGGCCGACTCGGTCACCGCGGTGCTGATCTCGCCCGACGACACACCGACCCCCGAACCCGATTCCTACGGGGACATCGCCGCCCAGGGTGGAACCGGCGCGAGCGGGGACATCGCGGCCAGGCAGCCGGCGATCATCAGCCGCGCCGGCTGGGGCGCCGACGAGTCCATCCGGTGCCGCAACGCCACCTACGACAACAGCCTCGCCGCCGCCGTGGTCCACCACACCGCCGGCAGCAACAACTACACCCGCGAGGCGTCGGCCGGGGTCGTGCGGGGCATCTACACCTACCACGCGCGCAACCTCGGCTGGTGCGACGTCGGGTACAACGTGCTGGTCGACAAGTACGGGCAGGCCTTCGAGGGGCGCCACGGCGGCCTCAACCGCAACGTCCAGGGCGCGCACGCCGGCGGCTTCAACGGCAACACCTGGGGCATCTCGATGATGGGCGACTACTCCACCGTCGCGCCGTCCGATGCCACGGTGCGCAAGATGGGCGAGATCATCGGCTGGCGCCTGTCGGTCGCCGGGGTCAACCCCAAGGGCTCCGACACCCACTACTCCGAGGGCACCTCGTACACCAGGTACCCGGCGGGTGCCGCGGTCCGGCTGCCCAACATCTTCGCCCACCGCGACGTCGGCAACACCTCGTGTCCCGGCAACGCCGGCTACGCCAAGATGGGCCAGATCCGCGACATCGCGGCCGCCTATGCCCAGAGCGGCGGCGGAACGCCCGCGCCCACCAACCCCACTCCCCCGGTCACCAACCCGGGCACCACCCCCCGACCGGGCACCGGCGGCACGACGATCCCCGGACTCACGCAGGGCAGTGTCCAGGACGCGGTCACCTCCGCGCTCCGGACCGTGCTGTCCGGCGGTCGCCTGGACGCCGCCGAGCTGACCCGCCTCCTCACCGGCGGCAAGACCCTGGCCGACATCCCGTTCGACGCCGGCTCGGTGCAGAACGCCGTCGGCGGCGACCTCGGCTCCGTCGGCGATCTCCTCGGCGGCGACTTCGCCAGGCTCGCCTCGCAGTTCTCCGGCCCGCTCGGCAAGGTCCTGTCCGGTGTCCAGCGGTTCGGCAACGTCTCGCTGGTGAAGCACGAGAACGGGGCGCTCTACTCGTCCCCCGAGACCGGTACCCATCCGGTGTGGGGCGTGATCGGCGACGCCTGGGCCTCCCAGGGCTTCGAGCGCGGACCGCTGGGCCTGCCGGTCTCGAGCGAGTCCGACCGCGAGGACGGCACCATCGCGCAGCGATTCGAGGGCGGCACGCTGGTCTTCGACCCGTCCACCGAGGAGCTCACGGTCGAGCCCAACCCCTGATCTCCGGCCGACGCCGAGGCGTCGGCCGGCACGACTCACGGACCGGGTCCCACCAGGTGTGCCCGCCGCCCGGCGTTGACGGGCGGCGGGCACACCGGGGAAGTGGTGGGGACCGGTCCGTGCAGCCTTCTCCGCCTAAACCCACCAGCGGCGCAGCACGTGCGCCAACCCCGCCTCGTCGTTGGTCAGGGTGATCTCGTCGGCGGCGGCGTGCACCGACGGAATCGCGTTCCCCATCGCCACCCCGTGGTCCGCCCACCGCAGCATCTCCAGGTCGTTCGGCATGTCGCCGAAGGCGACCGTCACCGGGACCGCGGACGACGCCGCTGTCGACGCCGCGGTGGTGGCCGCGATCTGGCTCAGACCGCTGGCCTTGGTCACCCCGCGGGCCGCGAACTCGATCAATCCGTCGGTCGTGGAGTAGGTGACGTCCGCCAGATGGTCGACCTCACCCCGGAGCGCGGCCAGCATGTCGGCGCTGGGCATGCCCGGAACCCGGGCCAACAGTTTCAGAACGGGTTCAGAGAGCACCTCTGTGTGCCCCACCTGCAGGTGTGCGGGGTGGATCCAGGCGTGCTCGTAGTCCGGGCTGGCAACGAAGTCGGCGTCCGCCGCGTCGGTGCCCAGCCGTTCGGCCGCGATACCGCTGTGCGGGAGCCTCCGGCGCAGTACCTCGTCGATCGCGGCGAGAACGTCCGGTTCGAGCAGCCGGGTGGCCAGGAACTCGCCGGAGTCGGTGTCCATGATCACCGCGCCGTTCGCACAGACCGCGAGCGGCGCCACGGGCAACTGGTCCACGACCTGATCCAGCCACCTCGGGGGGCGCCCGGTCGCCAGCACGAACGTCGCGCCGTCCGCGACGAGGTCCGCCACGACCGCCCGGTTGGCCTCCGGGATGAGCTCATCGGTCCCGAGCAGGGTCCCGTCGACATCGGTGGCGACGAGCAGGGGTCTGGACCGGGTCACGGAGCGTCCGGGCCCGCCGGACCCTCCGGGGCGTCGGATTCGTCAGCGGCCGGATCCACGATCTTCTCCGCCCGCCGACGCATCCGCTCGGCGTGCTCGGCCTCGTCGAGGGCGGTGGCCTCCTCCAGGGTCGGGGCCGAACCACCGAGGCGGGCCGGGACCCAGTTCGCACCGGCCGGGTACGGGCCGTAACGCTGTGCGTACTCATCCTGCAGCCGCTCGAGGGTGGCCTGTATCCGCGAGCGCAGCTCCTCGGTGCACTCCTCCACCGGCTCGTAGGCCGGCATCGGCTCGCCGACCTCCATCATGATCGGCACCTTCGGACGCACCAGCTTCTTGGGCAGGCCCTTGGTCCACACCCGCTGCGAACCCCACAGGGTCACGGTGATGATCGGCACGTCGGCGGCGAGCGCCATCCGCACCGCACCCGACTTGAAGCCCTTGACCTCGAAGCTGCGGCTGATGGTGGCCTCGGGGAACACTCCCACCAGCTCACCGGCCTTGAGCCGGTCCACCGCCTCGTCGAACGACGCCTTACCGGCGGTGCGGTCCACCGGGATGTGCTTGAGCTCCCGCATGATCGGCCCGGACACCTTGTGGTCGAACACCTCGACCTTGGCCATGTAGCGGATGAACCGCTTGTGCACGCGCGCCGGGATGCCGCCGTAGACAAAGTCGAGGTACCCGGTGTGGTTCATCACCACCACGGCCCCGCCGACCTCGGGGAAGTTGCGCTCGCCGCGCATGGTGATGTCCAGTCCCTGGACCTTGAACAGTGCCCGGGCGAACCCGATGATCCCCGTATAGAGCAGCTCCACGGGCCCCAGCGTAGCGGCCCGTCCCGAACGGCGTGATCGCCTGCCGGTAGGTTCGACGCCGTGGATGACGACGAGGCCTTCGACGCGCCCTTCGACGAGATCGACACGGCGGCACACAGTCGCCACTACTCCTGGCCGCCGCTGCCCGGCGCCTCCGACCGCAGCCCCCATGCGGGCCTGGAGGTCCTGCAGAGGATCGTCGACGGGGAGCACCACCTCTCCCCCGGCTCGCACACTCTCGGTCTCGCGCTCTCGTCGGTCGCCGAACGGGTGGTCACCCTGACCGCGACCCCCGGGGAGTGGGCCCTGAACAACGGGGGGACGGTGCACGGCGGGATCGTCTCGGGGTGGGTCGACTCCGCCCTCGGGTACGCCACGGCGACGGTCGTCGACGAGGGCGTGGGCTACAGCACGCTCGACCTGACCGTCCGGTACATCCGGGCGCTCCGGCTGGAGAAGACCCCGGCGACGATCCACGCCGAGGTCGAACACGTGGGTCGATCCACGTGCGTCGGGCAGGCCAAGGTCCTCGACACCGACGGTCGGACCTGCGCCAGCGCGAGCGGCGTCATGATGCTCTTCCGCCCCTGACCCTCACCGGCGGCGGGGCCGACGCCCCGCCACCACAGCTACCGGGGTTCGAGCACGTCCTTGCCGACGAACGGACGCAGCGCCTCGGGCACGACGACGGAGCCGTCCGCCTGCTGGTGGTTCTCGAGGATCGCCACGAGCCACCGCGTGGTGGCCAGCGTGCCGTTGAGGGTGGCCGCCGTCTGCGGCTTGCCGCTGCCGTCCCGGTAGCGCACTCCCAGTCGTCGGGCCTGGAAAGTCGTGCAGTTGGACGTGGAGGTGAGCTCCCGGTAGGCACCCTGGGTCGGGACCCACGCCTCACAGTCGTATTTCCGGGCGGCCGACGACCCCAGGTCCCCGCCGGCGATGTCGATCACCCGGAACGGCAGACCCATGGCCTGCAGCATCTCCTTCTCGAACGCCAGCAACCGCAGGTGCTCCTCGTGCGCCTCCTCCGGCGTGCACCAGGAGAACATCTCGACCTTGTCGAACTGGTGCACGCGGATGATGCCGCGGGTGTCCTTGCCGTGACTGCCGGCCTCGCGCCGGAAGCAGGAGGACCAGCCCACGTAGCGCTTGGGGCCGTCCGCCAGGTCCAGGATCTCGCCCTGGTGGTAGCCGGCGAGCGCGACCTCGGAGGTGCCCACCAGGTAGAGGTCGTCGGCCTCGAGCCGGTAGATCTCGTCGGCGTGGGCACCGAGGAACCCGGTCCCCTGCATGATCTCCGGGCGCACCAGGACCGGCGGGATCATCAGCGTGAAGCCGTTGGCGGTGGCTTTCTGCGCCGCCAGCTGCAGCATGCCCAACTGCAGGAGGGCGCCGTAGCCGGTGAGGAAGTAGAAGCGCGCACCGGAGACCTTTGCGCCGCGTTCCATGTCCAGCAACCCGAGGCTCTCGCCGAGCTCGAGGTGGTCCTTGGGCTCGAAGTCGAAGGCGGGGATCTCACCGATCCGCTCGATCTCCACGAAGTCGTCCTCACCGCCGGCGGGCGTGCCCTCCTCCACGACGTTGGAGAGCATCCGCTGGATCCGGTCGACCTCGGCCGCGGCGGACCTCTCCGCCTCCTCGGCGTCCTTGACCGCCTGCTTGAGCGCTCCCGCAGCCTCCAACAGGGCCGGGCGGTCCTCCGGCGAGGCCTGCCCGACCTTCTTCCCGTGCGCCTTCTGCTCCGCACGCGCCCCGTCCGCGGCGGAGATCGACGACCGCCGGGCCTCGTCGGCCGCCAGGAGACGGTCGACCAGCGCGGGGTCCTCGCCGCGGGTGCGCTGGGAATCGCGGACGAGGTCGGGGTTCTCGCGGAGGAGCTTGAGATCGATCACGGCGACCAGCCTAGCGGCCCGGTCCCCCCCACCCGGATCGGCTGTCCCGACCCCGCGCGGGCCGGCCTCGGGGCGGCGCCGACGGCTCGGGTCAGACGCCGAAGAGCTCGAGGAAGGCGTCCTTCTCGAACATCCGGGCCGTGTCGACGGCCGTGGGGGTGCCGCCGTGGGGATCCGCCCCGCCCTCGAACAACACGCGGACCACCTCGCCGTACCCCTTGAACACCGCGCCCGCGAGCGGGGTCTGACCCCGGTCGTTCGCGCGGTCGACATCCGCACCGCGGGCGAGCAGGGCCCGGACGGTGTCGGGGTGCCCGTTGTAGGCGGCCAGCATGAGCAGCGCGTCACCGCGTTCGTTCGTGAGGTCCGGGCTCACCCCCGCGTCGACGTAGGCGGCCAACCGTTCGGTCTCGCCGTCGCGGGCGAGCTGGAAGAGCATCTGTGCGAACTCGAGGACCTCGGGGTCGACCCCTTCGCGCGGCGCGCGGGTTCCGCTGTCCGGCCCGCCGGCCGCGTCTCGGTTCTGTCCGCTCATGCCCTGAATCCTATCGGGGCGGCGAAGTTGCGGCATCATGGATGTGATGATCACTTCCTCGCGATCACCACACCCGGGCCGGCCACTGCTCCGGACCCGGGGCGCGGTCATGGCCTCACTCGTCGCGATCCTGGCCGGTGGGGCGATCACCGGTGGCCTCATGGCCTCGGCGATGGGAGATCCCAACTCCGCGGCGGCGGAGCGGATCGCGGCGATCGTCCCGCAGGTCGACCCGAGGACGCTGTCCGGGCCCGCCTACGCCGACGCGGCCCCGGGAACGTGCCTGACCTGGCAGGTCGACGCCGCCGAGCGCGTCACGGCGTTCACCACCGTCGACTGCGAGGAGCCCCACCGCTTCGAGGTCGCCGGTCGCATCGACCTCTCCGGGGTACCCGGGTTCGGTGAGAACACGCCGCTTCCGGACAACACGAGGCTGGCCCCGATCGGCAGCGATCGGTGTCTGCCGATGATCACCCGCTACGCGGGGGGCCGGGAGGTCGACCCGGCGGGCCGGTTCACCGGGTTGGTCGTGCCCCCGTCCGAGGAGGGGTGGGACAAGGGTGACCACTCGGTGTTGTGCGGGGTCGCCGCAGCCGAACTCGACGGCCGCTCGACCACCTCGACAGGGGTGTTCGCGGAGGCGGACCAGCACCGGCGGTGGGACCCGGGAACCTGCCTCGGATTCACCGACGACGGCCTGCCCGGTGCGCCGGTGCCGTGTTCGGAGGACCACTCCATCGAGGTGGTCTCCGATGTCGACGTCTCGGGCCTCTTCCCGGAGGACCCGAACCCGCCCGAGCCGAGGGCGCAGTCCGAGCTCACCGCGGACGCCTGCCTCGCTGCCGGGGCCGCATACCTGGGCGACGGGGAGGCCCTGCGCCAGACCACCCTCATCTCCACGCTGGTCAACCCGATCTCACAGATCTCGTGGGCCACGGGGAGCCGCACCGTCAACTGCGGCCTGATGCGCGCCGCCGATCCCGGGCCGTTCGCGGTGCTGCGGGGGTCGGCTCGGCAGGGCGTCCTGATCGACGGCTCCACCCCGGCGCCCCCCACCACCACCGAGGTCCCGCCGCCCGGCGTCGGCCAGGGGACCCCGGGGACGCCGACGGACGCCGATCCGGGGACCGTGACCGTCCCGATCCCCGGGGGCACGCCGTGAGCATCGACGTGACCGAGTCCCGCTTCGAGGCTCTCGTCGACGACGCCCTGGACTCCGTGCCGGACGCGCTGTTCTCGGCGATGGACAACGTGGTGGTGCTCGTCGCCGACCGCCATCCGGACGAGCCCGGCCTCCTGGGTCTGTACGAGGGGGTCGCGCTGACCGAGCGCGACACCACCTACTCGGGCTTCCTCCCCGACACCATCACGATCTACCGGGGCGCACTGTGCGAGTTCTGCTCCACCGAGGAGCAGTTGGTCCACGAGGTGGCGGTGACGGTCATCCACGAGATCGCCCACCACTTCGGGATCGAAGAGCACACGCTCCACGCCCTGGGCTGGGGCTGACCCGGGTTCCCCCGCGGGATCACCCGTCGCCCGCGCGTCCGTCAGAACGGCGGGCGACCGAGGTGGTCGCCCCACCGCTCGCAGGACCACCCGCCGCCGTCCGGCGCCAACTCGATGACCCCGCAATTGGGGATCCTGTTGACCAACGCCCACTGCGAGGGGACGGCGCCGGCGAACACCGCGATCATCCGCATGAGGGTGCCGTGGACCACCAGGACCACATCGGTCCCGTTAACCAGGTGACTCTCCCGCAGCTCGGACACCACCGGCATCGCGCGCTCCTGCACGGCCAACGCGCTCTCGCCCCCCGGCAGGCTCGAGGTGAGCACGCCGTCCTCCAGCCAGTCGCGCACGAGTCGGTTGTACGCCAGCAGTGCCTCGTTCCCGGTCCGCATCTCGAACCGCCCGGCCTGGACCTCGTACATACCCGGCACGGCCTGCGTGCGCAGCCCCGTCGCGTCGGCGATCAGCCCGGCGGTCTCGCGGGCACGCGCCGCCTCGGAGCTGAGGATCACACTCGGTGCGATGTCCGACGCGGCGAGCTCCGCCCCGACCGTCCGTGCCTGGTCCCGCCCGAGGTCGGTGAGGGGAGCGCCGGGCAGCGCGGTGTCCAGGGCTCCGGCGACGTTCGACGGGGTCTGACCGTGCCGGACCAGGTGCAGTCGCGCGCTCACGGCTCGAGGCCCTCCTGCCGATGAGCGGCTCGTCCGCCGGCCCCTGGCTCGTCGACCCCGCGCCGGAGACCCTCGATCCAGTCGATCGCCTCGGATCGGTCCGGGGGCGCGGCACCGGCCCCGACCCCGTCCGCCACGGGCCACGATCCGAGGAAGCGCAGGTCGGCGGTCCGGTGGTGCAGTGCCGCCAGCGCCTCGGCCACCACGGGATCGTCGATGTGCCCGACGAGGTCCACGTGGAAGAGGTAGGTGAACCGCTCGACGCGGGTGGGTCGCGAGCCGATCCGGGTGAGGTCGATGTCGCGGATCGACAGCTCCGTCAAGGCCTGGACGAGCGCGTTGGGCTCGTGCGGCAGTCCGAAGATCACGCAGGTCCGATCGTGTCCCGTGCGCCCGAGCGGTGGGGCGGGCCGGCCCACCAGGACGAACCGGGTGCGGGCCCCGCCCACGTCGGCCACCTTCTCCGCGAGTGGGACGAGTCCGTTGATCTCGCCCGCCCGGGCGGGCGCGGCGGTGGCGTCGGCGTCCCCCGCCGCCACCTGCTCGGCGCCGGCGGCGGTGGATGAGGTGGTCTCGATATGGGCCCGCGGTAGGTTCACGCCGACCCAGCGGCGGACCTGCGCTGCGGCGATCGGGTGGGTCCGCAGGACCCGGACGTCCTCGGCGGCCGTGCCGGGCCGGACGAGGATGGAGAACACCACGTCGAGCTCCGTCTCGGCGAAGATCTGCAACCGCCGCCCCGCGGCGAGCGCGTCACCGGTGGGGTTGACGGTGCCGTCGACCGAGTTCTCGAACGGCACGCACGCGTAGTCGGCCGCACCGTCCCGGACCATGGCCAGCGCCTCGTCCGGCGTGCCGGCCGGGACGGCCTCGGCGCCGGCGAGCAGCGCCGAGGTGTGCGCATCCGCCCGCAGACGGTGCAGGGCGGCATCGGTGAAGGTTCCGGGCGGGCCCAGGTAGGCGACGGTGACCACGACGACAAGACTAGCCAGCGTCAGATCTGCCGAGCCGACGCGAGGTCTGCGGAGACCTCGTCCACGGACCCCTCGGGCACCACGGCGCACGTCACGACGTCCCGGACCGCCTCCCGCGCGGCCCGCGGCAGGCTCACGAGAGCGGCCGGGTCGGGGGCGGCGAGAGCGGCCCGGACGTCTCCCCCGGTCATCGCCGCGACCGCGCCCGCGAGCAGGGCCCACACCTCGCCGGCATGCGCGCACCGCGGGATCAGCCCCGAGCCGAATCCGACGCCGGAATGGGCGGCCAGCGCGAGCAGATCGACCAGCCGATCGGCCGCGGGCCCCCGCCCTCGAAGGCCCGGCGCGACCTCGATCACCGCTGCCGTGTCGGACGCCAGCACCGCGGCGACCGCATCGAGGTCGGGCAGGCCGAGGTCCGGATCCCCCGGCACCTCGACAGGGTTCGCGACCGACCACCGGGACAGTGCCCCCGCGAGCCCCGACGCGGCCACCACGAGGTCCTCCAGGAGATCGGGACGGGCGGGACCGCGGCTGAGCAGTTCGAGTGAGACCGTCATGACCACAGGTCTACACGGCCGCGTTGCTAGTCTCTCCTGACGATGGGTTCCGACGACTCCCCCGCATCCGATCAGGCTCCCGCCCCGGACGATTCCCCCGATGCCCCCGACGCCTCTCACCTCACGCCGGAGGAGAAGCGTGGCCCGCGCACGATCCACGTCGCGCTGGCGATGCTGGTGGCCCTTCTCATCGCGGCGGTCGCGACTGATCCCGCCTCGGTGCTGCCCCGGGACTCCACGCTGCACGGCGCCCATCACCTGGACGAGGAGTCCGGCCTCGACATCCCCGTCCCGATCGGGTGGCAGATCGTCGGCCGGCCGGCGATCGGCTCCGTGCAGATGGTCCCGGTGGGGTCGGGGAACGCGCTCGACACCCGGATCATCGCGGGTGTGCTCGAGCCCGGTATCGCCGCGGCCGCGATCGCCGACGACCAGGGTGCCGCCACCGCGCTGGCAGAGACCATCCAGCTCTACCTGATGGGGGTCACGGGGACCCGCGACGAACTGCGCGTCACCGATGTCCGCAACGAGGCCGGCACCGGGGTCGCCGTCTCGTACGTCCTGGCGCCCTATGACCCCGAGGACGCCACCGCCGGGGGGTTGGTCTACACCGCCGTGTTCGGTTCCGAGGGTCGGCGGTGGTGGGTCGCGTACGTGACCACCGCCCAGCAGTCGACCCCCGGCCCCCGCTGGATGGACCGGATCGTCGGCGACATACGGATACCGGAGTGAACGACGGGGAGGGCCGCGTAACCGGGGCGGGCCGAGATCACCGAGGGGCGGGCGACGGCTCGCGGCCGACAGGCCGTGTGCGGCGGGCGGCGGGTCGCGTGCGGCAGGCGCTCTCGCCCAGGGAGGCGTTCCGGTGCTACGTCTCGAGGTTCGACCCGGTCACCGACCCCCGCACCCGCCGGCTGTTGGTGGTCGAACTCGTCGTCGTCCTGCTGGTGACCTTCGGCCTGGCCGGCCTGTACTCGGTGCTCGATCTCGCATCGGCGCTGCTCGCCCCGGAACCCCTGGCGGGACAGACCGCCACCCTCAACCCCTCGCGCTCCACGCACGCGTGGCTCGATGTGGCGTACCAGCTGCTCGCGGTCCTGCGGTTGCTGGCGTGGTCGGTGCTGCCGCTGGTCCTGCTCGCGCACACCGGGCTCGGCCCCCGGGCGGTCGGACTCGTCCGGGGCCGCGCCGGCAGCCAGATCGCCTGGGGGATCGCCCTGGCCGCCGTGATCGGCATCCCCGGACTCGCGTTCTACCTGGGTGCCGTGGCGGCGGGGATCAACCTGCAGGTGGCGGGGTCCGGACTCACGGAGACGTGGTGGCGCCCGATCGTGCTGGTCCTGTCGGCCGCGGGCAACGGCGCCGCCGAGGAGATCCTGGTGGTGGGTTATCTGCTCGTGCGCCTGCGCCAGCTCGGGATCCCGCCCGCCGTCGCTCTCGTGGGCACGGCCCTGTTGAGGGGCTCCTACCACCTCTACCAGGGCTTCGGCGGGGGGCTGGGCAATCTCGCGATGGGGATCGTGTTCGCCCTGTGGTGGATGCGGACCCGACGGCTGTGGCCGCTCATCCTGGCGCACACCGTTCTGGACGTGGTCGCGTTCGTGGGGTACGCGGTGCTCGCCCCGCACGTCGCCTGGCTCTGACGACCCGCCCGCGGTCCCTCTCGTCCGCTCCTGCGCCCTGACCGACGGCACGGTGCGCGACGCCGACCGGGCCGGTGGCCAAGTAGAGTCCGATCCCATGACCGACGACCCCAGGCGCCGGCACCTCACCCCAGAGGAGGCCGCCGAGCTCCGGCGACGCGCGCGCGAGCGCCGCGGATACGCCGACCCCGGTGCGCCACGCGGGTCCTCACCGCGCCGGGAGCCACGCCGTGAGCCCGGTCGAGAGTCGGGTCGGGATCCACGCCGTGCGGCCGGTCGCGATCCCCGGTACGACCCCCGTGGCACGCCGGACCCGCGTGGCGCGGCCGGTCGCCAGCCGCGACGCCCGGCCGAGCCCGGCCGCGATCGGAGCGCAGCTCGGGGCGGTTACCAACCCCGCCAGACACCCGAGCCCCTCCCCAGGGAGGAGCGGGCGAGGTACGCCGGCCGGGCCGGCGCGGGCGGCGACCCCCGTCGCGATCCGAACCGCGACCCGCGTGCGGCCAGGCCCCGGTCAGGCGGGCGTGACCCCCGCCGGCAGCCGGTCGACCCCCGCGGCGCCCGGTCCGCCCGCCGGCCCCCGCGGGCAGGATACGGGCCGGCGGATGAGCGGCGACCTCGCCGGGCACGCGGTAGACTACGCCTCGGGCCGATGCGAATCCTGGGTCTGGTACTCGTCCTGATCCTGACGCTGGGCGTGGTGAGCGTCCTGTGGGCGGACTCGAAATTGCAGCGGATCGACGCACTGCCCGACTACCCCGGGCGGGGCGGCAACACACCGGGCAGCATCACCCTGCTGGTCGGGACGGACTCGCGCGAAGGGCTCACCCCGGAGCAGCAGGCCCAACTGTCCACCGGGTCGGAATCCGACGCCGGCGGTAAACGCACCGACACCATGATGCTGGTCTACACCCCGCGGGACGGCGGGCGGACCATGCTCATCTCGCTCCCGCGCGACCTCCTGGTCGACATCCCGGGCTACGGTCAGAACAAGCTCAACGCCGCCTACACCTTCGGCGGCCCGGCGTTGCTCACCCAGACGCTCGAGGAGCAGACCGGGATGCGCATCGACCACTACGCGGAGATCGGGTTCGGCGGTTTCGCCGGGATCGTCGACGCCGTCGGGGGCGTGGACATCTGCATCGAGGAGCCGATCAACGACCCGCTCGCCGGACTCGATCTGGCCGCCGGGTGTCAGACCCTCGCGGGGCCTCAGGCCCTGGGGTTCGTCCGCACCCGCTACGGGTTCGCGGAACAGGACCTCCAGCGGGTCCGCAACCAGCGGCAGTTCCTCGGCGCACTGATGAGCGAGACCATGTCCCCGGGCAACCTGCTCAACCCGTTCACCGCGGTGTCACTCATCGACTCCGCCTCGGAGGCCGTCACCGTGGACTCCGGGGACCACATCTGGAACCTCGCCTGGGTGATGTGGAAGCTCAGGGGCGATCCCCTCACCGTGACCGCCCCCTACGACGGCATGGACTCCGGTTCCGTGGGGTCGTATCTCGTGTGGGGCCCGAGCACCACGGGGTTCTTCGACGCGGTCGCCTCGGGTCGTACCCCGCCCCAGGAGTATCTCGACCCCGGCCCCTGAACCGGCGGCCCGGGCCGCTCGATCAGGCGCGGGTCCGTCATCCGGCGGGTGTGATCGAGACGATCCCCCAGGTCCCGTCGGGGTTCTCCGCCAGCCGTACCCGCTGTCGCATCACCACCGGCTCGGAATCGGGCGGGGACTCGGTGAGCGTCACCTCGAGAAGGGTGGGCGACAACTCCCGGGCGTCCACGCAGTGAGTGGTGCCCTCGGGCACCCGATCCACCCCGTCGGCGCGCAACTGATCGAGGGTCATCCGGCTCGATGGCGAGACCGCCTCGAACGCCTTCTCGGCCGAGCGCTCGGCGTAGTACGCATGGTCGAAGGCCAGGACCGTCTCCAACGGCGTGTCCAGCGACCCGGGGCCGGAGCCCACCACGTGCCCGGGGTTCAAGACCGGGGCGCAGGCGGTCGGGTCCTCTCCCGGGGAGAGTATCCCGCGGGTGAGGACGAACCCCAGCACGGCGGACCCGGACAGCACGGCCACCCCGGCTGCCGCGAACAGCGCCACTCGGCGCGTGCGCCCGGCGCGGGCCGGAGACGCGGACATGAGCCGATCGGATACGGCCGGGTCCGACACCGGCCCGTCGGACGCGGGCCGGCCCACCGCACCGAGGCGCAACGAGGTCAGGTCCCGGGCACGACGCCCGCGGGTCTCGTCGTCGGACGCGTCCGGTCCCCCCTCCCCACCCACCCTGATCCGGTTGGGGGAGACCTCCCGCGAGGGACCCTTCCCTTCGGGGTCGATCCGCGCCGGGTCCGCGGCATCACGCCCGTCGCCCGTCCTCGGCGACGACTCCGATACCGAATCGGGTGCCGGTTCCAGGACCGACTCGACGTCGGACTGGTCCCGGACCGGCCCGGTCCGCAACCACGGCGGCACGGTCACGTCGGAGGGCGCCGCGTCGTCGTCGTCCCGCCCCGGCTGGTCGGCCACCCGGCCACACCCCCTCCGCCACTCGTCCGGCCCGGCGACCCACTGGCCGCCCGAGGGGATACTAGAGGCCCCCGGGCCCGGCCGGGGGTTCGTGCCGGGTCGGGGTTGCGCTCCGGGTCGGGGTCCCGCGCCCGGTCAGCGCAGGGTGACCTGGCGTGCCCGGAGTCCGTCCCGCGAGGCGCGCTCGTCGGAGCTGAGCGGGCCGTCCTTCGCCAATGCCTCACCCAGTCGCGCGTCGAGTTCGAGAAGCCCCGGCGCCCACTCCTGGTGGTGCATCTCCGGGTCCAGGTCGAACACCGGCACGAGCACCCCGTGGGTGCGGAAGGACCCCGCGAACCGCGACCCCTCCCCCAGGTCGAGGCCGCCGGCGGAGTGCACACGAGCGAGGGCCTCGAACAGCGCGTCCTCGTCCTCCGGGCGCACCCACCGGACGTGGGCCTTCTCGCCCGCGTCGACCCACCAGGCGGCCTCGATGCCGTCCGCCGCGACCCGGGCCGAGGGCATCATGACCTCGTCGGCGTTCTTGATGGCCTGGGCGATCTCGGGACGGACCTGAGCTCCCTCGGCGAGCCACCACGAGAAATCTCCGTGCACCACGATCTCCAGCGGCGCGTCCTTGACCACGACGTCCTCCAACGCCGGGGTGGACTCGTCCGTGTGGGCGGTGGTCAGCGTCTCCCCGCCCCCTGCGCGCAAGGCCCAGTCCACCGCATACGCCAGGTCGGCCGCCGGATCCGGTCCGTGTACCTGGACCTGGAGACCCACCATGGCCTCGCCGCCCAGCTCGTCGTCACGCACCAATCCCGCGATGGCGCCGGGCAGGACGGTCGCCAGGGTGATGTCGCGTTTCTGAATGCTGGTGGTCAGCCGCGCGGTCGCAGACGGAACGAACTCGCGCATCGCGACCATGTCGCACTCCCCCGCGAACCCGGCGAAAGGCCTGGGCTGTGTGCTCAGTTCTTCACGCTCGGCCGCGCGAGCGGCGATCTTGGCCTGGCGGTTGCCGCCGGACTTGGGCTCATTATGGCGCTGACGTCTACCCACGGGCACCACGATACGGTGCGTCAGGGCAGCTCGTCCGGCGGGTCAGGAACTGCGGGCGGGCCCGTCCAGCACGGCCCTGGCCCGTGACGGGACGTTGGTCGCCACCCACTCCACCCCCAGGTCGCGGCACAGGAGCATGTCGGCCGGGTCGTCGACGGTCCAGCAGTAGGTTCCCATCCCCCGCGACCTCCAGTAGTCGACCAACCACGGCCGCGCACGGAGGGCCCCGATGCTCGGACCCATCAACTGGGCACCGAACCCCTCGGCCGGCCACGACTTGAGGACGTTGCCCCGCTCGCGCAGCTGCACGGTCGGTACCTGCGGGGCCAGCTGCCGGAACCGCCGTACCGCCATCACGGAGAAGCTCATCATGAGCGCCCGCGACTCGGCGTGCGAGGCGGGACGATCCAGCCCGAAGTACCTCAGCTCATCCCGGAGCGCGACCTCGACCCGGCCACCGGTGGGCACGGGGTGCTTGGTCTCCAGGAAGAGCTTCACGTGCGGGTACGCCTCGGCCATGACCAGAAGACTGCGCAGGGTGAGAAGCGGCTCGGACTTACGGTGCACCGGATGCCAGGAGCCGAGGTCGAGGGTCGACAACTCGTCGAGGGTGGTGGAGTGGACCCAGAGGTCGCGGTCCGCGACGCGCGCGGTCCGTGGGTCGTGGAGGAGGACGGGGACTCCGTCCGCGGTGAGCCGCACGTCCACCTCGAGCGCCTTCGCCCCCTGCTCGAGGGCCTTCTCATAGGCGATGAGCGTGAGTTCCGGATACTCGGCCGACGCCCCCCGGTGGGCGACGACCCTGCTCCCGGTGGACACCGTGGACCTCGGATGTGTGGTCGCGGGGACCGTCACGTCTCACTCCTCTCGAGCCGGGGACGCGTTCACGATCCCCCGCGGGAGAAGCCGGTGGGTGAACCGCGGGGAAGGCTCGTCGAAACTCCGCATGACGGCTCGGGTCTCCCTCGCGGCCCACACCGCGGCCGCCGCCGCGAGCGCGGTGAGCAGCACCGTGTCCGCCGCGGCCTGCGGGCCCTCTCCCGTGCCCCGCCACAGCGCGAGTGCGACCGCCAGTCCGTTCACGGCCACCGCCAGCCACCAGCGGACGAGCGCGGACCGGGTGGGAGCGCGGCGGGAGGCCATCCGGAGTTCGGCCAGGTACACCGGAATCCGGAACCAGTTGACGACGGGGACGAGGCACCCCACCCACAGACCCGCCCGTCTCCGCGGGTCCGGGGCGGGCGAGAACACCCGGCGACGGGTGTCGACGAGCCACGCGGTCGCCGCGACGGCCGCCGCCACCCCCACGACGACGGCCACCACGCCCGCCACCCACACGACCGCGGTCGTCGTGGCCTCCACCCACCACGGGGTGAGGCGCTCGGAGTACCAGACCAGCACCGCGTATCGGAGGGCGTGGACCACGGCGGTCGCGGCGAACCACGTCCCGGCCACTCCGACGACCCCGGGGGCTGCGACGGCGATCCGTGGACGCGCCGGGGGTCGGGGAGACCCGAGCCGACGCGGGATGGCGACCAGTGGCAGGCCCCACCTCGGGGTCGACGGGTAGGCGGGCGTCCGGTCCCCCCACGCCGGCCCGGAACGGTGCCGGGGCGCCGGTGGCCTCGTCCCCGGCACGGGCGGGCGCCACGGCGGGTGCGCGACCCATCGCCACTGGCCGGTCCGCCGCGGTGAGGTCATGGCGACCATGCTGGCACAGCCCGCGCGGCTCGCGGTGACACCGCCGGGGCAGAGCTGTGGCGGGGCCGGAGCAGAGCTGTGGCGGGGCCGTGGCGGGGCCGTAGCGGTGGCCGCGGTCAGTCCCAGCTGTCGACGTGGCGCATCAGGGGTAGCGCCTTCCGCTGGATCCGGCCCATCCGGGAGTGGATCGCGTCGAGGGTCTCGATCGCCTCGGCCACATAGGGCCCCTTGTTGAGCATCACGCACTCGGACCTCTGCGCGGACCCGGCGTCGGAGATCTCCGCGCGCGAGGGGATGCCGGTCTTCGCGAGTGACTCCAGAACCTGCGTCGCCAGGACGACCGGGACACGGGCCGCCTGGCACATCAGCGTGATGTTGCGCGGCACCTCGGAGAGCGACTCGAAACCCATCTCGACGGCGAGGTCACCGCGCGCGATCATCACCCCGATCCGGTCGTGACGCATCGCCTCCAGCAGCAGGTCCGGTAGCGACCGGTACGCCTGCCGGGTCTCGATCTTGAGGAGAAGTCCCACCTCCCGCCCCGACTCCGAGACCGCGGCCGCCAGGGCCTCTACCGCGTCCGCGACGTCCCGTCTGGTCCGCACGAACGACACCGCCACAAGATCGGCGTGACGGGACGCGAAACGCAGACTCCGACAGTCCTCCTCGGTGAGCGCGGGGGTGTCCACCTCCAGGCCCGGGACGTTGATCCCCTTCTCCGACCCCAACCAGCGGCCGCCCTCCCGACAGCGCACCACCTCCAACCTGACCCAGGGGGCGTCCGTCGCACCCGGTGTGGCGGTCTCGATGACCTCCGCGGAGATCACCCCGTCGTCGAACAGGACGCGGTCACCCACCGTCAGCGCCTCCACGACCGCCGGCAGTGCACATCCCAGTCGGATCTCCGCGCCGGACCGCGGTGGATCCACCGGTTCCATGTCCACGGTGAGCAGGATGCGGTCCCCGGTGTGAACGCGAATCCGCTGGGGCACTGCGGGGATGCCACGGACCCTGGTGCGCTCGAAGTCGCAGTCGATCAGCGTGCCGTCCCGCACCCACGCGTTGCGATCACCCTCCGCGAGGACTCCAGCGGCATCCACGGAGACCACGGTGAAACGTCGGCGGAGCCGCCGTGCATCGGGGACCTCGATCACGTCCCCGGGCGTCCGGGCCGCGAGCCACCGTGGGTCCACGCGGACGCACAGCGGGGGGCGGCCGCGGGTCGGGGGCGGCGTCGGCGCCCCGGCCGGATCGATACCGTCGCGGGTGAACCACAGTCGCGCGGGCTCGACCACCCCACCTCCCGGTTCCCGGGTGACCCGAGCCCTGCCCACCGGAGCACCCAGGGCCACCGGCCCGGTCCGCAGCTTCGGACCGGCCAGGTCCATGGAGATCGGGATCCTCCTGCCCACGGCGCGCTCCGCGGCGCGGACCCCGGCGATCATCGCCTCCCACCGCGCCGGGTCGTCGTGGGCGCAGTTGATCCGGGCCAGCCCCATGCCCCGTTCGGCCAGGCCCAGGACGAGTCCGGGATCGTCGGCGGCCGACGAGGGCAACGTCACCATCACCCGACCCGACCTCCCGGGGCGCGGCGCACCCAACAGGGCCTCCGCATGGGTCGCCAGCGCCGCGTCCCCGGCGGCGCGGGCCTCGGCCGTGGTCCGACGATCCGCGAATCGCGACGGGCGTTGCCCCTCGAGTGCGGCCAACGCGGCCCGCGCGGCGCGCAGAGCCGCCTCCACGGCGTCCTCACATCCGACCAGAGGGGAGACGCCGACGTCGAGCAGTCGGTCCTGCAGATCCCGGAGGTCGTGGCGGCGCAGGCTCGCGTAGTCGACGAGGTTCCGGGCGCCCTCACGGTGGGTCGGGTCCACCCGTTCCACGTCCCGCGCCCTCCTCGCGCGGCCGGGGGCGAGATCGCCCAGGATGGAGTCGAGTTCACTCGTCAGATCGGAGTACACCCGCCCAGTGTCGTCCCCTGTGGGTCGGGCGACCGGGCCGGAACCGAGGTGGAACGGCGAATTCACCCGCCGGACACCCCGTGGGGGTGACGGACCGGCTCTCAGGCTGTAGGGTTCTGCGCAGTAGTTGAAAACGTACGTTGTATTTCTGTAGATCCACCGTTCTTGCGAGAGAACGATGCGGCACCGCAGGGAAACACAGCACGCTCTCTGCTGCATCACCTGGCGCTCCGACAAGCGGAGTGCCGACTCTCGAAAGGACGCCACTATGGCAACCGGCACCGTGAAGTGGTTCAACGCCGACAAGGGCTTCGGCTTCATCGCCCCGGACGACGGCTCCGCCGACGTCTTCGCCCACTTCTCCGCCATCAACGGCTCGGGCTACCGCTCGCTCGAGGAGAACCAGCAGGTCTCCTTCGACGTCGCGCAGGGCGCCAAGGGCCTGCAGGCGGAGAACATCACCCCGATGTGAGCTGACGTCAGAGCGATCTGACGCCGCATCGACGAGAAGGGCCCTGCCCGGGAGCGATCCCGGGCAGGGCCCTTCCGCACGTCTCCGCGCCTCAGATCGGGCAGGCCACTCCGCTGCGGACGTGGCAGTCGTATCCACCGGGGTTCTTGACCAGATACTGCTGGTGGTAGTCCTCGGCGTAGGCGAACTCGCCGGACCGGACCTCAGCGAGCAACCCGAATTCGGTGGTCAGAGGGCCGTAGCCCGCCGCGTCGAGTTCCTTCTGGTACTCGGCCCCCAACCGACGGGCCGTCTCAAGCTGAGCGGTCGTGGTCGCGAACACGGCGGACCGGTACTGGGTTCCCCTGTCGTTGCCCTGCCTCATACCCTGGGTGGGGTCGTGCCACTCGAAGAACGTGGCGAGCAGTCGTTCGACGGGCAGCACCTCGGGATCGAACACCACGAGGACCACCTCGGTGTGACCCGTCGCGCCCGTGCAGGTCTCCTCGTACGTGGGATTGGGCGTCCATCCGCCCGCGTACCCTACGGCCGTGGTCCACACCCCCTCGAGCTGCCAGAGGATCTTCTCCGCCCCCCAGAAGCACCCCATCCCCAGCACGATCGACTCGTGCCCCTCGGGGAACGGGGGCACCATCGGGTTGCCGGTGACGATGTTGGTCGGCGCCACCGCAACCGGGTCGGGCCTGCCCGGCAGTGCCGAGTCCGCGTCGATCACCTCGGTCGCGGTCCGCATCGTGGAGTGTCGTATAGCGTCCTGTAGCCATCCCATGAAGCCAGGGTAACCCCGGGAGAGCGACGTGATCCGGACGTGATGTGACGAATACCATAGATCGCGCTAGGGTGGGCGGCAGATCGACCAGTGGGGAGCTCGACGTGACCGCTTCAAAGCCCGCCGCACAGCAACTGCGCGACATCCTGGACCGTGGCTCGTCTCAGCCCTTCGAAGGGTCAGGTTGCAGTGATCACGTCAGCCACCGGAACATCGCCGTCACCGTGGTGACCGCCGCGCTACTGCTCCTCGCCCTCGTCGCGATCGTCGCCCTCTGAGCCGCGGCCCCACCGCAACCCCTCTCGCGCCACCCTGACCAGGAGTGGGGCCCAGGGCGCGCACTCGTGCTCCCGGAGACCCGCCACGGACCGCAGCTCCGTGGGCGTCAGCCAGCGGGCCTCGGCAATCTCGGCCCGGGGCTCCACCGGCAGATCGGTCTCCACGGCGAACACCTCGGAGATCAATCTGAACCCGGGCTCGTTCGCCGTCGCGGTGTCGAAGCGTCCGAGCGGGGTCAGCCGTTCCGGGGCGAGAGTCACGCCCAGTTCCTCTCCGAGCTCGCGGACCGCGCAGTCCAGCGGGGCCTCGCCCGGTTCCCACTTGCCCCCGGGGAGCATGAAACGGTCCGTGCCCTTCTTGCGCACGGTCACCACCGCCCCGTCCGGACGGGTCACCACCACCGCGGAGACCGTGATGACGCGGACAGAGGTCGAATCAGAATGATCCACGCCCTTGATCATGGCAGGTGGGGCGATGGATCGCCCGGCTCCTCCGCCGGTGGACGACACCACCGGTGCGCGATCACTATGGTGGGAACCGGACGTCGTGACGGGCGCCATGGGCCGGACCCACGCGCGGCCCGTCACCCAACTGAGAGGACTCACCACTATGGCCGAGTACGTTCTTCCCGACCTCGCCTATGACTACGGCGCGCTGGAGCCGCACATCTCCGCCGAGATCATGGAGCTGCACCACTCCAAGCACCACGCCACCTATGTCAAGGGCGCCAACGACGCGCTCGAGCAGTTGGCCGCGGCGCGCGAGGACGGCACCATCTCCACCAAGGCCCCGCTGCTCAGCAAGAACCTCGCCTTCCACCTCGGTGGCCACACCAACCACTCGGTGTTCTGGCAGAACATGTCGCCCGACGGTGGCGACAAGCCCGAGGGCGAGCTGGCCTCCGCGATCGACGCCGAGTTCGGGTCCTTCGACAAGTTCCAGGCCCACTTCAACGCCGCCGCCACCACCCTGCAGGGTTCCGGCTGGGCGGTCCTGGGATGGGATCACATCGGCCAGCGCCTGATCATCCAGCAGCTGACCGACCAGCAGGGCAACATCTCGATCAACATGACCCCGCTGCTCATGCTGGACATGTGGGAGCACGCCTTCTACCTCCAGTACAAGAACGTCAAGCCGGATTACGTCAAGGCCTGGTGGAACGTCGTGAACTGGGCGGACGTCGCGGAGCGCTACGCCGCCGCCAAGAGCTGACCACACGTCCCGGGTGACGGGCCTCCGCGCAGGTGCGCGGGGGCCCGTTCCCGTTCACCCGGACCGAAGTTCCGGTCAAGTGTCCAGTTGGGTAGTCTGACCGCACTAGAGGTGACCAACGTCACCTGCACACCGCGGACCCGGGAGCCCGATGTCGATGTCACGCCACGTCTCCATGCGCAACGGGGAACAGCACCACGGGAGTCAGCACCACGGGGTCGGGCGCCGCACCGTCCTCGGCGGGGCCGCGGCCCTCGGGGGGGTTGTCGCCCTGCACTCCGTCCTCCCTGCGGTCGCCTCCGCGCAGGCCACCCGGATGTACGTGGGCCGGGGCATCGGCGACATGACCGGGGAGTCCCTCGGGGCGGGGATGAACGGCTACGCCGACATCGAGCAGCACTCCGTGGGTCTGCACCTGCGCCAGCGGGCCCGGGCGTTCGTCTTTGCCGACTCTCCGTCGTCACCCAGGTTCCTCCACGTCACCGCCGAGATCGGGCTGATATTCCAGTCCATCCAGCAGGAGGTCCTGCGACGCCTCGCCGCCGAGTTCGGCGACGCCTACCACGAGGGGAATGTGGTCATCACGGCCACACACACCCATTCCGCCCCCGGCGGGACGTCGGGCCACCCGATGGTCGACCTCTCGATGCTGGGCTTCCGGCCCGTCACCTTCGACGCCAACTGCGCCGGGATCGTCGACGCGGTCCGCATGGCGCATCACGACCTCGCACCGTCGGACGTCGGGGTCACGACGGGCCACCTGCACGACGCCGGCGTCAACCGCTCCCGCGGGTCGTTCGACCTGGATCCCGCCGAGGAGCGTGCCCAGTTCCCCACCGGCATCGACCCCCGGTCGCAGTCGCTGCAGGTCACCCGGAGCGGGAGTCTGGTCGGGGTGATCAACTGGTTCGCCTCACACGCCACCTCCATGACCACGTCCAACAGGCTCTCCTCGTCAGACAACAAGGGGTACGCCGCCTGGTACTGGGAGCGCGAGGCCGCGGGGCAGGACTATCTGGCCGGGGGAACCCCAGCCCTGGTGACCGCGTTCGCCCAGACGAACCCCGGCGACGTGAGCCCCAACCTCGACCTCCAGCCCGGGCGGGGCCCGACTCCGGACGAGTGGCTCAACACCCGTATCAACGGTGAACGACAGTTCGCCGCCGCACGCGACCAGGTGGGCCGGAACGTCCGCCCGCTCGGGGGCGGCATCGATGTCCGCCACCGCTGGGTCGACATGTCGGCGGTCGACGTGAGGCCGGAGTTCACCGGGGACGGCCGCACACACCGGACCGCCGTCGCAGCGCTCGGCGCGGCGTTCGCCGCCGGCAGCCAGGAGGACGGAGGGGGCGCCGAGGAGCTCCCCTTCACCGAAGGGGACCGGGGCGGAAACCCCGAAATCAGAGCCATCTCCGAGGTCGTGATCCCCGCCTGGCTCCGGGAGGCGCACGGCGCCAAGGACATACTCCTGCCCGTCGGTCTGGTGCCGCACGCCATCCAGCGCATCTACCCGTTCCACCTCATCAGGCTGGGCGGACACTACCTGTTCACCCTCGGTTTCGAACCGACCGTCGTGGCGGGCCTGCGCCTGCGTCGGACACTGGCTGCCGAGCTCGCCGTCCCCGAGGACCACGTCACCGTGCAGGGGTACTCCAACGCCTACGGGCACTACGTCACGACCCCGGAGGAGTACTCGGCCCAGAACTACGAGGGCGGCGCCACCGCGTTCGGACCGTGGACACTGCCCGCCATCCAACAGGTGGCCGCCGACCTCGCTCGGTCGATGCGGTCCGGGACGCCCCTGGACCCGGGGACCCCCGAGCGGGACCTCACCGGGCAGATCCCCGTCTCCCCGTTGGGCAACCCGCTCGTCGACACCCCGGCGCCGCTACGGAACTTCGGGGACGTGCTCGACCCTCCCCTACCCGCCTATCGGACGGGTCAGCGGGTCACGGTGCGGTTCTGCGGCACGAACCCCAACTCCGACCTGCGGCGGGGTGACACCTACCTCGCCGTGGAGCGCCGCGACGGCGGCCGGTGGATCCGGGTCCACGACGACGGCGACTGGTCCACCATGATCGTGTTCGAGGGGCTGCTCACCGTGACCAACGCCCTCATCACCTGGGACATCCCGCCGGGCACCCCGGCCGGGGAGTACCGGGTGGTGTACACCGCCTCGGGTCGCGGTCTCGACGGTCGACTGTTCCCCGTGCGGGGGGAGAGCCCGGCCTTCGACGTGCGCTGATCAGGGTTCTGGAACACTGGGCCGGTAAGTGCTTGCACCTCCTAGTGCTGGCCCCCTAGAGAGAAAGGACATCGCCCGTGGACATCAAGGGTGCTTCCGTCATCGTCACCGGCGCCGCCTCCGGTCTGGGCAACGCCACCGCCCGTTCGTTCGCCGAGAAGGGGGCGATCGTCTTCGGCCTCGACCTGCAGCAGTCCATCGACAAGGCCGTCGAGCAGGGCATCGACGAGGGGATCACGCTCCTCGCCACCGACGTCACCAGCGAGGACGACGTCAAGGCCGCCATCGCCAAGGCCACCGAGGCCGCCCCGTTGCGCGTCGTGGTCAACTGCGCGGGCATCGCCCCGGCCGCCCGCATCGTCTCCAAGAAGGGCGTGCACGCCCTGGACCTGTTCCAGACCTGCATCTCGGTCAACCTGGTCGGCACGTTCAACGTGTTGCGTCTGGCCGCCGAGGCGATGTCCACCCAGGACACCGTCGACTCCGACGGCCAGCGCGGCGTGATCATCAACACCGCCTCCGTGGCCGCGTACGAGGGCCAGGTGGGCCAGATCGCCTACGCCGCGTCCAAGGGCGGCGTGTACTCGATGGGCATCTGTGCGGCCCGCGACCTCGCCCAGTTCGGTATCCGCGTCAACACCATCGCACCGGGCACCATCGAGACCCCGATGCTGCGGGGCCTGACCGAGGAGTTCCAGAAGACCCTCGAGGCCTCCATCCCGTTCCCCTCGCGGCTCGGACGCCCCTCGGATTACGCCAAGCTGGCGAACGCGATCGTCGAGCAGGACTACCTCAACGGCGAGAGCTTCCGCATGGACGGCGCCCTGCGCATGGCGCCGCGCTGATCTTCAGACACCCCGGTGAGCTGACCGGAGAGACGACTGAGGCCCGCCCCCT
>NZ_KB714653.1:81924-102317 GCF_000349585.1 Dietzia sp. UCD-THP
GGGGCGGGCCTCAGTCGTCGTGGTGTGGAGGTCCGGCGGTAGCGCCGACCGGTCAGCCGCGACCGTTCGGGGTGTCCGGACCCGGAGCCTGGGGAGCAGGTGCCGGGGCGGCCTGCTCGGGCGCGGCCGGGGCCCACGGGAGCGGGGGCAGCGGCGGGAGGGCGATCCCCGCATCGGTGAGGGCCTGGTGGATCTGCGGCGCGAAGTAGATACCCGCGCCGAGGGCCGCGGCGGAGCCACCCACGAGCACCAGCGGACCGAGCGAGCCCGCACCCGGCAGGGAACCGGCGTCGGATCCGAAGATCAGGGTGGCGCCCTCGCCGATCCCCAGTGAGCCGGCGATGGGTGCGTAGATTGGGGCGAGGGAGCCCGTGGTCGGCTCGCCCAGGAGTGCGGAACCGCTGGTGTCCACCGATCCGGCTCCGTCCCCGGGGTTGAGCACGTTAACCGAACCATTAGCACCGGCCAAGGATGAGGTCAACGGCGCCAGGGAACCGGTAGTCGGCTCACCGAGCAGGGCGGAACCCGAAGTATCGATGGAGCCCTCCCCGGTGGCGTTGCCCTCGAGGATGAGCGAACCGAGGTTCTGCGGGAGCGAGCCCTCGCCCAGCGAGTCGCCGATGCCTTCGCTCCCACTGCTGAGGTCACCCAGACTGTCGGCACCGAGGCTGTCGGCGGACAGGCTTCCGGTGTCCTCCTGGGCGGCGGCGACTCCTGTGGCTGCGGACAGGGCGAGGGCGGAGGCGGCTGCGACGGCAGCGGCCCTACGGATCGAGAACGTCATGGGTTCTTCTCCTTGTATGGCGCGGTATCCGCGTGGGTTCGCAACGGGACACCCCGTGGGGGCGGACTTCCGGGACAAGTCACAGACGGCGGGGAGCGTCGTTAACTTTTTCCCTTCTTTCCCACCATATCCCTGAAGTTAAGGTAAGCAACAGCACTCTCTCAGTGAGAACTCGGTTAGATTCCGCGCGAAAGCCACTCCCGCACAGCCCTCGTCGCCCGGACGTCGTCCTCGTTGTAGGCCATGATGCGCTCCCGGCCCCTCTCCCGCTCGACCCCCCGCGAGGCCTGCGCGTCCCGGTACCACCCGATCGACGCCTCTCCCCCGGCGTCCGGGTCGCGCCATCGGAACCCGGCGACCGGCGCCACCACCTTGAGTCCGAGTCCGGAGGTGGAGACGAACTGCGTGGCCACCGCCTCGTGGACGTCGACCCACTGGGGGGAGGAGAGGAACCCGCGCACCTCGGCCACCGAGGGCACGCCCCTGACCTCGGCCACCGTGCCCTCCGGCCCGAACCGGGTGGCGGTCGAGAGCATCCAGCCGTTCTCGGCGGATTTGGAGTAGCAGTAGGCGCGGAAGGTGCGCCCCTGCCCCTCGGCCCTGTCCCGGATGCCGGTGAGCCAACGCCAGAACTCCGCGAACGAGCGTCCCTCGTCCGGGTCCGGCAGTCGGGCCCAGGTCGCGAACGGACGGTATCCCTCGGCCTCGAGGCGGCGCCCGTCCCGCAGGGTGAGCAGGGTCCCCCACAGGTAGGCGCCGTCGTCCAGGTGGCTCTCCAGGTCCACGTCCACCTCGATGTCCGCGCGCGGGATGGTCGGTCGGGCCACCTTGGGGACGACGACCTCGCCGTCCCGGTGCGCTCGGGCGCGCAGGACGGCGTCGGAGAACGGTTCGCCGTTCCAGTCCGGCGGGCGCTCCGGCCCGGCCTCGGCGAGCTCCGCCACCGTGCGGACGCCGGCCGCACGGACCGGTCCGACCTGCCCTCCGCCCACCACCAGGCTCACGTCATCGGCGACGACCAACCGGTCGCGGCACCCCGCCACGAGAGTGCCCCGGTCGTCCCAGCCCTCCCACCACGGGCAGGTACGGCACTCCCCGACCCGACTCGGCGCCGTGTCGACCTCACCCCGGAGGACCGCCAGCCGCGTCGCGTGGTTCCGGTCGGCCGCGGCCAGGACCGGGTCGAGCTCGTGGACCACCGCGCGCGCGGAGCCCAGTCCCAACACGGCCCCGACCGGGTGCGATGCCGCGTACCCCAGCGCCTCGAGGAGGTGCCACGCGTGGACGAGGCGGTCGAGGTCCGCCGGGTGGCGGCGCAGTCGCAGCGTCGGATCAGGAGCCGGGTCCCAGTCGAGCAGGCGTGTCACCACCGCCCCCGACGACCGTCGGCTCCGCCGCGGGTCCACGACCTTGTGGTTCACCACCAGGACGGGGACGTAGCCTCCGCCCGGCACCGCCGCGAGCGTGCAGCGCAGGCCGGCCCTCCCCGTGCCGCGGTCGGCGGGCAGGGCGGCACCCCACACCAGTGCCGCCCCGCCCGCCAGAGCCTGGCGGGTGACCGACTCGTCGTCGTCACCCGGGACGTCGCCCGGCAGATCCGTCCAGTGGTCCCCCACCACGTCCACCACCAGCGCGTCGGGACGTGCACTTCGCAGCGCCCGCTCGCGCAGTCCGGCGCGGCGATCTGCGGCCGCCATCGCCCGCAGGCGCACACCCTCGTCGAGTGGGGCCGCCCGCCACCAGGCGGGGCCGGCGTCCCGCTCCCGGGCCACGCGGTGCAGACACCTGGACCCCGAGGCCGGTCCCGCCACCGCACCGCCGGGGCCCCCGCTCGATCCGTTCCGGGCTCCATCCATCGCCGTCCATCATGGCCCACACCGCGCCCGAGCACCGGTCCGGTGCTCACCGGTGGCCCGTTCGCCTAGGCTGAAGACCTGATGTCCGCGACGAGAGAAGGATCGACGCCCATGGGCAAGCTGACGACCTACCGCGACAAGCGCGCCGAACTCCGCGCCCACGCCGCCGCACTCAAGGCCACCGCCATGACCGAGGCCAAGCTCGCCGCCAAGGAGACCCGGCACAAGGCCAAGGAGGCGCATCGCGTCGAGCTCGCCGAGGCGAAGAAGCGCGCGAAACTGGCGGGCAAGAACGCGGACCGGAAGGCCAAGCGGGAGGCCAAGCGCGCCAAGCGGCAGGACGCTCTGGCCCGGAAGGCGTCCAGGAGGGACCGCAAGGCGGAGAAGACCCTGGCCAAGCAGGAACGGGCCACGCTCAAGCGGGAGGCCAAGTTCCTGGCGAAGGACCGTAAGGCGGCCGAGAAGATCGAGGCGGCGGGCCGGAAGCACGAGTACCAACTCGCGGAGATGGAGCTGAAGAAGCTCGAGGGCACCAAACTCGGCAAGGAGGACGTGCAGCGGTGGCTGAGCCTGGCCAAGGTCGCCACACCGGTGTTGCTGCCGATGGTCTACAAGCTCGTCTCCAACGCGCAGGGTTCCGACAGGTCCGCCGGGGCCGGTGCGGTGGACCTCAAGGCCGCGGGGATCGACGCCACCGGCCCGGGGGCCGCTCTCGGTGCCCGCATCGTCCGACTGGAGCAGACCCTCGACCAGCTCGAGTCGGACCGCCGGGGCGACCGACAGGTCGAGGACTTCATCGCCTCCACCCGCTCCCGCCTCAAGGACCTGAGGACGGCCGTCGAGACCGCCGAGACCACTCCGACCTCGCAGCGCCGCGAGGTGCACTCCGCCATCTCCGGGGAGCTCGACCGGGTCAACAAGGATGTCCTCGCCCGCCTCGGCGTGGCCCCGTGACCGCGATCCGGACCCGCGTGGCCTCTACCGCTCTCGCCGCCGCCGTGATCGCCGGTGGCGCGGCGGTTCCCGCCACCGTCCTCGCCCCGGTCGCCGCGGCGCACTCGGTCCTCGTCTCCGTGGATCCGCAGGACGGGGCGACTCTCGACACCTCGCCCGACCAGGTCGCCCTGACCTTCAACGAGGAGATCAACCAGATGTTCGCCTCGGTCGCCGTCACCACGGGCGACGACCGGACGAATCTGGTCGTGGGGGAGCCCACCGTGGACAGCGAGACCGTCACCGCGGAGGTCGATGACCTGCCGGACGGCGCGTACACCGTCGGCTACCGGGTGACCTCCGCGGACGGGCACGTGGTGACCGGCTCGTCCGTGTTCACCGTGCGGGCCGCGGCGGGTGCCGCCGGCGAACCGGCACCCGAGGCCGACGACCGGGCCGACCCCGCCGGGAACCAGATCGCCGACGAGACCTCCGGGGAGGCCACGACCGGGGCCAACCCGGCCCTGTGGGTCGTCGCCGGGCTGGCGGTCCTGCTGATCGGCGGGGCCGTCGTGCTGCTGCGCCGCGGACGCTGACGGACGGACCAGCTGCCCTGACGCCTAGCGCCCGGGCAGGAAGCGCATCGCGTTGGTCGCCGGGGCGAGGACGGCGTGCCACTGCTTGCGGGGGAGGAAGGACGGCCCACCGAGGTGCATGACGCGCTGGGTCGCGATGGTCTGGGCCTCGGTGTACTTGAGCAGGCCCTCGTCGCCGTGTCGACGACCGACCCCTGAGGCGCCCATGCCGCCCATCGGGCCCGCGACCGAGCCCCAGCCGGCCACGTACCCCTCTCCCACGTTGACGGTGCCGGTGCGCAGGCGGGCGGCGATCGCCTCGCCCTCCGCGTCGGACGCGGCGAAGACCGAGGAGTTGAGCCCGTACTCGGTGTCGTTGGCCTTGGCCACCGCCTCGTCCACCGAGTCGACCGGGTAGATCGAGACGACAGGTCCGAACGTCTCCTCGCCGAAGCAGGTGGCGTCCTCGGGCACGTCGGCAAGGAGAGTCGGCTCGTAGAAGAGCGGACCGAGGTCCGGACGGGGGCGGCCACCGGCAAGGACGCGGGCCCCCTTGGCCACGGCGTCGTCGACGTGGGCGGTCACGGTCTCCAGCTGGTCGCGGGATATCAGGCTGCCCATCTCCGCTTCGAAGTCGTACCCGGGTCCCACGCTCATGGACTGGACGCGCGCGGTGAGCTTCTCGACGAGCTGGGGAGCGACGGACTTCTCCACGTACACGCGCTCCACGGAGATGCAGAGCTGACCGGAGTTGGAGAAGAAGGCTCGCGTGGCCACCTCGGCGACCTCGTCGAGGTCGGCGCCCTCCGCGACGATCATGGCGTTCTTGCCACCGAGTTCGGCGGAGAACCCGATCAGACGCTCGCCGCACTGGCGACCGAGCGTCCGGCCCGTGGCGGTGGAGCCGGTGAACATGAGGTAGTCCACGTTCTCCACGATCGCCCCACCCACGGTGCGGCCCGACCCGGGGACCACCTGGAACAAATCCCGGGGCAGGCCTGCGCGGTACAACATGTCCGCCGCGGCGAGTGCACAGAACGGCGTGATGGAGGCGGGCTTGATCACCACGGCGTTACCCGCGGCCAGTGCCGCCAGCGCATCGGTGGCGGCGAGGTTGAGCGGGTAGTTCCACGGCGCGATCACGCCCACGACACCCTTGGGGTGGCGCCGGACCACGGCCTTGGTCAGGCCCGGGAGCATGCCCTGGACCCGCTTGGGGGCGAGCAACGCCGGGGCCGTCCGGGCGTAGTGACGTGCGGTGATGAGGCAGTCCAGCACCTCCTCCTGGGCCGAGGCCCGGCTCTTGCCGGTCTCCGCCTGGACGATGTCCATGAGCTGATCGCGGTTGCTCATGACCAGGGACGCGAACCGCTTGAGCACGGCGACGCGATCCGCGGGATCGCGCTCGGCCCACGCGACCTGGGCGGCCCGGGCCCGTCCGACCGCGGCCACCACGTCGTCGGCGGTCCCCACCGGGATCTCGGCGAGCGGCTGGCCCGTGAAGACCTCCTCGATCACCGTCGACTCCCGACTCGACGGATCGGCGCGGAACTCGGGGATCGCAACGAGGTCGCGCAGTCGGTCGTAGACACGTGATGTGGGTCGGCTCATACCCCGATATTACCGACGGGTAAGCCCTCGCGGTACCGACCGGCCCTTGACCCTGACATCGCGTCAGGGCCCAGGGTGGTCGATGTGAGAGATGCTGGAGCAATGACGAGGAGCGAGGGCCTCACCGTGGGCGCGGTCGCCGAACTCGTGGGCGTGAGCGTCCGGACCCTGCACCACTGGGACCGGATCGGGCTGGCGCCGGCGAGCGGTCGGACGTGGTCGGACTACCGGGTGTACGACGACGACGACGTCGCGCGCATCCACCGGATACTGGTCTACCGCGAACTGGGCCTCCCGCTGGCCCAGATCGGTGTGCTGCTCGACGACCCCGATGTCGACGAGGGGGCCCAACTGTCCCGGCAGCGCGAGCTGCTCCTCGAGCGGATCTCTCACCTGCAGGAGATGGTCTCCGCAGTAGACCGCCTGAAGGAGGCGATCGCAGTGAACACACCACTGACCCCCTCGGATCGTGCCGAGATCTTCGGTACCGACTGGAACGAGGACTGGCCGGCCGAGGCCGAGCAACGGTGGGGCGACACCCCGCAGTGGGAGCAGTCGCAGCAGCGGACCGAGGGGATGTCGAAGGAGGACTGGCGACGGGTCAAGGCGGAGACGGACACGCTGAACGCCGACCTGGCCGCCGCGAAACGGGCCGGCGTCGACCCGGCCTCGCCCCGGGCCGCCGAGTTGGTCGAGCGGCATCGGGCGTCGATCGCGACGTTCTACGACTGTTCGCGGTCGATGCAGGTGCTGCTGGCGCGCATGTACCGGCAGGACCCGCGTTTCAGCGAGACGTACGACTCGCTCGAGCCGGGCCTGACCGAATGGCTCGAGGCCGCCGTCGAGGCCGATGCCCGCGCGCACGGCGTGGACCCCGACGCCGCCACGTGGGACTGACCCGCAGGCTACGCACGGACGCCGGTCGGCACCCGACCGGGCGTGCGTAGCCTGGGCGCATGACCAGTCGATGGACCACAGCAGACATACCCGACCAGACGGGCCGGACCTTCGTCATCACCGGCGCCAACGCCGGCCTCGGGCTCGAGTCCACCCGAGCGCTCACCGCGGCGGGCGCCCGGGTCCTGATGGCGTGCCGGGACATTAGCCGCGCCGAGGCCGCGCGGGCCGGACTGGCCCACCCCGATCGTGCCGAGGTCGTGCAGCTCGACCTGGCCGACCTGGACTCGGTCCATTCCGCCGGGCGGATTCTGGCAGACCATCGGCCCGACGTCCTGATCAACAACGCCGGACTCATGAACATCCCGCCGTCCCGCACGGCCCAGGGCCACGAGATGCAGTTCGGGGTGAACGTGCTCGGACACTTCGCACTCACCGAACAACTCGTGCCGGTACTCACCGACCGGGTGGTGTGGCTGGGTTCGATGATGCACAAGCGGGGCACGGTGGACCCGGCCGATCTCGACTGGACCCGCAAGAAGTACTCGCCGATGGGGGTCTACGCGGCCACCAAGCTGGCCTGCGTCATGCTCGCCTACGAGCAGCAGCGCCGGTTCGACGCCACGGGATCAACCCTCAAGGCCGTGGCCGCGCACCCCGGGTACTCGGCCACCAACCTCCAGTACCGCAGCGGCAGCCGAGTCCAGGACCTGGCAATGCGGGTCGCGGAGAAGATCCCGTTCCTCGTCCAGCCCGCCGAACGCGGAGCCCTGCCCCAGCTGTACGCGGCCACCGTCCCCTCCGTACCCGGTGGCGCGTACGTGGGCCCTGACGGGTTCGGCGAACTGAGCGGCTACCCGAAGATCGTGGAATCCACCCGTGCGTCGCACGACCGCGCGGTCGCGGACGCGCTGTGGGCGCGGTGCGAAGAGATGGCCGCAGGTCGATGACGAGGGGCTGAGAACCACCACCGGGCCGAACTCGCGGCTCAGCCGCAGGCCCGATCTCGCGGCTCAGCCGCAGGTCCGATCTCGCGGCTCAGCCGCGGCGCCTCGACCCCGCCAGCAACAGCGCGCCCACGAGCAGGCTCACCGTCGCCAGGCCGGCGATCGCCGTCGTCTCGGCGCCGGTGGCGGCCAGAGTCGCAGGGCCCTCGGCCTGAGGTCCGGCACCCGGGGCCTGGTCCCCCGGCACCCGGGCGACCCCCGCCGCGTGGTGGTGGATCGTGGGCTCGGCCATCACTGCCGCGTCGGTCAACGGGGGCATACCCGCGGCGGGTTCCCGGCCGTCGGTGAGCCCCTCGGCCACAGCCTCGTCGTCGGCCACAGCCTCGTCGCCGTCCCCCGCCTGATCAGTGGCCTGGCCACCGTCGGTCGCGTCCGCCTCCGCGGCGGCCTCGGCGATGGCCCGTCGCCGCTCGTTCTCCTCGACGGGATCCTGCAGCGCGGAGCGCTGGACGGCGTCGATGCTCCCGGCCAGTCCGCCGGGCAGCTCGGTCCCGGCCTCGGCCGCGGCGTCCTCCAGGACACCGCCCGCCTCGGCCGACCCCAGCACCACGTCGTGCCAGAACGACAGCTCGTGCGGATAGAGCTCTCCGGCCTCCTGGCGCTCGGCCATGGCGGCGAAGTACCCGCCGGCCAGCTGCACGCTCAGGACCGGGAAGAGGTACTCGGGTATGGACAGCGATCCGAGTCCGATGGTGCCCGACCCGAGCGATCCGGTCGGATTCACGTACACCGAACCGGGCAGACTGCCCGAGGACGCCACGGAGGCGGCCGCGGACCCGCCCGCCGACCCCAGCGCCTCGAGGGGCGCCACAGATCCCAGGACCTGCCCCACGGACAGTGCGGTGTCCGGCACGATGCCGCTCCCGAGATCCCGTAGCCCCTCGGATCCCGCCCCGACGCCGGGGTTCCCGATCACGATCTCGTCGGGGATCAGTCCGATGAGGCCGTCGACGCTGCTGTTACCGGTCTGGGTGGGCACCGAAGAATCGGAACCCGAGGTCTCCTGCCCCAGGGCCGTGCCCGGGATCCCGACGGACGCCAGTGCGGTCGCGGCGACGACCGCGCCGATGCGCCGTGCCCGGAGTCCGGAAACACTGTTCTGGGGCATGTGTGCTGGCCTCTCGTCACGAACAGGGCCCTTCGGCCCACGCACGCAAAGCGTACTACTACAGGGCCGGTCCCCTGGGCCGGGTGCCGTCGCGGGGCCGGCCGCCCAGGCGGAGACACCCGGGGCGAGCGTGCGACCGGACGGGCCCCAGGCCTACTGGAGCGCCGAACTCAGTCGCGCGACGTTGTCCACGTAGCGCCCCGGCCAGGGTCGGCGCTGCCAGGTCTCCAGGTCGAGAGGAGTGCTGTCCTCGAGGTAGGCGTCCACCGCCTCGTTCATCTCGGCCACCGCCTCTCCGCCGAGGACCAGCAGGCTGATCTCGAAGTTCAGGTTGAACGACCGCTGGTCCATGTTGCTCGACCCCACCACCCCGGTGAAATCGTCGATAAGCAGCATCTTGGTGTGCAACACCGCGGGCGAGCGGAACCTGTTGATCCGGACCCCGGCCTCGAGCAGCGCACGGAAGTAGGACCGCTGGGCGTGGTGGACCATGAACTGGTCGGCGTGTTCGGGAACGAACAATTCCACGTCGACACCCCGGAATGCCGCCGACGTCACGGCGTGGAGCAGCGCCTCGTCCGGGACGAAGTACGGACTGACGATCCTGATCCGATGCTCGGCCTGCCCGATGAGCTGGGTGAACATGCGCAGGTTGGGTTGCGTGCGGTATCCGGGCCCGGACGGGACGAGCTGGAAGGCGCTGACCGGGTCGCCGGCGGTCGGGTCGCCCGCAAGACGTCCGGCCGCCACCGGTAGTCCCCGGGACAGTTCCTCGAGGGTGCCGATGACCTCCCCGCACTCGGAGTACCAGTCCACGAGGAAGACCCCGTCCATCGCGCGGACGATCTCCCCCCGGACCTCCATCATGAGGTCCACCCACTCCCGGCCCAACCGGGCGTTGCGGGGACTGCCGTAGTTCCGGGCGATGAGGTTCTGGGAGCCGATGAATCCGCGGTCTCCGTCGACGATGAGCATCTTGCGGTGGTTCCGCAGGTCAGGCCGTCGGAACCTGCCCACGAACGGGTTGATCGGCAGCATGAGGTGGACCTCGACCGGCGTGCGGCGCAGACGCCGGCGGAGCAGCGCGAATCCCCGGTACCTCAGCGAACCGAGGTGATCGACCAGCACCCGGACCGCCACCCCCCGCTCCGCGGCCTCGACGGCGGCGGCGAAGAACTCGTCGGTCTCGTCGTCCCAGGACTGGGCGTAGAACTCGATGTGCACGTGGTCACGAGCGGACCGCACCGCCGCCGTCATCGCCGCCAGCGACGCGGAATAGTCCGAGTGCAGCGCCACGAAATCACCTGACATGCAGGGGATCGAGGTGAGCGTGCGGTTCATCTCGAGGATGGTCCGCACACCGGGATCCACCCGCACCGCGTCCGGGACCGTCGGCTGGTCCTCGAGGGCCTCCTCGTAGAGCCTGTTGGCCTCCGCCTGGATGATGTGTCGTCGCCCGGTGATGTACGGGTTGCCCAGCAATAGGAACAACGGCACCCCGACAATCGGGATGAACAGGATCACCAGCAGCCAGGCCTGCGAGGACGCCGGTTGCCGGTTTTCCGGGACCATGCCCAGGGCCAGGATCTTCAGCGCGTACTCGGTGATGAGCAGGGCCGAGGTCACACCAGCCGGGAACGGGAGGAAGGCCAGTCCCTCGACGACGGGGTTCATGTGCCGCGCCGGGACAGGACGGCGCCCCTGGCGAGGGATCGGGGATCGACGACGCGACCGTCGGTCATGGTCCAGCGCACCACTCCCGCCAGCGCCCTCTGGGCGTACACCGAGTCGGTCGATCCGAGCTCGCGGGCCCCGGGGAGGACGACGAACGCCTCGTCGTCGGCGACGGCCGTGAAGTCGGCCCGCAGACCCGTCCGGATCTCACCCCGGTCCTCGAGTCCGACGATCGCGGACGTCCTCCCGGACATCCAGCACGCCACGTCCGCGAGATCGCACCCCCTCCGCCGTGCTTCCGTCCACACGACCGACAGCCCGAGCCGGGCGGAGGCGATCGCGTCGATCGTGCCGTCGCGCAGTGCGTCCCAGAGAAGTTCGCGGCTGGCGGCGTCCCGGATCGGGGGGTCCAGCTCGGCGGCGGCGGCCCCGCCGTGGGTGACCTCGGAGACCAGGGCGAGCAGGTGCGGGCTGGTGGAGGCGGTCACCCGAAGGCCCTCCGACTTCGCCGCGCGCAGGAGCGGCACCTCCTCGGGGTCGGCGACGGAGCGGAGATGCAGGCTGCCGCCGGTCCCGCGACAGACGTCCAGCAGGGCGGTAAGGTCCCCGATGCCGGCATCCGCCGCGAACAGGCCGCCGTGACCGGCCACCTCTTCCGCTGCCGCCACCAGCTCCCGGCCGGTCAGAGTTGGGGCCCCCGCGACACCCTTGCCCTCCGCCACCGCGGAGATGCCGAAGACCCCCCTGTCCAGCAGGGCGCCGAGCCGACCCAGGTTGTCGGGCACCGCGGCACCCCACAACCCCACGTCGACGAAGGACTCCCCGGCCACGGCCTCGTGCCAGCGGTCGACCTGCTCCACGGTGGTGGCCGCCGGGTCGCCGTTCGTTCCGTAGTCGACCACCGAGGTGATCCCCCCGAGGGCGGCCGAGCGGGTCCCCACCGCGACGTCCTCGGTGCTCACATGAGGGTCGACCAGACCGGGCATCAGCACGACGTCGTCGCCGAGATCGACGGTGTGGTCACCCGCCAACCCGACGTCGCGCGCCTCGGACCCCGTGCGCACGGAGGAGATCACCCCTCCGTCCACCGTCACAGCGGCCTGCTGGATGCGTCCGTCGACCACGGCGCGGCGGGCGTGGATCAGGAGTTCGTACTTGGCCACGAATCGGTCCTCCTCCTTCTCGGGGGATCTCGGTGACACCGTCAGGTGCCATTGTCCCCCACGGCCGAGGTCTCCCGGGCCGTGGTCGCGGGATAGCGTGAAGGGAACTCGACACGACACCAGGAGGGCCAGCCATGACCGACACCCCCAGCGGATTCGTCCCCACCGCCGACCTCGTCGACGAGATCGGGGAGGGTGTGCGGAGTTGCGACACCCAGTTCCTCGACCTCGGTGGGCGCACCGAGTTCTTCGGGCCGATCTCCACCGTCCGGTGCTTCCAGGACAACGCACTGCTCAAGAGTGTCCTGGGCGAACCCGGACACGGCCGGGTTCTGGTGATCGACGGTGACGCCAGCGTGCACACCGCACTCGTCGGAGACCTCATCGCCGAGCTCGGACGGTCCAACGGCTGGGCCGGGGTGGTGGTGCACGGGGCGATCCGCGACTCGGCGGTCATCGGTGGGATGGACTTCGGATGCAAGGCCCTCGGGACCAATCCGCGGAAATCGTCGAAGACCGGAGCCGGGCAACACGACGTGACGGTGAGCTTCGGCGGGGTCGAATTCGTCCCCGGCGACATGCTCTACGCGGATTCCGACGGGATCGTGGTGCGCTGACCCGCACCGACCGCCACTAGGACGCCCCCGCGATGGACCCGATGGAGCCGACGGCGAGCTCGCCGATCGAGGCCTCCGGACCGTAGCTGCCCAGCGACCCGGGCGCGTACGAGCCGGTCGAGTTGGGCACGTCCACGGACAGGACGACAGAACCGGTGTTGATGATCGTCGACAGCAGGTCCATCAGCGAACCGGTGCCGAACGAGCCGTAGCCCAGGCTCCCCAGCGCGTCGATGGTCGCCGGATCGACCGACATGCAGCGCAGGCCGTTCTGCGTCTGGATCCACACGCAGAACGGCTCCGTCGGTTCATCCGGCGCCGCCGCCGCCGATCCGGCGCCGACGACCAGGGCGGCCGTCATCAGGGCGGACGAGGCCGCGGCGAGCATGGTGGTGCGCATGTCAGGGAACCTCCTGGTAGGCACCCCACCCGGGCGTGGGGCCGTCCTCACGAAGTGTAACGGGTATCACAATGCGAGTGTCGGGCGCCCTGGCGGTTCACGCCTCGCGTCTGATCCACCGCAGGAGCGGACCGAGAGTCAGGCGGTCCGTGAGGTCCAGCCCGCCCAGTTCGAGCATCGACTCCTCCTCGGGGGTGCGGTCCGCCTTCCGGCGCAGCGCCGCCAGCGCGGTCTTGACCCCCAGACGCTGGCGGAATCCGAGTTGGTCAGGGGTCACCACGCCGCGCAACTGGAACAACTTGAGGGCGCGGAGCTGGTCGGCGGAGAACTCGCTGGACATCAGGTCGATCCGGGCGTCATCGGTGACCGGGGTGGGACCCACCATGACGACGGCGACCCGTCGACCGGCCTCCACCAGAGCCTCCCAGTTGTCCTTGATGAACCCCGACCCACCCAGACCACCGCCAGGACGCATGCCCGTCACGAGCACGACCGTCCCGGCCACCACGAGCTCGGCGGGATCCACTGAATCGTAATGGGTGCTACGGGTCTCGAACTCCTCCGCCAACCACCCCGCGTAGCGGCGGGCCCCGGGGTCGTCGTCGTGCAACACCACCGGGGCCGGCGCGGCACCGGACGTCATCTCGGTCACTGGTCTCTCCCCTGTCCGTCACGGGCGACCACGCGGGCCGCTCGAGCCCCGTACGCCACCACGTCGCCATCGACCAGCCCTCGACCCCGACGCTCGTTGACGTCCCCGTTGACGGTGACCGCGCCGGACGCGACAGCGTCCTTGGCCTCCGCTCCGGAGTCGAGCAGGGACGCCAGTTTGAGGAACTGGCCCAGGGTGAGCTTGCTGCTCAGATCACACTCGACGTCGTCCACTGGCGGACCGGCCGGAGGTGTCACCCGCGAGGTCCGTCCCCGTCCTGCGATATGGCGGCTCATACCGCCGAGCCTATCGGCCCCGCCGTCACGGGGCAGGACCGGTGGGCGGGGCCTGCTCCTCCGGCAGCACCACTCGGCCGCGCCGCGTCACCAGGGCCAGGCCCATCCCGCCGGCGACGAGCACTGCGGCGGCCAGACCCAGCGCCACGGTCTGTACGCCGGAGATCCCCAGAGGGGACGAGTCCGACTCATCCTCCGGCGCCGGTGAATCCCCTTCCACCGGGAGGGGCGGGAGTTCGCTGAGCACGGGCAGATCGGTCACCTCGACGCGCGCGCCGGAGCCGGTCCCCTGTGCGGAGGCCACGGGACCGCCGACCATGACCAGCGACAGGCCCAGCGCCACGAGAAAGGCGACGACCAGTGGGAGGAACACGGCACCGGACACGGCGGCAGGGCGACGGCGGACCATGTATGCCTTCCGTGACGGCGGCCGGGGCGGCCTGGAGCGAAGTGCCTCACATCTTAGGTTCTATTAAGGCAAAACGATACCCCGCTGTGCGGCCCCGACCGCGCGTCCCCTGGTCAGCGCTGAGCGACGTCCGTGGGTCGCACGGGAGACGGCAGGGCCGTCTCCCCCATCAGGAAGCGGTCCACCGAGGCCGCCGCGGCGCGCCCCTCGGCGATCGCCCACACGATCAGCGACTGGCCGCGCCCCATGTCGCCGGCGACGAACACCCCGTCGACGTTGGTCGAGTACTTCTCATCCCGGTCCACATTGCCCCGGTCGCTGAAATCCACCCCGAGGTCGGAGCACAACCCCGACTTCTGCGCCCCCGTGAACCCCATCGCCAGCAGGACGAGATCCGCCGGGTACTCGAAGTCGGTGCCGGGCACCGCTTCGAAACGCCCGTCGACCATCTTCACCTCGGACCCCTTGAGCGCGGTCACATGGCCGCCCTCGCCGAGGAACTCGGCGGTCGAGACACTGTAGACCCGCTCGCCGTTCTCCTCGTGCGCCGACGCCGTCCGGAACATCAGCGGGTAGACGGGCCAAGGGGTCGAGGCGGCTCGGGTCGCGGGAGGCCTGGGCATGATCTCGAAGCTCTTGACCGACTTCGCGCCCTGGCGGGTGGCCGTCCCGAGACAGTCGGCGCCGGTGTCGCCACCGCCGATGATGATCACATGCTTGTCGCGTGCATGGATCTCGGGCAGCCCGTCGGCGTCCACGACCGGATCGCCGACGGCGGCCTTGTTGGCCAGCGGCAGGTAGTCCATCGCCTGGTGGATCCCGTCGAGCTCCCGACCCGGGACCGGGAGGTCCCGGCGCATGGTCGCGCCGCCGCAGAGGACGACCGCGTCGAACTCGGCGCGCAACTGCGAGGCGGTGATGTCCTTGCCCACGTTGACGCCGGGACGGAAGACCGTGCCCTCCGCCTCCATCTGGGCGAGGCGACGGTCGATGATCTCCTTCTCCATCTTGAACTCGGGGATCCCGTAGCGCATGAGACCACCGATGCGATCGTCGCGCTCGAAGACCGTGACCGAGTGACCGGCGCGGGTGAGCTGCTGTGCGGCCGCCAGCCCCGCGGGCCCGGACCCCACGATCGCCACCGACTGTCCGGTACGGAAGGAGGGGATCACCGGCTCCATGTCGCCGTCGTCCCACGCCTTCTCGGCGATCTCCACCTCGATCTGCTTGATCGTCACCGGAGGCTGATTGATCCCCAGGACGCAGGAACCCTCGCACGGGGCCGGACAGAGGCGTCCCGTGAACTCGGGGAAGTTGTTGGTCGCGTGCAGACGGTCCACAGCCGCGTCCCACCGTCCGCGGTGCACGAGGTCGTTCCACTCCGGGATGATGTTGCCGAGCGGGCACCCCTGGTGGCAGAACGGGACGCCGCAGCTCATGCAGCGACTGGCCTGGGTCCTCAGGTCGTCCTCCGGGAGGGTCGTCGACTCGTAGACCTCCTTCCAGTCCATGATGCGCAGGTCCACCGGCCGACGCTCGGGGAGCTCCCGTTCGGTGTGCTTGAGAAAGCCCTTCGGGTCAGCCATTTGCGGCCTCCATGATCGCCTCGTCCACGTTGCGTCCGTCCTTCTCCGCCTGCTCGATGGCGAGCAGCACCCGCTTGTAGTCGCGCGGCATCACCTTGGCGAAGTGATTCACGTTCTGCGCCCACCCGGACAGGATCTCCCGGGCGCGCGCCGAGTCGGTCTCGGTGGCGTGCTGCTCCACGATGCGGTGCAGGAACTCGACGTCCTCCGTCAGCAGTTGTTCGATCTCGACGAGTTCGTCGTTGAGGTTCGTGGGCAGCTGCCCGTCCGGGTCGTAGAAGTACGCGACACCACCCGACATCCCGGCCGCCACGTTGCGACCGGTCGACCCGAGCACCACGACCTGACCGCCCGTCATGTACTCGCAGGCGTGGTCACCCACGCCCTCGACCACCGCGGTGACACCCGAGTTCCGGACGCAGAAGCGCTCGCCCACGATTCCCCGCAGGAAGATCTCGCCTCTGGTCGCCCCGTAGCAGATCACGTTTCCGGCGATGATGTTGTTCTCCGCCATGAAGTCCGGGGCCGCGTCCAGTGCGGGCCGGACCACGATCCGTCCGCCGGACAACCCCTTGCCCACGTAGTCGTTGGCGTCACCGAACACCCGCTGGGTCACGCCGGCGGCGAGGAACGCCCCGAACGAGTTGCCCGCCGAACCGGTGAAGGTCAGGTCGATCGACCCCTCGGGCAGGCCCGAAGCACCGTACGCCTTGGAGATCTCGTAGCTGAGCATGGTGCCGACGGAGCGGTTGACGTTGCAGATCGGGTACCGACCGGTGCCCGGACCGGTCGACGGGTCGGCGATCACCGACCGGAAGTCCTCGATGAGCGTGCGGTCAAGCACCCCCACCAACTTGTGGTCCTGCTGCTTCGTGCAACGCAGGTCCTGGTGCATGAAGGGGGAATCCGCCTGGGCGAAGACCGGCTCGAGGTCCAGCTTCGCGGCCCGCTTGTTGTGGGCGAACGCCCGGGATTTGTCCAGGCACTCGGAGCGCCCGATCGCCTCGTCGAGGGATCGGAAGCCCAGCTCGGCCAGGTACTCGCGGACCTCCTGCGCGATGAACTCCATGAAGTTCACCACGTACTCGGCCTTGCCGTTGAACCGCTCACGCAGCACCGGGTTCTGGGTGGCCACACCCACCGGGCACGTGTCGAGGTGACAGACGCGCATCATGACGCATCCGGCCACGACCAGCGGGGCGGTGGCGAAACCGAACTCCTCGCCACCGAGCAGCGCGGCGACGATCACGTCGCGGCCCGTCTTGAGCTGACCGTCCACCTGCACGACGATCCGGTCGCGTAGCCCGTTGACCAGCAGGGTCTGCTGGGTCTCGGCCAGGCCCAGCTCCCACGGGCCACCGGCGTGCTTGAGCGAGGTCAGCGGCGAGGCGCCCGTGCCCCCGTCGTGGCCGGAGATCAGCACCACGTCGGCGTGGGTCTTGGACACGCCCGTCGCGACGGTCCCCACGCCCTGCTCGGCGACGAGTTTGACATGGATCCGCGCCTCGGGATTGGCGTTCTTCAGGTCGTAGATGAGCTGCGCCAGGTCCTCGATCGAGTAGATGTCGTGGTGCGGCGGGGGCGAGATCAACCCGACACCCGGCGTGGACCCACGGACCTCGGCCACCCAGGGGTACACCTTGCCCGGCGGGAGCTGGCCGCCCTCGCCCGGCTTGGCACCCTGCGCCATCTTGATCTGGATATCGGTGCAGTTGGCCAGGTAATTGCTGGTCACCCCGAACCGGCCGGAGGCCACCTGCTTGATGGCGGACCGCCGCCAGTCCCCGTTGGGGTCGGGGGTGAACCTCGCGATCGACTCCCCGCCCTCACCCGAGTTGGACCGGGCGTGCAGCCGGTTCATCGCGATCGCCAGGGTCTCGTGCGCCTCCGCGGAGATGGACCCGTAGCTCATCGCGCCGGTGGAGAACCGCTTGACGATCTCCGACACCGGCTCGACCTCGTCGATGGGCACCGGCGAACGGTCGCTCTTGAGCTCGAACAGCCCGCGCAGCGTGGCCAGACGCTCCGACTGGTCGTCGACGAGCCTCGTGTACTCCTTGAAGATCTCGTACCGGCCGGAGCGCGTGGAGTGCTGGAGCTTGAACACCGTGTCCGGATTGAACAGGTGGTACTCGCCCTCGCGCCGCCACTGGTACTCACCGCCGATCTCGAGCTCGCGGTGGGCGGCCTCCTCGGGGCGAGGCAGGAACGCGAAGCGGTGCCGACGGGCAACGTCCTCGGCGATCTCGTCGAGGCCGATCCCGTCGATCGGGCTGATCGAGCCGGTGAAGTACTCGTCACACAGCTCCTGCGACAGTCCGGTGATGTCGAACAGCTGGGCGCCCGTGTACGAGGCGAGCGTGGAGATCCCCATCTTGGACATCACCTTGAGCACGCCCTTGGCGGCCGCCTTGCGGTAGTTCGCGCAGGCCTCGACCGTGTCGATACCGGTGAGGTCGCCCGTCTTGACCAGCTCGTCGATCGACTCGAAGGCCATGTACGGGTTGATGGCGTTGGCGCCGTAGCCGAACAGCACCGCCATGTGGTGCACCTCGCGGGCGTCACCCGACTCCACCACCAGGCTGACCCTCGTCCGGGTCTTCTCCCGGACCAGGTGGTGGTGTACCGCGGAGGTCAACAGCAGCGACGGGATGGGGGCGTTGCGCTCGTCGGACTCGCGGTCCGAGAGCACGATGATCGCAGCCCCGTCGTCGATCGCGTCCGAGACCTCGCGGCGGATGCGCTCCAGCGCGATCCGCAGGCCCCGGCCGCCGTGCGCCACGTTGTAGAGCCCGCGCACGGTCACCGCACGCAACCCCGGGTGGGTCTCCCCCGCCGCCAGCAGTGAGGCGAGCTCGGCATTGCCCAGAATCGGATTGTCGAGCTTGATCTGGCGACACGAGTCCGGACCGGGGTTGATGAGGTCGCCCTCGGGCCCGAGCGTCACCCCGTAGCTGGTGACGAGCTCCTCGCGGATGGCGTCGAGAGGCGGGTTGGTGACCTGGGCGAACCGCTGGGCGAAGTAGTCGAACAGCATGCGGGCCCGCTGCGAGAGCACCGGCAGCGGGGTGTCGGTGCCCATCGACCCGGTCGCCTCGGCCCCGATCCGGGCCATCGGGGAGACCAGGATCCGCAACTCCTCCTCGGTGTAGCCGAACACCCGTTGCCGCAGCACCACGCGCTCGTGGCTCATGATCTCCTGGTCGACTCGCGGCAGGTCGGTGAGCCGGACCATGCCCTCGTCGAGCCACTGCTGGTACGGGTGCTCCGCGGCCAGCTGCGCCTTGATCTCCTGGTCGTCGATGATCCGCCCCGCGGCGGTGTCGACCAGGAACATGCGGCCGGGGCGCAGGCGGGTCTTGGTGACGACCTTGTCCTGCGGGATGTCCAGGACGCCGACCTCCGAGGCCATGACGACGAGGCCGTCGTCGGTGACCCAGATCCGGGAGGGGCGAAGCCCGTTGCGGTCGAGGACCGCGCCGATGACGGTGCCGTCGGTGAACGTGATGGACGCCGGACCGTCCCAGGCCTCCATGAGGGAGGCGTGGTACTCGTAGAACGCCCGCTTGGCCGGATCCATGGTCTCGTGACGCTCCCAGGCCTCGGGAACCATCATCATCACGGCGTGCGGGAGAGTGCGGCCGGCGAGCGTCAGCAACTCGAGCGCCTCGTCGAACCGCGCGGTGTCGGATCCGCCCGGGGTGCAGACGGGTAGCGCTGCCGACAGGTCCTCGATGTGCTCGCTCGACATGAGCGACTCCCGGGCCCGCATCCAGTTCTCGTTGCCTCGGGCGGTGTTGATCTCGCCGTTGTGTGCGACGTAGCGGAACGGGTGCGCGAGCGGCCAGGCCGGGAACGTGTTGGTCGAGAACCGGGAGTGCACGATTCCCAGGGCGGACTCGACGCGCTCGTCCTGAAGATCGAGGTAGAAGTCCGGGAGCTGCTTCTCCGTCAGCATGCCCTTGTAGACGAAGGTGCGGGGGCTCAGCGACGGGAAGTACACGGTCTCGGAGCCCAGGTCGCCCTTACCGGGACCCTTGGATCCGAGTTCGTGCTCGCACCGCTTGCGGACCACGAAGCACTTGCGCTCCAGCGCGAGACCGGTGAGCAGCGCCCCGTCCGCGCCCGCGGCCTTGACGAAGATCTGGTGGATGGTGGGCTGAGCGTCGCGGGAGATCGCGCCGACCGTCGAGTCGTCGACCGGGACCTCGCGCCATCCGATGACGGTGACCCCCTGCTCCGCGGCGATCCGCTCCACCAACCGCATGGCGTCCATCGCGAGCATCCGGGACTGGGGGAGGAAACACAGTCCGGTCGCGTACGCACCGACCTCGGGCAGCTCCAGGTTCTGCTCTGCGCGCATCACCTCGCGGAAGAACCGGTCCGGCACCTGGATCATCAGGCCCGTGCCGTCACCGGTGTTGGCCTCGGCGCCGACCGCACCCCGGTGCTCGAGGTTCACGAGCGCGGCGATCGCCTTCTCGACGATGTCCCGGGACTGACGTCCGTACATGTCCACGACGAACGCGACACCACAGGAATCGTGTTCATATTCAGGGCGGTACAAGCCTTTGGGGCCGGGAGTCGTCATAATCTGCTCGCCTTCGTTTGTCGACGGGCGGACTCCGTGGTGGCTGGAGCACCCGCACTCAGATCACCGTGGTGCTCTGGCCCGCAAATAATATGGGGAAAAGGGGTTAGCCGCACAATTCGGTTTCGTCAATCAACGCCGACTGACGTGGGACCCGGATTCCACCCTGTGAGATTTCTCTCAGGTCGTCGCCTCGGCTCGCCCCCGAAATGGCGATCAGCCCCGCTCCGAGTG
>NZ_KB714653.1:102476-219140 GCF_000349585.1 Dietzia sp. UCD-THP
CACTCGGAGCGGGGCTGATCGGGCCTCGGTTCGCCGATCGCGTGTCAGGTCACCGGATGAAGGGCAGCGGGGGCAGGGTGACACCGTCCGGCAGCCCCACCTCGTAGTCGCCGAGCGATCCCGTGGTGACGATCGCCGCGTTCGCGGCCACCGCCACGCCGCCCGCGGCACCCGGTTCTCCACCGCGACCGTTGGGGGTTGTCGGGCCGGGAGCCGGCGGCGCCTCGGGAACGGCGACCGGGGCGGGCGGCGCCATGGGCATCCCGGGCAGCGGCGGCAGGACCAGCCCGAGGTCCATGACCGACTGCCCGATCATCGGGGCGGCGGCGATCGACCCACCGACGAGGACGACGGGCAGCAGGATCGGCAGTGACCCGACCGCTGAGCCGACAGTCGAACCCAACGGGGCCAGGGATGCGGTTAGGGATCCGACCGGGGCGAGCGAGCCTTCCACGGAACCCGGCTCCAGTGACCCCATCGGGAGAGAACCCTCCACCGAACCGTCGTCGAGCGAGCCGGGCTCCAGCGACCCTTCCAGGGAGCCGTCCAGCGACCCGGCCTCGGAGCCCACCGACAGCGGCGCCAGTGAGGCGGGATCGAGCGACCCCGGCTCCAGCGAACCCTCCAGAGACCCGGCCTCGGAGCCCACCGACAGCGGGGCGAGCGACCCGGCGACCGACGCGAGGGGAAGCTCGAGCGACCCCTCGAGGGAGCCTGCCTCGGACCCCGCCGACAGGGGCTCGAGCGATCCGGGCTCCAAGGACCCGGGCTCCAGGGACCCGGGCTCCAGGGACCCGGGCTCCAGGAAACCCTCCAACGAGCCCTCGTCCAGCGAACCCGGCTCAAGGGACCCCTCGCGCGAACCCTCGTCAGACCCGGCGGACAGCGGCGCGAGCGACGCCGGATCGAGCGACCCCTCGCCCCCCTCCGAACCGAGCGCAAGGAGCACCGTCAACGCCACGAGCGAACCAGCCTGGACGGATCCCGGCTCGAGAGATCCCTCGTCCGAACCCGCCGACAGCGGCTCCAACGATCCCGGCTCCAACGATCCGGGCTCCAGCGATCCGGGCTCCAGCGAACCCTCGAGCGAACCCTCGTCGGACCCGGCGGACAGCGGCGCGAGCGACGCCGGATCCAGGGAACCCGGCTCAAGGGAGCCATCCAACGAACCCTGTCCCAGCGAACCGGGGTCGAGGGAACCGGGCTCGAGGGAACCGGGCTCGAGCGAACCCTCGAGGGACCCCCCTTCTCCGGATCCCGCCGACCCGAGCAACAGCTCGAGATTCAGTCCCAGCCCGAGGTCGAGCGACCCCTCCTGGGCGCCTGCGACCGCCGGGGAGCCGGTTGCCGCGAGAAGGGCCGCGCCGGCAACGGCCGCCGCACGAATGTGTAGTGCACGTTTCGATGACATCTTCGGTCCTCTGTTCGGTCGGTGTCTCCACGCGGGATCGCTAGCACCAATCCCCCTGTCTCATACCCACATCGTGGAAACTCAGGATAGTGTTACGTTCGTCACAGTTCCACCGGTGCGGCGTAGATTTACTCTCGCCGTCGTCGGCCAGCCACCCAGCACCGCCTAGGCTCGGCGGGTGACCACCCCGCCTGACGCCCCGTCTCCCCGGATTCGACCGCTGCGTCGGATGGCGGACGGGACCGTCAAGCAGATCAACCCGTTCACCGGCACCGAGGTGTGGACGGTCCCGGGCCGAGGTAACCGCCCCGTCGACCATCACCCCGGCGAGGTCCGCCCGGTGGACCCGGTGGCCCCCGAGGCCCACTGCGCGTTCTGCGTGTCCCGCCTTCGCGAGACCACCCCCGAGAAGTCCCGCCTTATACGCGCCGGCGACACCTGGACGACGCTCGACCAGGTGGCACCGGACCGACTCGACCTGACGACGCCCGAGTTCCGACTTTTCGGAAACCTCTTCGAGATCGTCTCGCTCGACTACTGGAAAGCGGTCCACGGCTACCGGATCCCGGCCGGGGCCGCCGCGCATCAATCCGCCTACCTCGGGACCGAGGCCGGTGTCGAACACGTCCGTTCGCTGGTCCGGAACCGGATCGCCGCAGCGCAGGGGGATCCGTCGGTCGCCGATGCCATGGGGACCGCGGAACTGGCCGCCCGCTCGGAGAGCTTCTTCGGTGGCTGCCACGACGTCGTGGTGGCCCGACGTCACCTGGTCGACGGGGCCGTCTCCACCGACAGGTACTCCTCGTCGGGGTCCCTCGACCCGGACGAGCACCACCAGTTCATCGCCTTCACCGTCCGCGCCATGCGGAAGCTGTACCTCGACAACCCCCACGCCCGGTACGTGTCGGTGTTCCAGAACTGGTTGCAGCCGGCGGGCGCGTCGTTCGCCCATCTGCACAAGCAGCTCGTGGCGATCGACGAGATCCCCGCGAAGACCGCTCGCGAGGTGGCCGCCCTCGACCGGGAGCCGGACCTCTACGCCACCCTCGGGGTCGGTCTCGCGGTCTCGGAGGGGCTGGTGGTGGCGGCCAACGAGCACGCGGTGGCGGTTGTCGGGGTGGGGCACCGCTATCCCGCCCTCGTCGTCTATTCGCGATCAGCGGCGAGTGATCCGTGGGAACACTCGCCGGAGGAACTGCGCGGGGTCTCCGATCTGCTGCACGCCTGCCACGCCGCCACGGGCCCTCTGGTGCCGACAAACGAGGAGTGGCACACCCGACCGCCGGGGGTCGACGCCCCCATGCCGTGGCGGATCGTGCTCAAGTGGCGGATCTCCACCCCGGCCGGGTTCGAGGGGGCGACAGGGATCCACGTCAACACCATCGACCCGTGGGCCCTGCGCGATCGGGTCGCGCCGCGACTGGAGGAGTTGCGCGCGTCGGGGCTGATCGCCGACATGGCGCTCGGGGACGAGTGCGGGGAGCCGACGATCAGATAGCGCGACGCGCCCGCCCCCGGGGGAGCCCGGCCGCGGTGGCTTCTCGGATGCCCGGTACGGAGGCCGGGATCACCACGGGCCCGGAGAGCGCCGGGTCGAGCAGCATCGCGGTGGGCGTCTCCTCCGAACCCATGTTGATGCTGCGGCAGAGCTCGTAGGCGTCCTCGTCCCGCCAGATGTTGACCCAGTGCACCTCGAGCCCCTCCCGGGCGGCGCGCCGCCGCAGTGCGGAGGAGTACGGACACCCGGGACGCCACAGGACCACCACGGCGTGTTCGGTACAGGCGCTGCGCACCGACTGAAGGGGCTCGTGACCGGTCATCCTGAGCGGGGAGTTCCACAGTGCCACCACGGTGGTGAGCGCCAACACCAGCAGCGCCGGTGCGGCTCCGTGACCGAAACCCACGATGATCCACGCGAGCGCACACCCCACTGCCACGACGGCCACAGGGCCGAACCAGTGGCCGGGGACGATCTCGCGCCCCGCCCGTGCGAAGGGGTGTGTCACGCGCACGACCATACGCGTCCGCGTTCCGTGTTCGCCCGCGCATTGACCGAATTGTGATGCGTCCACGATCGGTTCCCGGTCTGTCGCGGGGGGAGGTAGCGTCGATGCGATGACGGACTCGCGCCCGCCGACCCCGGCCCCGCAGGCCAGCACCCGGAAGGTCCGCGACCTCACCGGACCCGGGATCACCACCGCGTTCGGGATGGAGGGAACCGACCTGGGGATCACCGCCCGGACGCCCTCCGGACGCCTGCTCGCCGTGTTCGGCGACACCTTCGCGGGGGCGGGGGTGGGCGCACCCCACGTGGGTCGACCCCACCCCGGGATCGCGCAGTGCACTCCCACCACCGACGAGCGGCCCGGGCCGGGGAATCCGGACTGGAGGTCCCCCGTCGGTCTGTTCGCCGACGACTTCGATGCGTCCGGAGGCCTGGTGTGGACGGGCGCGGCCGGAGCCGGCCCACCGGACTACGCGGGCCAACTCCTCGACTACGTCCACGGCCGGGGCTGTTCCACGATCCTCCCCGGCGACGTCCTGACCGTGGGGGACACGATGTATCTCCACGTCATGGTCAACGAGGGTCTCGGGACGGTCACCCGGACCGAGATCCACCGCTCCGTCGACGACGGCCACACCTGGGAGCCGACCGGCGTCACCTTCTCCCCACTGCTCGAGGGCGGGCACCGTCAACTGTGGACCTGGGAGTCGGGCGGAGACGGATTCGTCTACGTCTTGTCGACCGGTTTCCAGCGGGACAAGGGGGTCATCCTCATGCGGGTCCGTGAGGAGCAGCTGGCCGACCCCGGCGTCAACGGATGGCAGACGTGGGGATTCCGCGACGGGGCATGGGCCTGGGGCAACCCCACCACCATCGTGCTGCCGGGCCGTATCGGCGAGATGTACCTGCGGCGGTGCGAGGACTTCTGGACCCTCACCTACTTCAACGCGGAGCACTACCGGATCGACTGCCTCACCTTCCCGCACATCGGCGCGGACCTTCTCGACGGCTCGGTGACCGCCCACACCACACTCCTGCACGGCTGCGCCTGGGGTGACGAGTCCGACGGCTCCGATCCGGCCGCCGGCCCGGCGCGGGTCGCCCAGCTCTACTGCGGCTGCCCCGTACCCGGATCCACTCCGGAGCGGTGGCACCTCGTCGTGAGTCAGTGGAACACCCACGACTCGGCCGTGGGCCCGGCCGGCTGGCCCTACCGCTCGATGCAGTTCGTCAGCTCCATTCCCCGCCCGCCGGGCTCGCCCACCCCGCGCTGACCCGCCGCTGACCAGTCGCGGTCGCGCCCGCCCCGCCTCAGGCCCAGGGCAGGGGCCCGAGATTCCGCTCCGCCCACTCCCGGACGGCGTCGGCGGAGCGAATGTCCAGCTCGGTGGTGCCCACTTCGATCGCCTCGGGCCAGGGGGCCAGGCCCGCGAGCTGTCGCCCGAGCACCGCCACGGTCGCTTCCGACGGGTCCGAACCCGCGCGCCGCCGCTGTTCGATCCGCCGGACCAGTTCCCCGCGCGGAGCCGTACACGCGACCTCCACGAGTTCGGCGTGCGCGTCGGCGGCAACGGTCTCCGCCTCGGCGCGGCGGCGGGGGTCCAGCCAGGTGGCGTCGAGGACCACGCTGCGCCCCATCGCGAGCATGTCCCCGGCCACGTCGAGCATCCTGGTGTAGACGGCGGCGATCGCCTCCTCCGAGTACCGCCCCCCGCCCTGGTCCGCGGGGACGTCGGAGCGCAGGTCATCGGACCGGAGAAGCTCGGCCTTCAGGGCTACCGCCAGTGGTGCGGCCAGCGTCGATTTGCCCGACCCGGACACCCCTCCCACGAGAACCAACCGGACGCGGGCCCGCAGGAGGGCGTCGACGGCCCGGTCCGCGAGTTTCAGGGCGTCCCGCGCCTGCGCCCCTGCGCTCCCCGATTGGTCGGCCCGGATGGCCGTGACCTTGGACCGGACCAGCGCGCGGTACCCGATGTAGTGGTGGACGAGGGACGACGGGGCATCGTCCCCCGAGAAGTCCCGATACGCCTCGAGAAAGGCCTCGGCGAGGTCTCGAGCCCCCAACCTGTCGAGGTCCATCGCCAGGAATCCCGCGTCGAGCACGGCGTCCCCGAACCTCAGCCGGTCGTCGAACTCGAGACAGTCGATCACCCGGGGCCCGTCGTCCTCGAGGTAGATGTCGGCAGCGAGCAGATCCCCGTGCCCGTCGACCACCCGGCCGGCCCCGACGCGTGCGCGCAGGAGTCGCTCCCTTCCGCGGAGGTACTCCCCCGCGAGCCACTCCACGTCGTCGACGATCTCCGGTGCGTCCTCGCCGACGCTCAGCCGACGCAGGAGTCCGATCGACTCACGCCACAGCCCGGCCACGGCGTCCGGCGCGCCCATGGCCGCGACCTCCTCCGAGCGGGGACTCGCGGCATGCAGGTGGTCGAGCTGCCGACCCACCTCCTGCACGCCCGCCACGAGATCCGGATCGTCGGCGCGACTCGTGCCCGCCGCCCTCGAGCGGACCAGTGCTTCCAGGCTCCGCCGGGAGGGGAGTCGGCGCATCCGGACCACGTGGTCGATCACGTCGCCGTCGGGCCCGCGGACCTCGAGTACACCGCCGTAGACGTCCGGTGCCAGCCGACTGTTGAGCTCGACCTCCCGTCGGCTCTGCTCGGCGCGGGCCCCGACGGTCGTGTTGTCGAGGAAACCGAGGTCGATCCGCTTACGGACTTTGTGAGCCTCGTCACCATAGAGAATAATGAGAGCGCTGTGGGTCTCGACGACGGCAGGCGCCCCGTCTGCTGCCGGATCCGCGTCCGCAGGCGTGTCCATAACCCCAGCCTAGGCAGGTGCGACCCGGTTCGCTGCCAACCCCGCGACACGGGAGAACGCGCCCGGATGGAGGCCAGTGACCGAAGTGTTACCTCAAGGAACACTCAGCATTTGACCCCCTGACAGGGTCGGTGTCCGCTTGTAGTGTCGCCGACGCACCTCGCTTTCGATCGAGGTGCCCGCGATGAGAGACATCGGGGTCAATGAAGATGGGAGCTGTTCAGTACATGACGAACACCCACCGGAAGACCACCAACCGTACGACTGCCAAGATCGCCGCCGTCGGCGCGTTCGGACTCGGTGCCGCCATCGCGTTCCCCGGGTTCGCTGCCGCGCAGGAGGCCCCGAACGGGAGCCTTGAGGGACTCGCGGGCGACACCGGGAGCCTCACGGAGATCGCCGGGGAGAACGGCAGCCTGGCCGACCTCGGCCTCGGGACCGACCTCGCCGTCGACCTGGGCAGCCTCGCCTTCAACCTGAACCTCGATGCCGAGGCCTCCAACCCGGGCTCGGTCGAGCTCGGCAGCCTCGGCGTCTCGCCCAACACCGGCAGCGCCCTCCTCGACGGCGGCACCGACGCGGGCACCGGATCGCTGGACACCGGTTCGCTCGGTGCGGGCAGTGCCGACGAGGGCACCGACACCGCCACGGGCTCCGTCTCGGGCTCGGCTGACGAGAGCACCGACACCGCCACCGGCTCCCTCTCCGGCTCCGCTGACGAGGGCACCGACTCCGGCTCCCTCTCCGGCGAGCTCGCCGGTCTGAGCTCCGGCGCAGAGGCCGGCGCGGACCTGGGCATCGACGCCGGACTGTTCGCCGGCTCGCTGGGCTGACCCAGCAGCATCCGGTCACGCCGGATGCGCCCCCACGGCCCGGGGTCGTGGCTCCCGTCGGGGGTCACGACCCCGGGCCGTCGTGTGTCCGCTGACACGATGGGGAATGATGCAGTGGTGACGATCGTCGTGGCTTGCGGGGCCTTCAAGGGCTCTCTCACCGCTATCGAGGCATGCCACCACGCTGCCGCAGGTGCTCGCCGGGCCCATCCGGACACCGATGTGGTGGTGAGGCCGGTCGCGGACGGGGGCGGCGGCAGTCTCGAGGTGATGGTCGCCGGAGGTGCCCGCGAGGTGCGCGTGACCGCGTCCGGTCCCACGGGAGAGGCCGTCGAGACCTCCTTCGCCGCCATCGACCCCGACACCGCTTTCGTGGAGATGGCCGACGCCTGTGGGTTGCTCCGCCTCCCTGGTGGCCGGATGCGGCCCCTCGAGTCATCCAGTCGGGGCGTGGGCGAGGTTCTCCTGGCCGCGCTCCGGTCGGGCCGCGGCAACATCCACCTCGGCATCGGCGGCAGCGCCTCCACCGACGGCGGTACGGGCATGCTCTCCGCGTTGGGAGCCCGCTTTCTCGACTCCTCTGGCGCCGAACTTCCCGACGGTGGTGGCGCACTCGTGGACCTCGACCACGTCGACCTGGACGGACTCGACCCCGGGGTCCGCGCCTCACGCATCCTGGTCGCCTGCGATGTGGACAATCCACTGCTAGGTCCTCTGGGAGCGGCCCGCGTCTACGGGCCGCAGAAGGGGGCCTCCGCCGCTCAGATCGAGGTCCTCGAGTCGGGGCTGGCCCGCCTGGTCGAGGTCCTGCGCGGCCAGGGCCTCGCGGTGGATCCCGATGCGCCGGGCTCCGGTGCGGCGGGGGGCGTGGGCTTCGCGGCGCGGGAACTGCTCGACGCGTCCCTGGACCCCGGGTTCGAGGTGCTGGGCACCCTCACCGGCCTCGAGGACGTGGTGTCCGCCGCCGACCTGGTGGTGACCGGCGAGGGTCGCCTCGACGACCAGACGATGCACGGCAAGACCCCCATGGGAGTCGCGGCGCTGTGCCGCTCGCACGCGGTGCCCGTGGTGGCCGTGTGCGGACGCCTGGACCTGGGCGCGGACCGCGTGGCCGAGGCCGGGTTCGCGGCAGCGGCCGCCCTCACCGAGCGGGAGCCGGACCTCGCCAGGTCAATCGCCAACGCGGGCCCGCTGTTGGAGGACGTGGCCGCCGAGGTCGTCGCGCGCATCCTGCCCTGAGGGGCGTCACCGGCCACCCTGCCGACGACTCCGCCCCCTATTGTCGGGCGTCCGGCCGTCCCGTCACGGTCACGGCCGCTGCGACGCGGTCCTCGACGAGCATCCACATCCGTAACCGGTCCCCGGACCGGATGCGCCGGATCGTCATCACGGCCCCCGGCACCACGGGCCGCGAATACTCGATCACGATGCGGTGGCGTCCTCGCAGCAGGTCCTGGTGATCCAGGAGTTCGTCCTCCACCGCGTCGAGGTAGGCGGCGTTGTTGAGGTGCTGGAGCAGATCGAAATCGGTGCTGCGCAGTACGTGGGGTCGGTCCACCGGCAGATCCCGTCCCGGGGCCTCGGTGGGCAGGGGCTCGGTCATGGCGGCCCACCGCAGCCGGTGGTCCTGGGTGGAGGCGGAGAGGGTGGCAAAGCCCTCGTTGCTGATGCGGGCGGGCACGCCCTCGGCGTTGACGTTGATCCAGAACGCCTCGGTCTCCACCAGCCCGTCGGGTCGCGTGCCTGCGTCATCGGGGCCGGCCTGCGGGTCCGCCGTCAGGCGCACCCGCATGTTCGCCCACCGCGTGGAGAGTCCCGAACACCAGCGGTGGAGGTGAACGGTGGCCGGCCAGGTGATCGGTTCGATCACGTCGATGACGGTCCGCCGCACGATCCAGTACGGGTCGGTCCGCGCGTGCCCGGTGAACTCGAGATCGTCGCCCGCCACGTCCTGCAGGTACCGGGCGATACTGTCCAGTCTCAGCCTGCGCCGTGGGTCGACGTCGCCTGTCCGCACCGTGCGGGAGGTGGAGAACCCCGACTCGGCCGAGGGTGGCGGGGAAAGCGGACCCAGGCCGTCGTCCTGTTCCGGGTCGTCCTGTTCCGCGTGGTTCATCGGTGTGGTCCTCTCGCCCAGGGTCCCGGTGTCCGCGACCGGTGCGGCCACCGTAGGCGCCCCGCCGCAGGGAGTCGGGCACGGGCGCAGGGGGGATGGTCCATGATGGGGACACCGACAGAACCGGAGGTCGACATGCGCAAGTGGCTCCTCGGCGCCCCCGTCGCGGCCCTGGCCGCCGTCGCGGCCTCGGACCTGCGACAGACCAGGTACCCGATCCTCCGGACGTTCCCCGTGCTCGGGCACGCCCGGATGGCCCTGAGTTCCATCGGGCCCGAACTGCGCCAGTACATCGTGGCGGGCAACGACGAGGAGCGCCCGTTCACCCGTGATCAACGCGCCTGGATCCAGGAGTCGGCGGAGGGGCGGGCCACGACGTTCGGGTTCGGCACGGACAACAACATCGAGTTCCTCTCCGGATACCCGATCATCAAGCCGCGCACGTTCGCCGGGGTCACGGTGTCCGCCCACGCGCACTCCGCCGAGCAACTCCAACTCCCGCCGGCCAAGATCCTCGGCGCCGCCCGCGGCCGGGCCCGCGCATTCCGACCCGAGTCCCTGGTGTCGGTCTCCGGGATGAGCTACGGCGCTCTGTCGGCTCCGGCCCTCGAGGCCCTCAACCGCGGGGCCGCCCTCGCGGGAGCTCTGCAGAACACGGGCGAGGGTGGGCTGAGCCCCTACTATCAGAAGGGCGGTGACCTGGTCTTCCAGATCGGCACCGCCTACTTCGGGGTCCGCGACGCCGACGGCCGTCTCGACCTCGACGCGCTGGTCGCCCTCACCGAGAAGCACCCGATCAGGGCGATCGAGATCAAACTCAGCCAGGGTGCCAAACCCGGGCTCGGCGGCCTGCTGCCCGCCGCCAAGGTCACCGCGGAGATCGGGCGGATCCGCGGGGTCCCCACCGACCGCGAATGTGCGAGCCCCTCCCGACACACCGCCTTCCACGACGTCGACTCCATGCTCGACCTGGTCGAGGAGATCGCCGAGCGCACCGGCCTTCCGGTGGGCATCAAGTCCGCCGTCGGCGAACTGGAGTTCTGGGAGCAGCTGGCCTCCGCGATGGTGTCCCGGGAGCGCGGTGTCGACTTCGTCACCATCGACGGCGGCGAGGGCGGTACCGGAGCCGCTCCCCTCGTCTTCACCGACGCCGTGTCACTCCCGTTCCGGCTAGGCTTCTCCCGCGTGTACCGGGTCTTCGCGGAGGCCGGGCTCACGGACGACGTGGTGTTCGTGGGCTCGGGCAAGCTGGGGATCCCCGAGAACGCGGTGGTCGCGTTCGCCCTCGGCGTGGACATCATCGCCGTCGGTCGCGAGGCCATGCTCTCCATCGGCTGCATCCAGGCCCAGAAGTGCCACACCGACCGCTGCCCCACCGGCGTGGCCACACAGAACCCGTGGCTGGCCCGCGGAGTGGACCCGACGGACAAGGCCGTGCGGTGTGCGTCCTACCTCCGGTCGTTGCGACGCGACCTCGTCAAGGTCTCCGGCGCCGTCGGCGTGCCCCACCCGTCACTGATCGGGCCCGAGGACGTGGAGCTGGCCGACGGCACCCGGGAGTCGACGACCCTCGCGGAGATCTACGGATACCGGCCGGGATGGGGCCTGCCCGGGCCCGCGGACATCCGGCGCATCACCGATCTCATGTCCGCCAGCGGTGCTGCCGAGCACACCGCCGCCTACACGCCCCCGGGGCTCTGACCCACCCCTCCCGACCCTTCCGCCATCGAAAAGAGCGTTCCGCGCAGATCTACTCGACCGATGTGTGCGGAACGCTCTTCCCGACGGCCGCAGGCGGGGCCCAGCCACCACGCCGACGGCCGCGGGCGGGGCCCAGCGACTAGGCCGATACGCCGGCCCTGAGGAGCCCGAGTTCGCGGTTGAGGTTGGCGTGCGCCTGCTTCTCCCAGAGGTCGCGGCCAGCCCGCGTGAGGAAGACCGACTTCCGCTCCAGCAGTGCCTCCAGGGAGGCGATCCGCCCGGCCACGAACCGCTCGCCCGGCACGTGCGCGAATTCGTGGCGGACGTCCTGCGAGTAGGTGTCGTACGTCTCCGGGTCGGCCCCGAGGACCGCGAGATCGGCATCGGAGAGGACCGCGCCGTTGAGGTCCCCGGCCTCGACCCGGTGCCCGCCCATGAGCCGCACGAGGCGCGACACCTCGTCGACGGGGGCGGCCGGGTCGAGCGCCTTCTCGGTGAACGCCGCAGACTTGTCGTTGTTCTCCGACTCCGTGGGGTCGAACACAGCGGTGTGGAACCAGGCGGCCAGCCGGACGGCGGTCCCGTCGAACGCCTCGCCGTCCGACTCCAGGGCGTCGACGGCACGCAGCACCGCGCGCAGGTGCGTCTCGTTGTGGTAGCGACGCCGCGGTTCGTTCCACCGCTCGAGCAGATCCGAGCGCAGCCCGGGCGTGAGGAACTCGACCTCGGCGTCGAGGGGATCAACGGGTGCCGGACGGTCGGTATCCATGACCCGATGTTACCGCCGGACCCCGTCTCATCTGCGCGAATCACCAACCGCGACACCGGGACCGGCCCCACCACACCTCAGTCCTCGAAATCCGCCCCCGTGCGCGGCGGGAACCCCGCCAACGCCTCCTGCTCGGCCGCGTCGAACGTCCGGGCCCGGGACAGGAACCGCCTCCCGGTCGGATTCTCGAGGCTGAAGCCCGAACCCCGGCCCGGGATCGCGTCCAACACCAGCTGCGTGTGCTTCCAGGTCTCGAACTGGGAGCCCGAGATCCACACGCGCACCCGGGCTTCACCGAGGTCGAGCTCCCCCACCAGCACGTCGCGCTGGCCCACCCGGAACTCCCCGTCCGGGTAGCACATGGGCGCCGACCCGTCGCAGCACCCGCCCGACTGGTGGAACATCACCGGGCCGTGCCGGCCGACGAGCTCACGGATGAGCTCGGCGGCCGGCTCGGTGACCACGACGCGCGCCGGGAGACCGGGCGGCGCCCCCTCTGGCGGGAGGGCCCGCGCCGCGATGGGCACGCTCCCGCCCGAGGGGAGTCCGCAGACATCGTCCATCGCCGGTCCCTCCTCCTGTAACCCGCCGCGACTCAGAAGAAGCCCTGGGGCTTGCCCGAGTAGCTCACCAGCAGGCACTTGGTCTGCTGGTAGTGGTCGAGCATCATCCGATGGTTCTCGCGTCCGATGCCGGACTGCTTGTATCCGCCGAAGGCGGCGTGCGCCGGGTACTGGTGGTAGGTGTTGGTCCACACCCGGCCGGCCTGGATGGTGCGCCCGGCCCGGTAGGCGGTGGTGCCGTTGCGCGACCACACGCCGGCGCCCAGGCCGTAGAGCGTGTCGTTGGCGATCATCATGGCGTCGTCGAAGTCCGTGAACGAGCTCAGGCTGAGCACCGGCCCGAAGATCTCCTCCTGGAACAGACGCATCTTGTTGTGGCCGCGGAAGACGGTCGGCTGCACGTAGAAGCCGCCCGCGAGGTCGCCCTCGAGCTCCGCGCGCCCGCCGCCGGTGAGGACGTCGGCGCCCTCCTGCTTGCCGATGTCGATGTAGGACAGGATCTTCTCCAACTGGTCGTTGGAGGCCTGCGCGCCGAGCATCGTGTCGGTGTCCAGCGGATTGCCCTGCGTGATCTTGTTGGTGCGCTCGATCGCGAGCTCGCTGAACTCGTCGAAGACCGACCTCTGCACGAGCGCGCGTGAGGGGCACGTGCACACCTCGCCCTGGTTGAGGCCGAACATCGCGAAGCCCTCGAGCGCGGCCTGACGGAAGTCGTCGTCGGCGTCCATGACGTCCTCGAAGAAGATGTTGGGACTCTTGCCGCCCAACTCGAGGGTCACCGGGATGAGGTTCTCCGAGGCGTACTGCATGATCAGGCGCCCGGTGGTGGTCTCACCGGTGAAGGCGACCTTCCGGATCCGGGGGTTGGAGGCCAGCGGCTTGCCGGCCTCGGTGCCGAAGCCGTTGACCACGTTCACGACGCCGGGCGGGAGCAGGTCGCCGATCACGGACATGAGGAACAGGATCGACGCCGGGGTCTGCTCGGCGGGCTTGAGCACCACGCAGTTGCCCGCGGCCAGGGCCGGCGCGAGCTTCCACACGGCCATGAGGACCGGGAAGTTCCAGGGGATGATCTGGCCGACCACGCCGAGAGGCTCGTGGAAGTGGTACGCCACGGTGTCCTCGTCGATCTGCGAGATCCCGCCCTCCTGGGCGCGGATACAGCCGGCGAAGTAGCGGAAGTGATCGATAGCCAGCGGGATGTCGGCGGCCAGGCACTCGCGGATCGGCTTGCCGTTGTCCCACGACTCCGCCAGGGCGAGGGCCTGGAGGTTCTCCTCCATCCGGTCGGCGATCCGGAGCAGGACCAGCGACCGCTCTGCGGCGGAGGTGGCGTTCCAGCCGGGGGCGGCGGCCCACGCGGCGTCGAGGGCTGCCTCGATGTCCTCGGACGTGCCGCGGCCGACTTCGCAGAAGACCTGGCCGGTGATCGGGGTGACGTTCTCGAAGTACTCGCCCTTGACGGGAGCCACCCACTCGCCGCCGATGAAATGGTCGTAGCGGTCCTGGTAGGTCATCACCGAACCATCGGCGCCGGGCTGTGCGAAAACGGGCATCGTGCCCCTCCTTCTCCTCCGCGCGACCCCCGTGGTCGACGCTGTGATGTAGGACACTATGCGCGCCGGGGTTGCAGCAACGTTGCACGAGGTTCGGATCGGGCCGCGCCCGGGTCCGCACTGCCCGTCCGGGCAGGTCCGCACCCGTTCGACCTGCCGGAATCCACTGTTTCCCCTCGCTGCGGGCCCCCCGGTGGCCCTAGCGTCGGCCCCCATGCAGACCACAGCCACACCCCCGGGGCTCCGGGAGATCTCGGCGGTCCGGGGCGGACCGGGCCGACGGTTCGGGGCGTTCACCGTGCTCGCGGACGACCGTCGGGTGCGGATCGGGCACGATCTCGACGACGACGAGGTGAGCGAGGCACTGATCCCGGCCATGTCCCGCGATCTGCTCGCCACCGGGGTCCTGCACACCGTCGACGAGTTCCACCGGGCGGTGACCGCGCTCGTGACCTGCCGCGACGGGAGCTGGGACGAGTGCTGGTCCGCCTACTACCGGTCGTCGATCTCGGCGCTGTCCCGTGGCGACTGCCCGTTCTCCCCGGTCCATGACCGGGCGGTGGCGGAGATGGACGGCGACTCCGCGGTGGAGATCGGGTGCTGCTTCGGATTCCTGTCCCTCCGCCTCGCCCGGGAGGGCGTGAGGACCGTCGCGGTGGATCTCGACCCGTCCGTCCTCGGGCTCCTCCGGTCCTGCGCGCCGGCCGACGGACCGCTGCCCTCCCCGGTCTGCCTCGACGCACGGACGACCCCGCTGGCCGCGGGTACAGCGGACACCGTCTACCTGGTCCACGTCCTCGAGCACCTGGACGACCGCGAGGGGTGGGACATGGTCCGCGAGGCGCTTCGCCTGGCGCGGCGACGCGTGGTGATCGCCGTGCCCTTCGAGCCCGTCGCCGTGAGGCAATACGGTCATGTCCGGACCTTCGACATCCCCACGCTGGCCGCGCTCGCCGACCGGATCGTGTCGCTCTGTCGCAGCTGGTCCCCCGGGGTGCGGACGCGGGTCGACGAGCACCACGGCGGATGGCTCGTGGTCGACAAGTGACCCGCCCCGTCACCCCATCGCCAAGAGCGTTCCGCACACGTTTGCCGAGAAGAGGGTGCGCGAAGCGCTCTTCTCGTTGGGCCGTCCGGCCGGTGGAGGCCACTCGGGCGGGGCGGCGGGCTCGGTGGAGGCTGCGGGCTCGGGCGGGGCGGCGGGCGGGCTCGGGCAGGACGGGCGGGTGCGGGGCGGTCAGAGCAGGCCCTGCCGACTGGCCACGTACACCGCCTCGGCGCGCCGTGAGACCTTGAGCTTGCGGAGGATGTTGCTGATATGGAACTTGGCGGTGGTGGCCGAGATGAACAGCGTCTGACCGATCTCCTTGTTGGACATCCCCTCCGCCAGCAGCGTGAGGACCTCGATCTCCCGGGCCGACAGGGCCTCGGACGCCGAATCGACCCCTCTGAGCGCGTCCACGACCATGGAGGCGGTCCGCGCGTCGAAGGCGCTCTGCCCCGCCGACACCGACCGGACGGCGGTCACCAGTTCGGTGACGTCCACGTTCTTGACCACGTATCCCCGCGCCCCCGCCCGGACCGCCCGCACGACGATCGCCTTGTCGAGGAAGGTCGTGAGCACCAGCGGGGCGACCTCGGGGAACAGGTCGCGGACCGCCGCGCAGAGGCGCAACCCGTCCAGTTCGGACCCGCTGCCCAGCTTGAGGTCGATCACCGCGACGTCCGGGCGGGTCGAGTTGATGACCCCGAGGGCCGCGTCCGCGGTCGACGCCTCACCGACCACCTCGAGATCGGGCTCCCGCTCGAGCATCAACCGCAGACCCTCGCGGAGCACCGCGTGGTCGTCCACCAGCACGGTGCGGATCGTGCCCGGCGGGGTCGTCGGGCCGGTCGCCGGCGGGGTCGCCGGGCCGGTCGCCGGCGGGGGCATCGGGCCGGGACTCACCGGACCGGCCCCCGGGCCGCCGCGTCGAGGCCCCCGACACCGGGCGCCACCACGGTGATCGCCACCCCGCCCGCGTCGGACCCCGAGATGCGCAACACCCCTCCCACCATCTCCGCCCTCTCCCTCATGTTCACCAGACCGTGGCGCTCTTCCGGGGACCCGGTCCGCACGGCCTCGAGCAGGCCCCGCAGATCCTGCGGTCGCCCCACGCCGTCGTCCTCCACGGTGAGCGCCACGGCCTCGTCACCGAAGTCGAGGGTGACCACCACGCCGCTGCCCCGCGAGTGCCGCGCGGCGTTCGAGAGCGCCTCGCCGGCGATCCGGAGGAGCTCGTGCTCGATCCCGGGGGTCGTCGGCACCTCGTCGCCGAGGACCCGGACCTCGGAGGACATGGTCGACGGGACGTGGAGGCGGCACAGGTCCTCGATCAGCCGGCTCAGCCGGCCGTCCCCGTCGTCGATCGTGCGCAGGGCGTAGATCACGGATCGCAACTGGTCGACGGCCTGGTCGGTCAGGTGTACCGCCTTCTCGAGCAGGGGCCGCTGCCGGTCGGCGTCTCCCACCGCGTCGAGTCCGAGTTGGAGGTGCATCCCCGCGCCGAGGACGAGCTGGGACACGCTGTCGTGGAGTTCCCGGGCCATCCGGGACCGTTCCACGTCGAGGATCCGCTGGCGGTGCGCGGCGTCGAGCTCGCGGTGGGCGATCTCGAGCTCGGAGTTCCGCCGGGAGAGCTCCACCACGTGCCCCCGGGCCTCCTCGTACGCCTCCTCCGCCCGGGCGAGGAGCATCTCCTTGTCGCGGAACAGCACGGAGTTGTGCAGTGCGACCGCCGCCTGCGCGGCGAGGATCCGCAGGACCACGGTGTCGATGTCGTCGGCCTGCCTGCCCGGGTGACGCCACGACGCCAACCCTCCGATCACCCCGCCGTGCAGGATCAGCGGAACGGTGACCGCCTCCGGCCCACCGGCGTCCGCGACCTCGGCGGACCGGCCGCCGCGGAGGACCGCCAGGAGAACGTTGACCACATCCTTGGGCAAACCCTCCGGCACGGGCGCCAGGTCCCGTCCCTCGAACGCGACGAACCGGCCCTCGGGGTCCACGATGACGTGCCGGGGTTCGACTGACGGTAACTGACCGTCCCGCAGGGCCACCAGCGCCCACTCGGCGTCGAGTTGGTCGTAGGCGACCTTGAGGACGGACAGCATCAGCTCCTCGGGCCCCTCGGCGGTCCGCACCAGCGCCCCCGAGACGCGATCGAGCGCGTGCATGGAGCGGCGCAACCTGGACTCCGCCGCGCGGTACTGGTCGAAGAAGCTCCTCTTGACCGACCGGAGGCCCAGGAGCGAGTCCAGGTCCGTCGGCCCCTCGGTCATGACGCCTCCCGGTACAACCGTTCGACGTCCTCGAGGGTGACGGGACGCGGATTGGTGGCCATGCACAGATCGCGCAGGGCGTGAGCGGCCAGGGTGGGAATGTCCTCGCCCCGGACCCCCAGGTGAGTGAGCCCGGTCGGGATCCCGACGGACTCCGCGAGGTCCCGGAAGCGGTCCGCCACCCGGTCCGTCACCTGACCGGCGCGCGACCCCACGGCGACGCCGGCGGCGCGGGCCAGATCCGCCATGCGGTCCGGGTCCATCACCGCCCCGTTGTGCCGGACCACATGCGACAGCAGGATCCCGTTGATCTGGCCGTGGGACGCGTCGTACCGACCGCCCACCGGATGGCTCATCGCGTGGACCGCCCCCAGGACGGCGTTGCTGAAGGCCATCCCGGCCTCGAGCGAGGCGAGCGCCATGCTCTCCAACCGGTCGCGACCGTGCCCTCCCCCGTTGCTCCCACCTCGCCCGAACCGGTCGAGCGACCGTGCGCACAGTTCGACGGACCGGAGTGCGTGGGAGTCGGTCAACGGCCCCGCTGCGCGCGAGAAGTAGGCCTCCACCCCGTGCGAGAGCACGTCGACCGCGGTGGCCGCGCGCACGTCCTCGGGGACGGTGGCGTGCGTGCCCGGGTCGATGACCGTGACGTCCGGCACCAGCGAACGGCTCACGATGGTCACCTTGGTCAGGCGGTCCGAGTCGTTGACCACGCAGAACTGGGACACATCGGCGCCGCTGCCGGCCGTCGTCGGCACCGCCACCACCGGGGGCAGCGGCAACCGGACCCGGTCGACACCCTCGTACTCGAGGACGTGCCCGCCGTTGGACACCACCAGCGCGACCCCCTTGGCGGCGTCGATCACCGACCCGCCCCCCACCGCCACGATCACATCGCACCCCGAGGAGTGGTAGGTCTGCGCACCCTCGAGGATCTGTGATGCGCGCGGGTTCGGTCGAACGTCGGACCACACGACCGGCTCGGCACCCCGCGACGTCAGTTCGTCCACGACGGTCCCCGGCCACGGGGTGAGTTCGAGCCACGGATCGGTGACGACGAGGGGGCGACGGGCCCCCAGCCCCATGGCGGCGGTCGCGGCCTCGGGCAGGGCTCCGAAACCGAAGAGGATCTCCGGCGCGTGGAACTTGGCCACCCGGCCTTCCGCGGACATGACCTCACGATAGGCCCGGGCCATGTCAGGCGAGCGAGCTTCCCAGCAGACCTGCCCGTTCGGACAGTTCCGCGGGATCGCGCGCGGTCACCACCCCGTCCAGGTACCGGGCGTACCCGCTCAGCCCACAGCTCGGCCGGTTCCAGTACCTCCGGGCCTCCGGGGTGATCCACGCCATCCGGTGGGCTCGCCTGCTGATCCGCCCCACCAGGTCCTCCCGCGGATCGAGGCCGTTGCTCCGTCCGTCACCGACCACGAGGACGGAGGTCCGGGCGTCGATCAGGTCCCCGTGGCGGTCGAGGAGCTCGGCGAACACCCGTCCGTAGTCACTGCTCGCCTCCAGATCCAGACCGGGCGCGGCCAGCACGGTCGCCAGCGCCTCCGCGCCCGACGAGGACAGGAGGTGGTCGGTGACGTCGACGGGTCGGTCGACAAAGGCGACGACGGAGCATCGGTTGACCTTCTGATGCAGGCTCTGGGCCAGTCGCAGCACGAATCCGGTGACGGGACGGACCGAGAGCGAGACATCGACGAGGATCAGCAGCTTGAGCGGTCCGGGCACGCGGGTGCGGTTCATGAGGGTGAACGCCTCGCCGTCCGTGGCCCAGGCCCGGCGCAGTGTGGAGCCCGAGTCCAGCAACCCGCGCGCGAACGGTCGCGAACGCCGGCGGGGCGCTCCCCGGATCCGGCGCATCACCTCGTGTGACGCGCGCTCGAGGTCACCGTCATCGGTTCCCTCCGCGCGTCCGCGATCCTCGTCGTCGTCACCACCCCCACCGGGTCCACCGTCGGTGACGTCGTCCGTCAGGCTCCTGAGGAACTCCACGACCGCGTCGACGAACATCCCCACCTGGTCGCCCGGCGGTGGCCCGCCGTCCCCACCGCTCCCCGCATACACCTGGCGGGCGTCGTAATCATCGAGGGTCCGCAGGACATCGAGCGCGTCCCCCCAGTCCAACGACTCACCGCCGGACACCGAGAGCGCGGAGGACCCCATCTCCCCCACCCGGTCCGACGACGCGCGGTCCACCTCGATCTCGTAGGTGACCGACGACCGCCACTGCTGCGCGCCCTGTTCGACGGCGAACTCCTCCTCTCCCGTCGCGGTCGAGAAGTCGGAGTCGTCGTAGTGGATGTCCTCGTCACGACGGGCCGTGTCGTCGCCCTCGACCAGGTCACCGATCTCGGCCGGGTCCAGGTCCGACGGGGTGAACGGCGACGCCCCCTCAGAGTCCAGTTCCAGCTCGTCGGGCAGTGCCCCCGCCTGCGGATCCTCGCCTCGGGCGCCGGCGGCGACCTCGGTCCGGGCCGCGGGCACACCGAGGAAGAAGCGGTCGAACACCGCGTCGAAGACCCGGTTCTCCCGCTGGTACTTGACCGTCACCGCACGGAGCGCCGGCCGCAGCACCTCGGGCCGCGAGGCCCCCAGCAGCGCGAGGACCGTCCGCACCTCCACCACCTCGGCCGGGGACACGGCCACCCCGCGTTCCCTGAGGAGACGCCCGAACGCCACGGAGACGATGTCGAGGACCTCCGGGGGCGAGACGCAGGGCCCCGTCCCGGCCGTCATCGTCGTCCGATCCCACGCCCGACCGCGCTGCGGGCCCGGCCGGCCCCGAACGCGGCGGAGGTCGACGCCCCGGTCGCGTCGGCGGCCGCCCGCATGCCCCCGCGTCCGCCGGTCGACTCCTGCGCCGCCTCGACCCCACCGCCGGGCACGCCATCGATCGCGTCGCCGGGCACCCCGCTGAGCACCCCGCGCGCGGCGTCGTCGTCGGACCGGTACTTCAGGAGCGAGGCGGCCAGCACCCAACCGAGCTCCGGACTGTCCGGTTCCCACACGGACGCGGCCCGCGCCGCGTCCACCACCTCGGAGATCGACGGGGCCTTGCGCAGGGGCATCTCGCGCAGTCGGCGCGCCTTCTCCACCACCTCGGCCGCCACCGGTTCCGGTACCTCCGGCGCGCGGGACCGGACGATCTCCGTCTCCCTCGCGGCGTCCGGGAAGTCCACGTGGAAGTGCAGGCACCGACGCTTGAGGGCGCTGGACAGCTCCCGCGTGTCATTGGAGGTGAGCACCACCCAGGGAGTCGTTCGCGCGCGATAGGTCCCGAGCTCGGGGATCGTCACCTGCTTCTCCGCGAGCACCTCCAGCAGCATCGCCTCGAGCGACTCCTCGGTGCGGTCGATCTCGTCGATGAGCAGGACGACCGGGTCTTCTGAGGTGATGGCCTCGAGCAGCGGCCTGGTCACCAGGAAGTCCTCGCCGTGGATCCCCACCTCCATCTCCGCCAGCGCGGCCGAGGCGGCGGCGAGGTCCTCGTGCACCTGCAGTTCGGCCGTGATCCGGTCCCGGAGCATCTGGACGTGCAGCAGCTGCTTGGCGTAGTCCCACTCGTACAGCGCCCGGGCGTCGTCCAGGCCCTCGTAGCACTGCAGCCGGACCAACCGACGCCCGAACGCGGTCGCGAGCGACTTGGCCAGCTCGGTCTTCCCCACGCCGGCCGGGCCCTCCAACAGCAGCGGCCTGTCGAGGACCGTCGCCAGGTGCACGACGGTCGCCAACTCCCGGTCGACGATGTACCCCGTCGCCCGGAGCGCCTCCTGCAGGAGGTCGACGTCGATCACCGCGTCAGCGGGTCCCGCCTCGTCGGGGCGGTCTGCGATGACATCCATGGTCGGGCCCTTTCCGTGCTCGCCGATCAGTACGAGCCGGTCATGGCGTGCTCGACCATGGGGATGAGGGACTCGACCGTGGACTCGCGCGGGTTGCCCGGGGTGCACGCGTCACCCATCATGTGCTCGGCGATCCTGCGGACGTTCTCCGCGGAGGTGTCGATCCTGTCGCCCTTGCCCTTGTACTTGCCCGTGTCCATCTGGTTCTTCTCGTACAGCCCGGGCGTGATCTGGCTGAAGTTGTCCGGGATGCCGACGTCCTTGGACAACCGGATGGCGGCCTCCACCGCGGCGTCGGCCGCCTGGACGGTCGTCATGTTGCGGGTATCCACGCCCATCTGCGGGGCGAGTTCGGCATATCGCCGGTAGCGGGACGGCAGGTTGTACTCCCACACCCGGGGCAGAGCGATCGCGTTGTTCAGACCGTGGTGCGTGTCGTAGTACGCGCTGATCGCGTGGGACAGCGAGTGGATCATGCCCAGTCCGCCCGAGTTGAACGCCTGGGTGGCGATGTACTGCGCGTTCATCATCCCCGTGCGTGCCTCGAGGTTGCGGGGGTCGTACACGGCCGTGGTGAGGTTGTCCGCCACGAGCTTGGTCGCGTACAACGCGTTGCCCAGCGAGGGGGCGAAGTCGAGTCGGGACACGTACGGCTCCGAACAGTGCGCGAGGACGTCGAAGCCGCAGTACGCGGTGAAGTGCTGGGGGCAGGAGTAGTAGAGGAGCGGGTCGTCCATCGCCAGCGAGACCAGGCTGGCGTCGTCGAACGCGACCCACTTGTGCGGGTGGTCCATGTCCGAGGTGTCGGTGATGACGTACGCCCACGAGGTCTCCGCACCGGTTCCTGCGGTGGTGGACACGGCGATGTGCGGCGGGTTCTCGAAGTTGGTGGACTTGGAGAAGCCCTGGAACTCGTTGATGTCGCGGCCGTCGTGGGCGATCACCACGCGGGCGCCCTTGGCGGCGTCGTGGCTGGAACCCCCGCCCACCGAGATGATGCCGTCGCACTTCTCCGAGTTGTAGAGCGCGGCGGCGTCCATGACGTTGTAGTCCTTGGGGTTGGACTCGACCTTGTCGAAGACCACGACGTCGAGGCCCTGGTACTCGATCTTGCCCTTGAGCTCCTCGATGATCCCCGATCCGCGCAGTCCGGTGGTCATGATGAGGACGCGGGTCATCCCCAGCTTCTTGGCCTCCACGCCCAGGATGTCGTGCGCCCCCACCCCCAGCAGTGCCTTGGGGAGCGGGTGGAACTCCTTGATCGGCATGTCCCAGATCTGATTCAGTTCGATCGCCATCGTGCGCCTCCTGCTCGAGCGATCCCCACCATCGGCGGGGCGGTGTGTGTGACACCGATCACTCTCGCCCCGAGACCGCCCCCTCCGGAACAGCCCTCGGCACGTTCTGCCCACCCGGCACGCCACGGACGGTCCGGTCGGCCCCGCCTCACCTACCCGGGTGGACAGGTAGGCCCCGAATCGACACCGGCGGCAGCCCGCCGGGCCCCTCACGCCCCGAAGCGCTGGTCGAGGACACGGCACCGCGCCTCCGCCGCCGCCACCGTGGAGGCGTCCGCGTAGCGCGATCGCGCCAGGCCCCGCCACGCGGCGAGGTCCTCGCGACCGGCGCCGGCGACCCAGGCGCGGAGGACGGGGAGCCGATCCGCGGACAGGACCGCCGCGCGCACCATCGAGTGGATCTCCAGTCGCAGGTCGGCCACGCCGGGAGCGTCCGATGACGGCAGGAGCGGTCCCGGATACGCGGCGACCGCCCTCATGACGTCCCCGCACCCGAGCGCGTCCGTGACGTCACGGACGTCGGTGGCGAGCGCGCCCGGCGCCAGGCGGTAGGGCCTCGACCCCACCACATCCGTCCCGAGCACCCGCCGCAACCGGGAGACCTCGGCACGGACGCTGACCTCGTCCAGGCGGTCGTCGGCGAGCAGCTCCGCGAGCGCGCCACCGGTCAGCCCCTCCGGATGGGCGTCGAGCAGCACGCAGATCTCGGCGTGCCTGCCGGTCAGGACGCGACCGTCGATCCCGGGGACGTCCCCGTCGAGGACCCCCGCCCCCGGACCGAGGACCCGCAGCCGCAACCGCCCGCCGTCGGACCGGTCGGCAGCGGTCGGGCGGGGCACGACGAGACCGGCGGCGGTGCGCAGCTCCCCCTCCGCGAGCATGACCGTCGCCCGGATCAGCGCGAGCATCTGGTCCGAGGCGGCGCTGCTCGGACCGGTCACATCGATGAGCCCTATCAGCTCACCCGAGCCGGGGTCGTGCACGGGAGCCGCCGCACAACTCCACTCGTGCGCCATCTCGAGGTAGTGCTCGGATCCACGGACCCGCACCGCCGTGTCGTGCCTGAGCGCGAGGCCCGGCGCGTTGGCCCCGACCGCCTCGTCCGTCCAGACGGCCCCGGGGATGAACGCCATCGACTCGGCTCGTGACCTGACCCCCCGGTCGCCGATCACCCGCAGCAGCCGCCCGCGCTCGTCCGCGACGGCGACGATGTGTCCGCTCGACACGACGCCCGGGACGAGGACGGACTCGACCACCGGCAGCACCGACGCCATCCGGTGTTGCGCCACGTGACGAGAGAGGTCCGGCCCCTCCAGCTCGACCGACGGCGCGACCACCGTGGGGTCGATACCCCGATCCCTGCTGCGCTCCCACGACTCGGCCACCAGCAGGCTCGCCGCGGGTCCCGTGCCCCCGAACATGCCTTCAGTGTAACTCGTATCACACTATCGGCGATTTCGAACCTGACGGCCCCCTCATAAACGGATCCAAATAGACCGTGCTGGAGACGGGCGGCGACGAACCCTCTACACTTGCCAGTGATACAGGCCACACATGACCTAAGGATCGCCATGACGACCGAGTTCGCCACCCCTCCCGCCACCAAGTCCTTCCCCGTCGAGAACCTCGGCCGGCTCGTGTTCAAGAACGCGGAGGAGGCCCCGAACGACGTCGCGGTACTGCGACTCGTCGGAACCGACTGGACAGAGGTCACCTGCGCCCAGTACCTGCAGGAGGTCAAGGGGGTCGCCAAGGGCCTGATCGCCCGGGGCGTCCAGCCCGGTGACCGCCTGGCCATCATGAGCCACACCCGCTACGAGTGGTCGCTCATCGCCTGGGCCGCGTGGGCGGTCGGCGCCGTCACCGTCCCGATCTACGAGACCTCCTCGTCGGCCCAGTGCGACTGGATCCTCACCGACTCCGGCGCCACCTTCGCCGTGGTCGAGGATCTCGAACTCCGCGAGGTGATGACGTCCGGCACCGAGTGGAGCGGCGACATCATGGTCATCGAGAACGACCTGGTCGCACAGCTCACCGCCTCGGGAGCGGACATCTCCGACGAGCAGGTCGAGCAGGCCTCGCTGGCGATGGGCCACGAGGACCGGTGCGCCATCATCTACACCTCGGGCACGACGGGCAACCCCAAGGGCTGCGAGATCCTGCACGGCGGGTTCGGTGGCGTCGTGGTGGCCGTTGAGCAGCAGCTCCAGGACGCGTTCGTCCCCAACAGCCGCACCCTGATCTTCCTGCCGCTGGCCCACGTCCTGGCCCGCATCCTCGAGGTGGCCTGCTTCTACAAGCGCGTCGCCGTGGCCCACGAGCCCGACACCACCAAGGTCGTCGAGCGACTCGCGGAGGTCCATCCGACCTTCCTCGTGTCGGTCCCGCGCGTGCTCGAGAAGGTCTACAACTCCGCGGCGGGCAAGGCGGAGGCCGCCGGCGGCGCCAAGGCCAAGATCTTCAAGGCCGCGGTGCAGACCGCGATCGACTACTCCACGGCCATCGAGGGCGGCGGGAAGCCGTCCACGGGCCTGGCGCTCAAGCAGAAGCTGTTCTCCAAGCTCGTCTACTCGAAGCTGCACGACGCCCTGGGCGGCGAGTGCAACCGCATCATCTCCGGCGGCGGCCCCCTGGGCGCCCGTCTCGGCCACTTCTACCGCGGCGCCGGCTTCGACCTCCTTGAGGGCTACGGCCTCACCGAGTCCTCGGGCGTGCTGACCGTCAACCCGGTCGGCCAGGCGAAGATCGGCACCGTGGGTCGGCCGATCCCGGGCGTGACCATCCGGATCGCCGAGGACGGCGAGATCCTGGCCAAGGCCAAGACCTTGTTCAACGGCTACTGGCAGAACCCGAAGGCCAACGAGGACTCCTGGACCGGCGAGTGGTACCACACCGGCGACATCGGCGAGCTCGACTCGGACGGTTACCTGTCGATCACCGGCCGCAAGAAGGACCTCATCGTCACCGCCGGCGGCAAGAACGTGTCGCCGTCCCAGATGGAGGACCTCCTCTCGGCCGATCCGCTGATCAGCCAGGCCGTCGTGGTGGGTGACAACCGCAACTACATCGCCGCGCTGATCACCATCGACCAGGAAACCTTCCCGGCGTGGCGGGACAAGCACGGCAAGACCGGCGAGGTGGCGGACCTGCTCCAGGACGGCGAGCTGGTCGGCGCCATCCAGGACGCGGTGGACCAGGCCAACAAGTCCGTCTCCCGCGCCGAGTCCATCCGCAAGTTCAAGATCCTCGCGGCGGAGTTCTCGGTGGAGAGCGGTGAGCTCACCCCGACGCTCAAGCTCAAGCGCAACGTCGTGCACGACCGCTTCGGCAGCGAGATCGAGGCGCTCTACTCCGACAACTGAGTCCTCGACCGGTAGCGCCCGGGCCCCACGGGGTCCGGGCGCTGCGGCATTTCGCCGGCCCCGTCATTTCACGCGGGCGTGGTCCGGACGATCGCGGGATCACGTACACTTGCCGATAGACAGATCGGTTCATTCTGCAGAACGGAACTCACCAATGGCGAAGATCTATTCCGACATCAGCGAGACCATCGGCCACACGCCCCTGGTCCGCCTCAACTCCCTGACCGACGGCCTCCAGGCCACCGTGCTCGCCAAGCTGGAATCCGCCAACCCGGCCGCCAGCGTCAAGGACCGCATCGGCGCCGCGATCATCGACGACGCGGTCGCCTCCGGCGCCCTCAAGCCCGGTGGCACCATCGTCGAGGGCACCTCCGGCAACACCGGTATCGCGCTGTCCATGGTCGCGTCCGCGCGCGGGTTCAAGGCGGTCCTGGTCATGCCCGACACCATGTCGGTCGAGCGCCGGGCCGTCATGCGTGCCTACGGGGCCGAGCTCATCCTCACCCCGGGCTCCGAGGGCATGAAGGGCGCGGTGGCCAAGGCCGAGGAGATCGCCAACACCCGCGAGAACGCCGTCCTCGCCCGGCAGTTCGCCAACCCGGCCAACCCGGACGTCCACCGTCGGACGAGTGGTCCCGAGGTCTGGGAGGACACCGACGGAGCGGTCGACATCTTCGTGGCCGGCATCGGGACCGGCGGCACCATCACCGGCGCCGGCGGCTACCTCCGCGAGCAGAAGTCGGACATCCAGATCGTGGCCGTCGAGCCCAAGGACTCCCCGCTGCTCACCGAGGGCAAGGCCGGACCGCACAAGATCCAGGGCCTCGGCGCCAACTTCGTCCCCGAGATCCTCAACCGCGAGATCTACGACGAGGTCATCGACGTGACCCTCGACGACTCGCTGCGGATCGCCAAGCGCCTGGGCAGCGAGGAGGGCATCCTCGCGGGCATCTCCTCCGGCGCGAACGTGTGGGCCGCGCTCGAGCTGGCCAAGCGCCCCGAGAACGCCGGCAAGACCATCGTCGTGATCGTGTGCGACTACGGCGAGCGCTACGTGTCCACCATGCTGTTCGAGGACTACCGCGACTGATGACCGACCCGACTCCGTCGTCCGCGGACGCGCCCGCGGCGGGCTTCCTGCGCACCCTGCGCGAGGATCTCGCCGCGGCGCGCGCCCACGACCCGGCGGCCCGGGGTGATGTCGAGAACGCGATCGTCTACTCCGGCCTGCACGCGATCTGGTCCCACCGGCTCTCCCACCGCCTGTGGGTGGCCGGCGGGGCCGGTCGGTTCGCGGCCCGCGTCCTGAGCCAGTTCACCCGGTTCCTCACGGGGATCGAGATCCACCCCGGGGCCACCATCGGTCGACGGTTCTTCATCGACCACGGTATGGGCGTGGTCATCGGGGAGACCGCGGAGATCGGTGACGACTGCATGTTGTACCACGGGGTCACCCTGGGGGGCGTCTCGCTCAAGCACGTCAAGCGGCACCCCACCCTGGGTGACCGCGTGACCGTCGGCGCCGGGGCCAAGATCCTGGGCCCCGTCGAGATCGGCTCCGACTCCTCGGTCGGCGCCAACGCCGTGGTGGTCAAGGACGCCCCGGCCAACTCGATCGTCGTGGGCATCCCGGGCGTCGCCAAGCCCGCCAAGGAGTCGAAGGAGACGCTGCGCGACGCGCAGTTCTACATCGACCCCGCCATCTACATCTGATCCACGCGACTCCGGCCACCCCGACGACGCTCCTGATCGCGTTCGCGGGGTGGCCCGAGTCGTCTGGCGAGGGTTAGGATCGCCGTCATCGCACCGCGGGATCGAGGTGATCGTGACCATGACGACGACGATGCGAGCCTGGGTGGTCCGCGACCCGGGTCCATTGGCGGAGTCGCCCCTGGACTTCGTCGACACGCCCGTCCCCGAGCCCGGGCCGGGAGAGGTCTTGCTCCGCGTCCTGACGTGCGGGGTCTGCCGCACAGATCTCCACGTCGCGACCGGTGACCTCCCCGCCCGCCGACCGCGCGTGGTCCCGGGACACGAGATCGTCGGCGAGGTCATCGGATCGGGGCCGGGGTGCGGTCGGTTCGTCACCGGTGACCGGGTGGGGGTGCCCTGGCTGCGGGGCACCTGCGGGAGGTGTGGTGCCTGCCGGTCAGGACGCGAGAACCTGTGCGCCCGGTCCCGCTACACCGGATGGGACGCCGACGGTGGTTACGCGGAGTTCACCACCGTTCCCGAGGCCTTCGCCTACGCCCTGCCCGAGGGGATCGACGACGTCTCGGCCGCACCGCTGCTGTGTGCGGGCATCATCGGCTACCGCGCGCTCAAGCGGGCGGCGCTGCCGCCGGGCGGCAGGCTGGGCATCTACGGCTTCGGCGGTTCGGCCCATCTCACCGCGCAGCTCGCGCTCGCGCAGGGGGCCGAGGTCCACGTGCTCACCCGGGGCGAGGGCGCGCGCCGGTTGGCGCTGGAGCTCGGCGCGGCCTCGGCCGGTGGCGCCGGCGAGCGCCCCCCGCTCCCGCTCGACGCCGCGATCCTCTTCGCCCCTGCGGGCGAGCTCGTGCCGGTGGCCCTGGCGGCACTCGCCCCCGGCGCGACCCTGGCCGTGGCCGGCATCCACCTCTCCGACATCCCCCGGCTCGACTACCAGCGGCACCTGTTCCACGAGCGGACCGTGACCAGTGTGGAGAGCAACACCCGTTCCGACGGCGAGGAGTTCCTCGCCCTGGCCGAGCGTCTCGCCCTGCGCCCCACCACCCACGAGTACCGGCTCGACGAGGCCGGCCACGCCCTCGCCTACCTGGACGCGGGGGACGTCCGCGGCGCAGGTGTCCTGCGCGTGGCCCACCGGTCCACCGAACAGCGCGACCGCCGGCCTGCCGGGCCTCCGGCTGACCGCGGCGGCGGCTGAACCCGGCACCCGCTAGCCTCTGCACCATGGGACGACGGACGAGTCGTCACCCGGCGCGCAGGATCATTGCCGACGGTGACCCCAGAGGAGAGGTGGCGACCCTCGCGGTGGAGGAGCCGCTGGAGATCCGGCTCGGCGGGCGCCCCTACGTGGTCACCATGCGCACCCCGGGTGACGACATGGACCTGGCCGCCGGGTACCTCGTGTCGGAGGGAGCGATCTGGCACCGCGATCACCTCCCGGAGATCTGCTACTGCACCACGGTGAGCGGCCGCACCGAGCAGGACTACAACACCCTCACCGTGACCCTGTCCCCCGATGTCCCGGAGCCCCGGTCCGTCCGCGCGACCACCATGACCAGCTCCTGCGGGGTGTGCGGGGTCGACTCGGTCGCGGACGTGCGCACGGCGACCCACTTCCCCGCCGGGCCGGCCACCCCCCTGGTCGGAGCCGAGATCCTGCTCTCCCTGCCCGACCGACTCCGCGAGGGCCAGGTCGTCTTCGGCCGCACCGGCGGGGTCCACGCAGCGGCGCTGTTCTCCCCGGACGGCGAGTTGCTCTGCCTGCGCGAGGACGTGGGCCGGCACAACGCGGTCGACAAGGTGGTGGGCTGGGCTCTGCGCGAGGGCCGACTCCCGCTGCGGGAGACGATCCTCCAGGTCTCCGGGCGCGCCTCGTTCGAGCTCGTGCAGAAGACGTCCATGGCGGGGATACCGGTGATCTCCGCGGTCAGCGCCCCCTCGTCGTTGGCCGTGGACCTTGCCGCGGAGACCGGGGTGACGCTGGTCGGGTTCAGCCGGGGTGACCGCGCGACCGTCTACACCCGTCCGGAGCGCATCGGGGTCTGAGAGGCCTGAGAGACCTGAGAAACCTACGCGTACCCACCGGGGCCACCCCTGCACCGGAGCCACGGCTGCGCCGTGATGTGTTCGGGCGCACAATAGGCCCATGAGCCTGATCCCCCACATCCGTCGGTCCGCGCCCACTGCCGACATCGATGAGACCCGGATCCGGATCGGCGAACCCGAGACCAGTGCGGCGGGCCTCAAGGCCGTCTCGGTGGCGCTCGAGCGGGGGATATCGCAGGCCGGAGTGTCGCGGACGGCCCGTGCGATGGCCCGCCTCAACCACCGCGGCGGCACGGACTGCCCCGGGTGCGCCTGGCCCGAGTCCATCACGGGGCCGCGCAAGCCGGCGGAGTTCTGTGAGAACGGCGCCAAGGCCGTGGCTGAGGAGTCCACCACCCGGACAGTGACCCCCGAGTGGTGGGCCGCCCACCCCATCCGCGAGCTGCGCGACAAGACCGAGTACTGGCTGGGTAACCAGGGCCGGATCACCGAGCCGGTCGTGCTCAGGCCCGGCGACGAGCACTACTCACCCATCTCCTGGCGGGACGCGTTCGCACTCATGGCAGAGCACGTGAACGCCACGTCACCGGGCCGCTGCGTGTTCTACACCTCCGGCCGCACCGCCAACGAGACCGCGTTCATGTACCAGCTGCTCGCGCGGTCGATCGGCACCAACAACCTGCCCGACTGCTCCAACATGTGCCACGAGTCCTCCGGGTCGGCCATGACGCCCACGATCGGCATCGGCAAGGGGACGGTCTCGCTGGAGGACTTCGATCACGCGGACGTCATCCTCGTCGTCGGACAGAATCCCGGCACCAACCACCCACGGATGCTCTCCGCCCTCACCGACGCCCGGCGGCGCGGCGCCCGCGTGGTGGCGGTCAACCCGCTGCCCGAGGCCGGACTGCTCGGGTTCGCCGACCCCCAGTCCCCCACGGGGATCGCCAAGAGCCTGGTCGAGGGCGGCGGTGAGACGGTGGCGGACGATTTCCTGCAGATCAAGGTGGGTGGCGACCTCGCGCTGTTCCAGGCGGTGGGCCATCTACTCCTGCGGGCCGAGGAGGCGGCGCCCGGGACAGTCGTGGACCGGGAGTTCGTGGACACGTGCACCGAGGGGTTCAGCGCCTACGCCGCCGCGCGTGCCGACCTGGACTGGGACACCACCGAGCGGGCCACCGGGCTGCGACGCGACCAGATCGAACGCCTGGCGACCCTGCTGGTGCACTCGCGGGGGACGATCATCTGCTGGGCGCTGGGACTCACCCAGCAGCCCCACTCGGTCGACACTCTGCGCGAGATCGTCAACCTCCTGCTGCTGCAGGGGAACTTCGGCAAACGCGGGGCCGGCGCCTGCCCCGTCCGCGGGCACTCGAACGTGCAGGGCGACCGGACCATGGGGATCTGGGAGAAGCCGGGCGCGGTGTTGTTGGACGCGCTCGACGACGAGTTCGGCATCGACTCGCCGCGTGAGCACGGATACGACTCGACGGAGACGCTCGAGGCGTTCGAGCGCGGCGACGTGGACGTGTTCGTCTCCATGGGCGGCAACTTCGCCAAGGCGTGCTCGGACACCGACGTGCTCGAGACGGGGATGCAGCGCACCGGGTTGACCGTGCACGTGTCGACCAAACCCAACCGGTCCCATGTGGTCCACGGTCAGACGTCGCTCATCCTCCCGACGCTCGGGCGCACGGACCGCGACGACCGTCATCCGGGGGGCGCGCAGTTCGTCTCGGTGGAGGACTCGATGTCGGTCATCCGCTCGTCCCAGGGACGGCTGGAACCGGTGTCGGACCAGCTGCTCAGCGAACCGCAGATCGTCGCGGGCATGGCGGAGGCGATCCTCGGCCACGACCACCCGGTGGGGTGGCGCGCGATGGCGGAGGACTACGACGTGATCCGCGACCACATCGCACGAGTGATCCCCGGGTTCTCGGACTACAACCGGCGGGTGCGACAGAAGTCCGGTTTCGTGCTGCCCAATCCGCCGCGCGACACCCGGTCCTTCGCCACCCCGTCCGGGCGAGCCCACTTCACGGTGTCGCCACTGGAGTGGTTGGAGGCGCCGGCCGGGCATCTGGTCCTGCAGACCATGCGGTCGCACGACCAGTACAACACCACCTATTACGGACTCGACGACCGCTACCGGGGCATCTCCGAGGGGCGCCGGGTGATCCTCGTGAACCCGGATGACCTACGCGACCTGGGCCTCGCGGACCGCCAGCTGGTCGACGTGGTGAGTGTGTTCACCGGCGCGGACGGTGTGACCAGCGAGCGTCGCGCGGAGGAGTTCCGGCTGGTGTCCTACCCGACGGCCCGCGGCTGCTGCGCGGCGTACTTCCCGGAGGCCAACAACCTGGTCCACCGGCAGAACGTCGCCCGTGAGTCCAACACGCCCGGCTTCAAGGCGGTGACCGTCCGGTTCGAGCCGCGCAGCGAGCGCTAGCGAGCGTAGCGGCGAGCAACCGGCGCGCGGACTCCGTCCGGTTCGAGCCGCGCAGCGAGCGCTAGCGAGCGTAGCGGCGAGCAGCCGCATCGGCGGCCGCCGCATCCCCCGCCCCCGATTCACCCTTCGCGACGTAGCCCCGCCCGGGGGCCACGAACAGCAGCACCACCGCAGCGCCCGCCGCGACCAGACCCAGCGCGAACAGTGCGTCGGAGATCCCGGTCACGAAGACCTCGGCGGCGGCGTCGACTATCCCCTGGAGCGCCGGCCCGGCCACGGCGACGAACTCCACCGCACCGGCGAACGAGCTCTCCACCGCCTGCCGCCCGGGCTCGGGCACGCCGGGCAGGACGTCGACGATCCCGCTCGCGTAGCGACCGGCCAGGATACTGCCGGAGATCGCGATGCCGATGGCGGCGCCCACCTCGCGCATCGCGTCGTTGACGGCGGCGGCGACGCCCTGTTCGTCGACGGAGATGTCGGAGACGATCGCCGAGGTCGCCGGCGCCGTCGAGAGCCCCAGACCCACGCCCGCCGCGAGCATCGGCCACATGATGTCCCAGTACGTGGAGTCGACACCCAGCCGGGAGAGCAGGATCATCCCGGCCGCGATCGCGCCGACGCCCACCACGGAGACGACCCGCAGCCCGACCACGGCGGTGATGCGGGGCGATACCAGCGAGAACACCAGAACCGGCAGCGCCATCGGCGCCAACGCCAGGGAGGCGGCGATCGGGTCGTACCCCTTGACCAACTGCAGGTACTGGACGATCAGCAGGAAGAACCCGAAGATCGTCAGGAACTGCATCCCGACGGAGATGGAACCCGCGGCGAAGCCCCGCCGGCGGAAGTACCGCACGTCGAGGAGGGGGTCGGTGGCACGCAGTTCGACCAGGACGAAGGCCAGCAGGCTGGCCGCGGCCACGATGAGGGTGACGACGACGAGGGGGTCGGAGAAACTCGTGTGCGCACCCTCGATGAGCCCAAAGACGACTCCACCGACCGCCAGCGCCGAGAACACGGACCCCAGCACGTCCGGCCGACCGTGCCGGGACGCCACGGATTCACCGATCGTGAGGGCGGCCAGGAGCACCAGCAGACCGATGCCGGAGTAGACCACGAAGATCGCTTTCCACGACCACACCTCCAGCATGACCCCCGAGCTGAGCAGGCCGACGATCCCGCCGATGCCTGCGAACCCGGCCCACATCCCCACTGCGGAGCCGCGACGCTCGGACGGGAAACCGGCGGTGAGCAGGGAGAGCGTGGAGGGCATGACGAACGCCGCGCCCACTCCGGCCACCGCCCGCAGGATGATCACCCAGAGCGGCGAGTCCAGCCAGATGGGCAGGGCCGAGGACACGGTAAACAGGGCCAGCCCCACGATGAGGGTGGCCCGACGGCCGAAGCGGTCCCCCAGGGCTCCCGCGGTGAGCACGAGCGCGGCGAGGGCCAACGTATAGGAATCGACGATCCAGGTGAGCTGGGCCTGGGTCGCCCCGGTGGCCACGGCGATGTCCGGAAGGGAGGTGTACAGCGCGGACATCGTGGCGACGACCAGCGACACCGCCACGATGTTGACGAACAGCAGCCAGCGGCGCCGTCCGGTGGTCAGTTCCAGCACGTGGGCTCCCAGGGGTCAGGGTCGGCGGGGGTCAGGGTCGGCAGGGGTCGCGGTCGGGCGGTCTCGAGAAACGATACCGCCAGTATCGGTTGGGTCCCCACACCGTATACCACCGGGGGCCGTCACAATGGACCCATGAAGTCTCCGACCGATCCGCGCCGAGCACGTTCGCGGGGCAAACTCCTGGACGCCGCGGTCGATCTACTCCTGGCGGGCGGCGCCGCGGCGGTCACGGTGGACGCGGTCACCCGGGTCTCCGGCGTCGCCCGGACCACGCTGTACCGCAACTTCCCCTCCACCGATTCCCTGATCGCGGAGGCGTTCCGACGTCTCCTGCCGACGCCGGAGGCACCACCGAGCGACGCCCCGATACGCGAGCAGATGATCCAGCTGGGCACCTCCATGGCGCGGATGATCCAGGACGCGCCCCTCCAGCAGTCGATGTGGGGATGGCTGGCGATGGGCCGGGGAGCCGGGAACGACGACGAGGTGGGCGAGCTGCGCCGCGGGGTGGTGGACTCCTACGCCGCACCTCTGCACACGATCCTGTCCGCCGCGGAGGCCGACGGCACCCTGATCCCCGGTGATCGCGACCTGGCGGTGGCCCAGATCGCCGGGCCGGTGGTCCTCGCGCGCATGATCGGACTGCGTCCGTTCACCGAGACGGACATCGAGATCCTCGTCGACGACTTCCTGCGCAGCCGCCTGGCGGCCGACTCGTGACCGATTCCGTCGGGGCGATCGTCCTGGCCGGTGGCCGCGGGAGCCGGCTCGGGGGCGCCGACAAGTCCGGCATCACGATCGCGGGCCGACCGATGCTCGAGACCGTGGTCGGTGCTGTCGCCGCTGTGGTGGGCCCCGTCGTCACCGTGGGACCCGGTGGCGACACCCGCGAGGAGCCCGCCTTCTCGGGTCCGGTGGCCGGGATCGCGGCGGGACTGGCGGCGCTTGCTGACCGGGTCGATCTCGTCGTCGTCGTGGCCTGCGACCTCCCCGACCTCGACGCCGACACCCTTCGCCGACTCGTCGCCGCCCTGGACCGGCCCGCCGCCGATTCCACAGGGCGGCCCGCCGCAGAACCCACCGGGCGGCCCGCCGCCGCGCTCGCCGTGGACGCCGACGGCCGCGACCAGTACCTGCTCGCCGTGTGGCACCGCCGCGACCTCGCCTCGCGGCTGGAGGCCCTGGGCCGATCCGGAGGGCTGGCCGGGCGACCGGTCCGGGCGCTGTACGACGACGAGGTGGTCACCCGCGTGACCGTGGGCGCTCCCGCGCGGGACGTCGACACCTGGGCCGAGGTGGCCGCCTCCGGGCCCATCGCGCTGGCCCACGTGAGGGCCGTCCTGCGCGCGGGGCTCACACCACTGCCGACGACCGCGCGCCCTCCCCTCGAGGCTGCCGGGGCCGTGCTCGCCGCACCGCTTGTCGCAGCCGACCCCATGCCGCGGGAGCCCGTGTCGGCGATGGACGGGTACGCCCTGGCCTGCGAGGGGCCGTGGCGGTTGACCGGCCGGGCTCGCCGGGCCGGGGACGACTCGCCCGCCGGACTGGTCGCCGGGACCGCCGCTCCCATCGCGACCGGCGCGCTCGTCCCGGCCGGGAGCGACAGGGTGCTGCGCCATGAGCTCGTCGAGGTGACGCGGGACGGTTCCGGGCCCGCCGTGGTGACGGCACTGCCCCGCGCCGCCGGACAGAACGATCTGAGACCTGCCGGCGAGGACTGGGCCGCCGGCCACGAGCTCGCCGACGCGGGGGCCACGCTGGACCCCGCGCTGGCCTCCGCGGCCCTCTCAGCGGGCCTGACCTCGGTGACGGTCCGTGGTCCCGTCCGCGCGGTCGTGGTGACGACGGGTGACGAGATCCTGCCCGCCCACACCCCGTCGCCACTGCCACCGGGCCGGATCCGCGACACCGTGGGCCCGCTTCTCGTCGAGGTTCTCGGGCGGGCGGGGTTGGCCTGTTCCGGGCCACCCGGTCACTGCCCGGACACCGCCGAGGCCATGGACGCGGTGCTCACGGGCCGCGCCGGATCCGCGACGTCGGACGCGGACGTCGTCGTCCTGGTCGGGGCGACCGGCCGCGGGGTGGCCGACCACCTGCGCCCCGCCCTCGACCGGGCCGGCGCGACGATCGTGCTCGACGGGGTCCGGGTCCGGCCCGGGGGGTCGCAGCTCGTCGCGGCGCTGCCCGACGGCCGCGTCCTGCTGGGCCTGCCCGGCAATCCCCTCGCGGCGGTGAGCGCCGCTGCGACGACGGGCCGCGCGCTCGTCGACGCACTCACCGGGAGGTCGCGCCCCGAGGTGCTGGTCCCGGTGCCCGGACTCGACCGGGCGGCCGCCCCGGGCCGGACGAGGATCCTCCCGGCCCGCCCCGACGGAGCCGGCGGATGGTCGCTGTCCGCCCGGGTCCGCACCGCCCACCTCGCCGACCTGGCAGGCGCTCCCGCGCTCGCCGTGGTCCCGGAGGGCGCGGCGTCGGGCGATCTCGTCGAGATCATCGACTGGATCTGAGGTGGGGTACACGATCATCGCCGTGGCGTTCGGTCTCGCCGCCACCGCGGTATACGCGCTGGTGGTGGGCGCGATCGCTCGATACCCCTTCGCCCGGATACAGCACCTGTAGGACGGGCGCAGCCGGACGCTCCAGGACGGGATGACGACCGGGTCGTGTTAACGTCAGTTCGCCAGCATGACCCTCAACGGGTCGCGGGAACCCGGTGCGACTCCGGGACTGACGCGCAGCGGTATGGGTGATGGCGGGGCACGATGCCACTGGATCGCAGGATCTGGGAAGGCGCCCAGTCCAGACGACCCCGAGTCCGAATACCGGCTGGCCCTCGCGGTCCCCACCGCCAGGTCATGATCGGGCTTCGCGTTCCAGGCCCGCGACCTCGGAGCACACCCATGCGTAAATCAGGCCTGCTCGCCCTCGCCGGCGCCGCCGCCCTCGTCCTGACCTCCTGCGCCACCGACGACCCGGACGCCACCGCCGGCCCCGCGGTCAGCCCGATCGAGAACTGCGGGCAGGAGGTGACCGTCGACTCGGTCCCGGAGCGGATCGTCTCGCTCAACCAGAGCTCGACGGAGATCCTGCTCGCCCTGGGCCTCGCCGACCGCATGGTGGGCACGGCCACCTGGACCGACCCCGTTCTGGGCGAGTTCGCCGACGCCAACGCCGGCATCCCGCGACTGGCCGACAACGCGCCGTCGATGGAGTCCGTCCTCGACGTGGAACCGGACTTCGTCACCGCCTCGTTCGGCAGCACGCTCGGCGAGGGCGGTGTCGCGACCCGCGAGCAGTTCCATGAGCTGGGCGTGGGCACCTACCTCTCCCCCGCCGACTGCGTCGGCAAGATCGCCGACTCCGGGGACGGAGTGCGCGAGCAGCCGTTCACCCCGGATCTGCTCTACCGGGAGATCACCGAGCTCGCGCAGATCTTCCAGGTCGAGGAGGCCGGCGAGGAACTGGTGGCGGACCTCCAGCTCCGGCTCGACACTGCGCAGGAGGGGGTGAACGCGACCGGCGTCTCGGCGATGTACTGGTTCGCCAACTCCGAGTCGCCGTACCTGGCCGGCTGTTGCGGGGCCCCGGGTCTCATCTCGAACACCCTCGGCCTGAGGAACGTCTTCGACGACACCACCCAGGAGTGGCCCCAGATCAACTGGGAGGTGGTGGCCGAGCGCGACCCCGACGTGATCGTCCTCGGCGACCTGACCCGCCGGAGCCAGACCGCCGAGACCGGGGCCGCCAAGATCGCCTATCTCGAGTCGAACCCGGTGACCCGGGAGATGTCGGCCGTCCGCGAGAGGAGGTTCATCGAACTCACCGGCGCCGAGATGAACCCCTCGCTCCGCACGGTCTACGGGGTGGAGACCGTCGCCGCGGGCCTCGACGAGCTCGGGCTGGTCGGTGAGCAGGATCCATCGAACTGAGCAGATGCCCAGCGCCCCTCCGGTTCGCGCCACCAGGCGGGCTCCTCTCCGGCACCCGGCCGCCCTGGCCTTCCTGTGGCTCGCCGGCGTGGCCGTCCTGCTGGTCTCCACGGCACTCGTCCTGACGATCGGCCCGTCGGGCCTGACGGCCGGCGACGTGATGCAGTCCGCCCTGGCGCGCCTCTCCGGAACGGAGTCGGGACTGACGCGCATCCAGGAGGGGATCATCTGGAACCTGCGGTTGCCCAGAACCCTGATGGCGGCACTGGCCGGCGCGGGGCTCGCCCTGTGCGGGGTGATCCTGCAGTCCCTGCTCCGCAACCCTCTGGCCGACCCGTACGTCCTCGGAATCTCCTCCGGTGCCTCGACGGGCGCGGTGCTCATCGTGGTGCTCGGTGTGGGCGCGGGGGCGGTCGGGCTCACGACAGGCGCGTTCGTCGGGGCGCTGGCCGCCTTCGGGTTCGTCCTGCTGTTGGCCTTCGCCTCCGGCGGGACGACCGACCGGGTGGTGCTCGCCGGGGTCGCCGCCACCCAGTTGTTCTCGGCCGTGACCTCGTTCGTCGTCTACACCGCGGCCGACGCCGAGCAGACCCGCGGCGTGCTGTTCTGGCTGCTCGGCTCGCTGTCCTCCGTCCGGTGGACGGACGTGGCCGTGTGCGGCGCCGTCGTGCTCGCCGGTCTGCTGGCGTGCCTGCTGCACACCTCGAGCCTCGACGCCTTCACCTTCGGCCGGGACGCGGCGGCCGCGCTCGGCGTGAACGTGGCCCGCACCCGGCTCGTCCTCATGGTGGTGACCGCCCTCATCACCGCGGTCATCGTCAGCACCTGTGGTGCGATCGGGTTCGTCGGCCTGGTGCTGCCGCACGCCGCGCGGGCCGTGGTCGGCATGCGGCACCGCGTCCTGGTGCCCACGGCGGCGTTGATGGGAGCGGTCTTCCTGGTCTGGATCGACGCCGGCGCCCGGACCGTCCTCGCGCCGCAGGACCTGCCGATCGGAGTGGCCACCGCTCTGATCGGCGTGCCGGCGTTCGTGGTGCTTTTGCTCCGCAAGGGCAGGGCCCGATGACGACCAGGCCCCCGGAGGGGCAGGGGGCGCCGACCCTCGAGGCCCGGGGCGTGTCGTGGTCCGTCCGCGGTCGACCCATCCTGAGGGATCTCTCCCTGGCACCGGAGCCCGGGACGATGGTGGGGGTCCTCGGCCCCAACGGCTCGGGCAAGTCCACTCTGCTGCGCGTCATGACGGGCCTGCTGCGGCCCTCGACCGGTCGCGTCCTGTTCGACGGCACAGACATCCGGAAGCTGCCCCGCAGGCGAGTCGCCCGGCACGTGGCCTTTGTCGAGCAGGAGGTGGCCACCGACCAGAACCCGACGGTGCGGGACGTGATCGAGCTCGGTCGCATCCCGCACCGCGCCGCGTGGTCGGGCCCCGGCACGCAGGACGAGGAGGCCGTACTCCGCGCCGCCGCCACCACCGCCCTCACCGAGCGTCTCGACCAGCGGTACGCCACCCTCTCGGGCGGCGAGCGGCAGCGGGTGCAGATCGCGCGGGCCCTGGCCCAGGAACCGGACGTGCTCGTGCTGGACGAGCCGACCAACCACCTCGACATCCGCCATCAACTAGACCTGCTGGCGCTGGTCAGGGGCACGGGGGCGACGGTGGTGGCGGCGCTGCACGACCTCAGCCTCGCGGCCACCTAATGCGATCGGCTCGAGGTCCTGTCCGGGGGGCGCCTCGTGACCGGGGGCCGCCCGTCCGAGGTGCTCACGCCGGCCCTGATACACCAGGTCTACGGAGTTCGGGCCGAGGTGGTGCACGACGGGCCGACGGTGCACGTCCGGTATCTCGCCCGCTGACCAACGCTCCCGGTGATCAGCGCTTGCGGTTACGGATCTTCTCCGCGAATTCGCGGGCCTTGCGCTGGTTCTCCGGCTTGGACGCCTCACGCTTGACCACGTCAATGGCCTTGAGTGCGACTCCGGTCTTCAACGCGTTTCTCAGGAACGCCATCGGGCACCTCCATCATCGGGGAGCGCCAGTCTAGGCAGGGCACCGACCGTCCGCGACCGGCCGCGAGATCACCGCTGCCGGCGCAGCAGGTACACGTCCATCACCCAGCCGTGCTCCGCGCGCAACCGCTCGCGCGCGTGCCGGAGCTCGGCCAGGACCTCCCCGACACGCCCCGAGACCAGGCACTCACCCCGGTCGCCGAGGTTGCCGCCCCACCAGATGTGCCAGTCGGCCAGGTGATCCAGGGGCAGGTCCGCGTTGAGCATCACCACCACGTTATCCGCGCCGCCGGCGACCACCTCCGCCAGACGTCGACCGGTGGTCACGGTGACCGTCCCGCCGATCTCGTGCAGGACCAGCCGGTGGCGGGCGGCCAGGACCTGCAGCGCGGAGATACCGGGTATCACCTCAACGTCGAGGTCGAGCCGGCCACGGGCGAGGATCCGGTCGACGATCCGCAGCGTGGAATCGTAGAAGGCCGGATCACCCCACACCGGCACCGCCACGTCGCCGGGCCGGTCCGCCAACACCCGTTCCCAGGCCAGGGACCGGGCCTCATGCCAGTCCAGGACGACGCCGCGGTACCCCGCCTGGGAGGAGGTCGACGACGACGAGCGGTCCCGCTCCGGATCGGTGACGCCCACCAGCTCGAGTCCGGGCGCGTGCCGGGCGAGCAGTCGCTTGCGCAGGTCGACCAACGGATCGGCCGGACCCTTCATGGCAGCGAGCGCATACCCGGACGCGCGCAGGGCGGCGACCCCCTCCACCGTGATCTGATCGAGGCCGCCCGATCCCATGCCGACGACCCGCAGCCGCCGCAGCCGATCCCGCGTCTCCCCGATCGGCGCCTCACTGATCGGCACATCTGGGCCGTTCGCGTCGCCGGAGGTGCCGTCAGTCGCCATGCGACTCCTCGAGGTCGCCCTCGACGTCCAGGTAGACCTGCCGCATCCGGTCCATGATGTCGGCGTCCGGCCGGGCCCACAGCCCGCGGTCCGCGGCCTCGGAGAGCCGCTCGATCATCCCGCGCAGCGCCCAGGGATTGGACTGGCGTAGGAACTCCTGGTTGGTCTGGTCCAGCACGTACTCCCGGGCCAGCGAGTCGTACATCCAGTCGTGCACGACCCCGGCGGTGGCGTCGAATCCGAAGAGGTAGTCGACCGTCGCCGCCAGCTCGAAGGCCCCCTTGTACCCGTGCCGCTGCATGGCCGCGATCCACCGGGGGTTGACCACGCGAGCGCGGAACACCCGGACCGTCTCCTCCGCCAGCGACCGCGTCCGGATGGCGTCCGGGGTGGTGGAGTCCCCCACGTACGCGCGGGGTTCGGCGCCGGTGAGCGCGCGCACGGTCGCGATCATCCCCCCGTGGTACTGGAAGTAGTCGTCCGAGTCGGCGATGTCGTGCTCGCGGGTGTCGATGTTCTTCGCGGCCACCGCGATGCGCCGGTAGTTGGTGCGCATGTCGTCCGCGGCCGGCACGCCGTCCAGATCGCGGCCGTAGGCGAAGCCGCCCCAGCGGGTGTAGACCTCGGCCAGGTCGCGGTCGTCCCGCCAGTTCCCGGCCTCGATCGTCTGCAGGATCCCGGCGCCGTACGACCCCGGCGCGGAACCGAAGATGCGGGTGGTCGCGCGCCGGTGATCCGAGTGCTCGGCCAGGTCCGCACGTGTGTGGGCGGCGACGTAGTTCGACTCCGCGGGCTCGTCCAGGTCGGCGACCATCCGGACGGCGTCGTCGAGCATCGTGATGACGTGCGGGAACGCGTCCCGGAAGAAGCCCGAGATACGGACGGTCACGTCGATGCGCGGCCGTCCGAGCTCCGCGGCCGGGACCACCTCGAGACCGTTGACCCGGCGGGAGGCCTCGTCCCACTCAGGCTTCACCCCGAGCAGGGCCAGGACCTCGGCCACGTCGTCGCCGGAGGTCCGCATGGCCGAGGTGCCCCAGATCGACAGCCCCACCGAGCCCGGGTACTCCCCGGTCTCCGCGAGATGGCGGTCCAGCAGCGAGTCGGCCATCGCCTGACCGGTCTCCCAGGCGAGCCGGGACGGGACGGCGCGGGGGTCGACCGTGTAGAAGTTTCGGCCGGTCGGCAGCACGTTGACCAGGCCCCGCAACGGCGACCCCGACGGGCCGGCGGGCACGAACCCGCCGCCGAGGGCGTGCATCACCGCGTCCAGCTCGTCCACTGTGGCGGCCAGTCGAGGCACCACCTCGCGGGCGGCGAACTCCAGGACGCGGCCGACCTCGTCGTCGTCGTCGTCATTTCCCAGCCCCGCGGCGGCCAGCACCTCCGGTACCGCCGCGGGGTCCCAGCCCCGCGCGTCCATGGCCTCGACCAGCTCACGGGCCCGGGCCTCCACGCGGTCGACCTCCTGGGTCGGGGCGTCCTCGGTCAGGCCGAGGGCGCGGCGCAGGCCGGGAACGGCGCCGAACTCGCCGCCCCACACCTGCGAGGCCCGCAGGATGGCGAGCACCAGGTTCACCCGGGCCTCGCCGTCCGGCGCCTGACCAAGCACGTGCAGTCCGTCGCGGATCTGGACGTCCTTGATCTCGCACAGCCACCCGTCGACGTGGAGCAGGAAGTCGTCGAACTCCTCGTCCCCGGGCTGCTGCTCCAGGCCCAGGTCCTCGTGCATGTGCGCGGACCGCATGAGGGTCCAGATCTGCGCGCGGATGGCCGGCAGCTTGGCCGGGTCCATGGACGCGATGTTGCCGTACTCGTCCAGCAGCTGCTCGAGGCGGGCGATGTCGCCGTAGGCCTCGGCGCGCGCCATCGGCGGCACCAGGTGGTCGACGATCGTGGCGTGGGCGCGGCGCTTGGCCTGCGCGCCCTCGCCGGGGTCGTTGACGAGGAACGGGTAGATCAGCGGCAGGTCCGCGATCGCCGCGTCGGTCGCGCACGCCGCCGACAGCGCGGCGTTCTTGCCCGGCAGCCACTCCAGTGAGCCGTGCTTGCCGATGTGGACCAGCGCGTGGGCGCCGAACCCCTTGGCGAGCCACCGGTAGGCGGCCAGGTAGTGATGGGAGGGCGCGAGCTCGGGGTCGTGGTAGATCGCCACCGGGTTCTCGCCGAATCCGCGGGGCGGTTGGATCAACAGGACGACGTTGCCGGCCGCGATGGTGGCCAGGACGATCTCGCCGGCGTCGTTGACGAACAGCTGACCGGGTGCCTCACCCCACGCGTCGACCATCTCCGAGCGCAGCGACTCCGGGAGGTCGGCTGTCCACCGAAGGTAGTCGTCGGTGGAGATGCGGACATGACTGTCGGTGAGCTGCGCGTTGGTCAGCCACTCCTCGTCCTGGCCGCCCGCGGCGATCAGGGCGTGGATCAGGGCGTCGCCGGCGGCGGTGTCGTCGGCGTAGGTTCCGTCTGCGGCGGAGTCCGTGCCACCGTCTGCGATGTCGAGGAACCTCGCGACGGGCCCGTCCGCCGGACCCAGGTCGTAGCCCTCGTCGCGCATCCGACGCAGCAGCCGGATGGTCGAGACCGGGGTGTCCAGGCCGACCGCGTTGCCGATCCGGGAGTGCTTGGTCGGGTAGGCCGAGAGCACCAGCGCGATCCGACGATCGGCCGCGGGCACGTGGCGCAGCCGCGCGTGCGAGACCGCGATCCCCGCGACACGGGCGCAGCGCTCGGGGTCGGCGACGTAGCGGGGCAACCCGTCGGCGTCGATCTCCTTGAACGAGAACGGCGCGGTGATGATGCGGCCGTCGAACTCGGGGATCGCGATCTGGTTGGCCGAGTCCAGCGGGTTGACGCCGTCGTCAGAGGCCTCCCAGTCCTCCCGACTCCACGTGAGGCACAGTCCCTGCAGCACGGGGATGTCGAGCACGGCGATCCGTTCGACGTCCCACGTCTCGTCCTCGCCGCCCGCGCTCACCGCGCCGGGCGTGGTCCCGCCGGCCGCCAGGACGGTGACGATCACCGCGTCGAGCGTCCCGAGCGCCTCGAACAACTCGTCGGGGGCCGAGCGCAGGGAACCGGCGAACACGGGCACGCCCACGGCCTGCCCGGTGGCGTCGATCGCGTCGGCGAGAGCGTGCGCGAATCCCGAGTTCCCGCTCACCTCGTGGGCGCGGTAGTAGAGCACTCCCACGCGGGGGATGCTCCGCGACTGGTCGGTTCCGCTCGCGGGGGCGGCGGGGCCCGGCCGCGGCGGCATCCCCCACACCGGGACGGCCTCCGGGGGTTCGAACCCGGTGCCGGTGAGCAGCACGGTGTCCGAGAGGAAGGCGTGGAGCTGGGCGAGGTTCCGCTCACCCCCCTCGGCGAGGTAACGGTGCGCCTCGGCCGCGATACCGATCGGGACAGTGGACAGCTCCATCAGGTCGGCGTCCGGGGCCTGCTCGCCGCCCAGGACGACGACGGGTCGGCCGCTGGCCATCACGGCGTCGAAACCGGGTTCCCACGATCGGCGGGACCCGAGGATCCGGACCACGATGAGGTCGGCGCCGGAGATCAGACCGGGCAGGTCCGTCTCCACGTCGATCCGGGACGGGTTGCCCAGCGTCCAGTCGGCCCGGGAGGCGCGAGCGGAGAGCAGGTCCGTGTCGGAGGTGGACAGCAGGGCGATGCGGGGTGCCTGTGGTGGTGCCGACTCAGTGGATGATGCTCTGGACTCAGTGGGTGGTGCCGTGGCGTCCTCAGGGGACGCCGAACGCCGGTCATGGCGCATGTTCTTCTCCAAACCCTCGTGGAACATGACGCCGTGGCCGGTCTCCTGGCTTTCGCATCGACGCCGTGCGACCGACCTTCCCGGGCCGTGGCCCAGTGGTCTCCGCCCCGAGTGGGACGGACGAGGGTCGCTCGACTCCGCGACTACAGTGGCGAGGGCCGCGCCGGCTTTTCCTCCGGCTTCCCGAGCACCACGGCACCGGCGAGCCTATCCGGCCCGATCCCCGTACGGGTGCCCGGCCGTCGGCTCCCCGCTCCACGCGGCTGACCCCCGGGTGCCACACTGTGGCCCGTGAGCGAATCCGGACCGACCCGCCGCACCCGCACCCGCACCGACTTGTGCCCCGGCGTGCATCGCCCGTGGCCCGCCGAGGACGGGGCCCTGGTCCGGCTGCGCGTCCCGGGCGGCCGGGTGTCGCCGGGGTCACTCGTCGCTCTGCACCGGGTCGCCGCCGGATACGGCGACGGCGAGGTCCACGTGACGACCCGCGCGAACCTGCAGCTGCGGGCCTTGCCGATGAATGAGGACGGCCGCCTCGACGACGAGGTCGTGGCGGCCATCGCCGCGACCGGCCTGCTGCCCGCACCGGCGCACGAGCTCGTCCGCAATGTGCTCGTCTCCCCGCTCACCGGCCTGGTCGGGGGCAGGGCCGATCTGCGCCCGGTGACCGACCGGCTCGACGCCGGTCTCCGGGCGGATCCCGGTCTGGCGGGGCTCTCGGGCCGCTTCCTCTTTGTCCTCGACGACGGCCGCGGTGACCTCGTGAACCGGCCCGCGGACCTGGGGTTGGCGGCCCTCGACGCCGCCACCGTGCAACTCCGGGCGGGCGAGGACTGGGCGGCGGTCGTGCCCGTCGAGGAGGCGGCCGACCGCCTGGTCGACCTCGCCCGCGACTTCGCCGCCGCCCGCGGAACCGGCCCCGACGCGCCGTGGCACGTGCGTGAGCTCCCGGAGCCGCTCGCCGCCGCCCGCCCGGGCGACGAGCGGCTTCCCGCCCCCGCCCCGGCGATGCCGTACGGCCCGGTCCCCGGCGCCCCGGGACGGATCGAGCACATCGGGGCCCCGGGGGGCGTCCTCACTCGCGCCCTGGTCGATCGCCTCACCGGCGAGGACGTCACCGAGCTCATCGTCACCCCGTGGCGCGGCGTCCTCACCGTGCGCACGTAGACTCGCCGCTGTCCCACGGCGAGGAACCCGGTGCGAGTCCGGGGCGGTTCCGCCACTGTGAGGCCCGGTCGCCGGGCCGCCAAGCCAGATACTGGCCGCGGGATCGACGCGCCCTCAAGGTGCGCCGCCTGAAGACTTCTGACCGGGGCGAGAACCCCGAGGAGGACCCATGCCTGCTGTCCCCAGGCCGCCACGCCGCTACGACTACGTCGACGACGGACCCGCGATCTACATCGACTCGTTCGCCACGATCCGTCGCGAGACCGACCTGTCGCGCGTGCCGCAGGATGCCGAGCGACTCGCCGTCCGGATGGTCCACGGGACCGGGCAGATCGACCTCGTCGACGACCTGCGGGTCCATCCGGGACTGGTGGGGGCCGCGCGATCGGCGCTCGAGGCCGGAGCGCCGATCCTTTGCGACGCCCACATGGTCGCCTCCGGGATCACCCGGTCACGGCTCCCCCGGAACAACGACGTGGTGTGCCTGCTGTCCGATCCCCGCGTGCCCGAGCTGGCCCGACAGATGGGTACCACCCGCTCCGCCGCCGCCCTCTCCCTGTGGGGCGGGCGACTCGACGGCGCCGTGGTGGCGATCGGCAACGCCCCCACCGCCCTGTTCCATCTGCTGGAGCTGCTGCTGGACGGCGCGCCCCGGCCCGCCGCAATCATCGGGTGTCCGGTGGGGTTCATCGGCGCCGCGGAGTCCAAGGCCGCGCTCTCCGGCTTCGCGGAGGACCACGGGATCGAGATCCCGTTCGTCACCGTCCACGGTCGACGCGGCGGGTCCGCGATGACGGTCTCCGCGGTCAACGCCCTCGCCCAGGAGGCCGAGTGAGCGCCGGGCCGGCGGGGCGCCTGTATGGAATCGGCGTGGGCCCCGGCGACCCCGAGTTGATGACCCTCAAGGCCGCCCGGTTGATCGGCGCCGCAGACGTGGTGGCCTACCACGCCGGCCGCGGCAAGGACTCCAACGCACGGCGGATCGCGGCTGGCCTGATCCCCGCCGGTGCGGTGGAGGAGGTGCTGGAATACCCGGTGACCACGGGTCTGACCGACCACCCCGGCGGGTACGCGGGGGCGATCGCGGACTTCTACGACCGGGCCGCGCACCGTCTGGCGGAGCACCTCGCGGCCGGACGGGTCGTGGTCCTGCTCGCGGAGGGCGACCCGCTGTTCTACGGCTCGTTCATGTACATGCACGACAAGCTCGCGGGCCGGTTCGTGACCGAGATCGTGCCCGGTATCCCGGCGTTCGCCGCCGCGACCGCCGCCGCGGCCACCCCCCTCGTACGTCAGACTGACGTGCTCACCGTCCTGCCCGGGACCCTCCCGGAGCCCGAGCTCGCCCGCCGCCTCGCCGACACCGACGGGGCGATCATCATGAAGCTCGGTCGGAACTTCCCGGCGGTGCGCCGGGCCCTGGAGGCCGCCGGGCGACTCGAGGGCGCGGTGTACGTCGAACGCGCCTCGACGGACGCCGAGGTGCACCACCCCGTCCGCGACGTCGACCCGGAGAGCGTGCCGTACTTCTCGCTCATCGTGGTCCCGGGCGACTCCCAGCAGGTGGACCCGTTCGGGCGGCGCCCCTCGCCACTGGGTGAGAGTTCCGTGCGCGACCCCGCCCCGGAGGGCCAGCTGCACGTGGTCGGACTGGGACCGGGTCCGGACCAGTGGCTCACCGCCGAGGCCCAGCGGGTCCTGGCCAAGGTCGACCACGTGGTGGGGTACGCGCCCTACGTCGACCGTGTACCCCAGCGGGCCGGGCTCACCCGCCACTGCTCGGGCAACACCGTCGAGGTGGACCGGGCCAGGCTCGCGCTGGACCTCGCGCGCTCCGGCGAACGCGTGGCGGTGGTCTCCGGGGGCGACGCGGGCGTCTTCGGCATGGCGGCCGCGGTCTTCGAAGCCGCCGAGGACCCGCTGTACGCCCGGATCGACGTGCGGGTCGCGCCCGGGGTGTCCGCCGTCCAGGCGGTCGCCGCGCGGGCCGGGGCCCCCATCGGCGCGGACTTCGCGGTGATGAGCCTGTCCGACCGGCTCAAGCCCTGGGACGTCATCGCCCGACGCCTCGACGCGATCGCCGCCGCGGACCTGGTCCTGGCGGTCTACAACCCCGCCTCGCGCTCGCGCACCCGCCAGGTCGCCGACGCCCGCGACGTCCTGCTCCGGCATCGCGCCCCGGACACTCCGGTGGTGGTGGGCCGGGACGTGGGCCGGGACGAGGAATCGCTGACCGTCACCACTCTCGCCGAGCTCGACTGCGACGCGGTGGACATGAAGTGCCTTCTCATCGTGGGCGCGTCCGGGACCCGCGTCACCGAGTCGGGGCGGGTGTGGAGCCCGCGGTTCGTGCGGTCGTGAGCGCCGATCCCGTCCGTGATGCGCTGTGGCAGATCCTCGCCACCCGCCGCGACCACCGCCACTTCCATCCCACCCCGGTGCCGCGCGAGACCGTCGAGCGGCTCCTCGAGGTCTTCGCCGTGGCCCCGAGCGTCGGGCTGAGCCAACCCTGGCACGTGACCGTGATCGAGGACCGCGCCGTGCGCGAGGCCGTCCACGAGGGATTCCGCACCGTACGCCGCGCCGAGTCCGAGCGCTTCGACGGACGGCGACGGGAGCTCTACGACTCCCTGCGTCTCGAGGGCATCCTCCAGGCACCGGTCGGGCTGGTCGTCAGCCACCTGCCGCCCGCCGGGCCGGTCCTGGGCACCACGAGCGTCCCGGCGGCGACCGAGTACAGCGTGGTGGCCGCCATCACGCTGCTGTGGCTGGCCGTGACCGCCGAGGGCCTGGGCATGGGCTGGGTGAGCCTCGTCGACCCGGACCACCTCTCGGACAGCGTGCCGCTGCCCGAAGGGGCCCATCCCCTGGCATATCTCTGTCTGGGCCACCCCGCCCTTGAGCTGGACGAACCGTTGCTGCAGACCGTGGGGTGGGGGCGCAGGTCACCGCTAGCGGTGGACTGGGTGTAGATCCGGGTCAGGAACCGTCGAAGGCCTCCCGTAGCGCATCGCACTGCGCCCGGAAGAAGTCCCTACTGACCCCGGCGCGGGTGACGACCAGGTCGAAACCGTGGAACGCGCCCGGAACGGGGACGAATTCGCAGTTCACCCCGGCACGCTCGAGTCGATCTGCGTAGGCCTTGTCCTCGTCGAAGAACAGATCCACCGTACCGACGCCGATCCACGCCGGCGCGACACCGGTCAGATCAGGGTGGCGGGCCGGGCTGGCCGTGGACGGGTCGACCCCGCCCAGATAGCTCGCCCAACCGAACCGATTGGATCGTGCGTCCCATAGTCGGTGTCGCGGGTCGCGGGTGTCGGTCCGGTCGTCCAACATCGGGTACGCGAGCAGTTGCAGTACCGGGTCGACGGGGCCGTCATCCCGCGCCCGGATCGCCAGCGCGGCCGCGAGTCCGCCACCGGCGCTCGCGCCGCCTACGGCGATCCGGCGGGTGTCGATGCCGGGTTGAGCGGTCAGCCATCCGAGTGCCGCGTGACAGTCGTCGAGCGCCGCCGGGAAGGGGTGTTGCGGCGCCAATCGATAGTCGACCGACACGACGGTCGCACCGGTTCTCCGCGCGAGAGCCCGGCAGAGCACGTCATCCTGCGCCGCAGACCCGACGAGGTATCCACCGCCGTGGATCCACAGCAGGCCTGCCGAGGGTGACGAGGGATCACCAGCGGGGCGGAAGACGCGCACGCTCGCACCCGACTCGAGCTCATGGGTCTCGGTTCCCCGTAGGCCCGGCAGCAGTGTCGCCAGCTTCTGCACCGCCGGCAGGGTCCGCGGTCCCACCACTCGCGAGGGCAACACCAGTGACGCGAGCTGGAGATCCGGATGGTACTGACGGCGGTCGCGGATGCGGCCGAGGAACGGGATGCGCATGGTTGTCCTCTGTAACGGATGAGACTTCGTGGGGTGGTGGAACTCGGATCGGCTGGGTGTCGGGTCAAGGTGAACTGATCAACCGCGCCGACCCGTCCTCCACGAGCAGCGCCTGGTCGTCGTTCACCAGGGTCAGCGGGTAGGTGCTCCCATAGGTCTCCACGAGCCGTGCGATGAGCTCGGGCGGGTAGGGCGGGAGCGCGCCGTCCGCGTGGGGGATCACCACGGTATCGACCAGCCCGAGCCCGCTGCGGTCGGCGAGGTCGGGAGCGGCGGAGGGGTCGTCCATGAGGCTGACCGGATCGATACCGGGTCCGGTGACGACCGATCCGGCGCTCGAGCCGATGTACGGCAATCCCGCCCGCACCCGCCCGGTCAGGACCGCATCCGCACCGTGTCGGCGCAGCGCCGCCAGGAGCACGAAGGTGTTGCCGCCGGCCACGTACACGGCGTCGAGTCCGTCGAGAGCGGCGGCGGACCCGCTCGTGTCGTCGATGTCGGCGGCGGTGATGTCGGTCAGGACGTAACCCAGGTCCGCCAGCTGCGCGCGTTCCGCGGCGACGAACCCGGCCCCCGCGTACGGGCTCGCGGCGTCGTTCAGATACCCGATGCGCACCGCGGGTGCGGGCCGGTTGACGTGCTCGGCGAGTAACGCGGGGACGGCGCCCACGCCGAGGGACAGCAGGAGCAGATTCATGTCGCCACTCTACGAGCCACTCGGGTGCGCGAGGAGGTGCGCCGCCGACGCCGGGACGACCGGCACGGACCCGATGGGGATCACCTAGTTTCTCATCCTTTGACGTCCACGTAACAGTGCGGCAACGCACCACCGTTTGACTACTTCCGATCAAGTGATCGATTTGAAGGAGTCACATGGAACCCGCCCCGCGCCCGGCCCCCGCGGCCTACCGGCGCCACCTGTTCCACTCCCGCGACTCCGTCCCCGACCAGTGCTCGGACGTCGTTTGGATCCAGGGTGACCAGTACTTCTGCGACGCTCGGCTCTCCACCGACGCCGCAGGCTCGACGCACTTCCGCATGGGTTTCGCCGGACGACTCGAGTGCACGGACGCGGCCACCGGCGAATTCGAATGGGTCCACGCCATCGCCGCCGGAGAGGCCTTCGGCTCCGCCGACATCGGTCAACTCTTCGACGTGCCGGGGTGGGGCCTGCTGGAGGTGGGCCGACAACTCGACTACGTCGAGCTCTGGCAGCGCTGCTCAGACGAGTCCGGCCCCGTGTGGGAGGCCCGAGGGGTCGACGAGCACGGAACCGAGGCCCTGCTCGTCTGCGTCGGTGACCGCTTCGGTCTCGCACTGGGCGCCGACGCCTCAGGCAGTCGGCCGGCATCGGTGCACATCGGGTCACGGACCGACCGGGGCTGGCTCGCGCGGTACTCGTCGTGGTCGGCGCCCGAGCCTCCCCTATTCTCCCTCTCCCCTCGATCCGACGGCTGCTTCGCACTCTCCTGGCAGGCCGGCGAGCTCTCCAGTGCCCCCACGTTCTTCGACCCGATCCACCCAGCCCGACCAACCCACCCAGGAGCCGACAATGCCTGACCCCCACCGTCCCACGATCGACTTCGAGTCGATCCCTGTCATCGATGTGTCCTCGCTCGCCGATCCTGACGGGCCCTCAGCCGAGTGTGTCGACCGACTCGGCGAGGCCGCCCGGGGCGTCGGGTTCCTCCTCATCGTCAACCACGGCGTAGCCGACGAGACCTTCAGCGCCATGCACGAGGCCTCGCAACGGTTCTTCGCCCAGCCCGAGGCCGTCAAGCAACAGGTGTACATCGGCGACTCCACCAACCACCGCGGTTACGTCCCGGTCGGGGAGGAGGTCTTCGCCGGCGCCACCCCCGACCTCAAGGAGGCCTTCGACCTGTCCATCGATCTGCCGGCGGACCATCCGGAGTACGTGGCCGGCAACCCGCTGCTCGGGCCGAACCAGTGGCCCGACGTGCCGGGGTTCCGGGAGGCGGTGATGACCTACTACGACGAGGTGTTCGCCCTCGGGTCGCGGCTCCTCGCGGCGTTCGCCCGGTACCTCGACCTGGATCCCGACACATTCCTCGGGTCGGTGACCCAGCCGCCCTCGCAGTTGCGGCTGATCCACTACCCGTACAACCCCGACGCCGAGGACCGGCCCGGAATCGGAGCGCACACCGACTACGAGGCGTTGACCCTGCTCAAGCCCACCGCTCCCGGGTTGGAGGTAATGAACGGCCGGGGAGAGTGGATCGAGGTGCCGTACCGCGAGGACGCGATCGTCGTCAATATCGGAGACCTGCTCGAGGTCTGGACCAACGGAGCCTTCGTCGCCACCTCCCACCGGGTCCGGAAGGTCTCGCAAGAACGGTATTCGTACCCGTTGTTCTTCACGGTCGACTACGACACGGTGGTCGCTCCCCTGACGTTCCCCGGGTCCCACGACTCCGCCTACGAGCCGATGCACTCAGGCGAGCACCTGTTCGCCCAGACCGCGCAGAGCTTCGCCTACCTGAGGAGGCGGATCGCGGACGGTGAGGTCGCCCTCCCGGAGGGCGCGCGTCCCCTGTACTCGCTCGGTCGCGAGCACGCTCTGGTGGGTGAGTCCCGATGATCAGTCTCGCCATTGGCGGCACCGTCGCCCTGCTCGTCGTCCTCGGTCTTCTTTCCTCCACGAGGGTGCGGGGGGAGAACCGCAACTTCGCGGTCGCGGGGCGCACACTAACCGTGCCACTCGTCGCAGTTCTCCTGATGTCCCAGGTGGTCGATTCCAACGCGACCGTCGGCGCGGCCGACCTCGCGGGCGGCTTCGGATTCTGGGCCGGCGCCGCGTTGCCGCTGGGACTCGCCGCCTCGTTCCTACTGATGGGGCTCTTCGTGGCCGAGAAGGTCCGCGAGCGCGAGCTGTACTCCCTTCCCGAGTACTTCCGACAGACCTTCGGACGCACCGGTGAGATCCTGACGGCGGTCCTGACCGTCACGAGCTTCGGCATCCTCATGGCGGGCAACCTTGTCGCCCTGGGACACATGATGGATCACTTCATCGGAGTGCCCTACTGGGTCGCGATCGTGTTCGTCACCGTGGCGATCCTCGCCTACACGATGGTCGGTGGGATGTTCGCGTCCGTGTACACGGGCCTGTTCCTCATGGTGGTGATGGGGGTCGGGTTCGTCGGGCTGACGCTGTGGATGTTCCTCGGCCCCGGGTACACCGCTCCCGAGGGGCTCGGCATCTCGGGTCTGGGCCAGCTAACCGTCTCCGCCGAAGGTGCGGTGATCAACTGGGCGACGCTCTTCGCCCTGGGCTTCGGCAACCTGGTGGCCATCGACCTCATCCAGCGGGTGTCCTCCGCGCGCACCGCCCGGGGCGCCAGGCGTGCGAGCCTGATCGCGGCCGCCGGAACCGTGGTCCTCTGTGTCCCCTTGGCCGCGGTCGCCGTGGCCGGGGCGGGCCTGCTCGAGGACAACGCCTCCGAGTCGCCGATCCTGTTCCAGCTCCTCACCGAGCTGGTACCGACCCCGATCGCGATGTTGGTCATCGCGGCCCTGTTGGCGGCCTCGCTCACCACGGTCAGTGGAATCCTGCTCGCGACCTCGTCCATCGTGGTCGGCACCGTGCTCGACACGCGCAAGCTGCGACTGACCCCGCTCCAGGCCTCGCGGTGGGCGATGGTCCCCGTCGCTGCGATCGGCGTCGTCGTCGCACTGCGGGTCAACCACACCGGAATCCTCCTCACCCTGACCTTCGACCTGCTGTGCGCGACCATCGTGGTGCCGTTCCTGCTGTCCCTGTGGACCCGCCTGGTCAGCACGAGGGCACTGGTGATCTCGGCGGCGCTGGGACTGGGTGTCCGGCTCGGGTTCTTCGTCTTCACCCCGACGATCTACGGGGTGGACAACACCCTGCTGTACTTCCCGAACGAGGTGATCACCACCAGCGTCGACGGCTGGACTACGTTCCTCGCCGCGGCCGTGTCCTTCGTGGTCTACATGGCGGTAGCCGCCACCGACACACGGTCCGACACCCGGACGTCAGCGTCGGCACCGGCCGTCGACGAACCGGCACCGGAGCGGGGCGTCGAGGTGCCCGCCAAGGCCTAGCGGCCGTCGTCAGCCGGCAGATCCCGGGCCCGGGGAATCGAGAGCAGCGAGAATCTCGGTCCCCCGGGCCCGGGTCTCGTCGGTGAGGAGGTCCGGGACCCGCGCCAGAGTCAGCGCGGCATCGGCGACCCGTGCCGGCGTGTCGGCCGGTATCGGCGACCGCGTCCGTCGCCGGTAGGTGATGACGTTCTCCACCAGTCCGACGAGCATCGCCACGTCGACGTCGGTCGCGGGCTCCCCCGTCGTGCGTTCGAGCAGCACCCGGTAGGCCTCGTGCAGTGAGTCGCGGACGTCGTGGAACTCGCTGAACTGGTCGCCGTCGAGAGCCGGTTCGAAGTACAGCACACCCAGGTTCTGCGGATCCTCGTGCAGCAGTCCCGCATCGGCGTATGCCAGGGCCCACAGCAGCACGTGTCCCGGGGCATCGCTGACGAGCAGCCGGTCGGCGATCCGGTGGGACGGGATCACCGTGCCGAGCACCAGCCGGAGCAGTATCTCGTCCTTGGACCCGAACCAGTGGTAGACGCTGGCTTGCTGCAGTCCTGCGCCCTCGGCGATGGCCCGGGTGCTGGTCCGGCCGAAGCCCTTGGTGACGAACAGTTCCCCCGCAGCGTGCAGGATGTCCTGCTCGCTGCCGAGTCCGGTCGGCGACCCGGGGGTGCGGCGCGGCCGTCCACGAGTGCTGGTCACCTGGCAGAGGGTATCAATGCCTGATCAGAGGCACCTACCTCTGGTCGTCGACGGCAGAGCGCACCTGCGAGATGAACAGCAGGACCGGCGGAGCCGGCCATGAAGAGCATCAGCGAGACCACCGCCCAGCGGCAAACTGGGAACTAGCCCAGCGGCGAACTGGGAATTACCCGCGGGCGGCCACTGCGTGCCTGGCGGCCTCGACCAGGTGCTCCGCGGCGCGGCTCATCTTCTTCAACTCCGCGACGGTCAGATCCTGATGCGTGTAGGCGACCTTGTTCTTCAAGTTGAGCAGAGTGTTCAGGTGTCTCTCGGATCCGCTGTCCGCCCGCTTGAGTAAGGCGACGGCCTCACTGTGGTTGCCGGTGTTGGAATGCAAGCCCAGACGCACACAGCACATGACATCCGAGGCGGCAATGCCCGCGTCGACGTACAGGTCCCCGGCGGCGTTGGGCATCTCCTCCCCGAGATGATCCGCAGCGTCGAGAAACTCGGATGCCTTGGACATGCGCCCTGCGGTGACCACCGCATCGCAGTTCCGTTGCCCCGCCATCACGACCTCCTTGCCGATCGCACCTGCGAGATGAACCAGGCCCGTGTCCCCGCGACGGTCAGGCCCTCCCGTGACACGTCATCGAGGAGGGGTTCGGCTGCGTCGGCTGCGGCGCGGAACTCGTCTTCGGCGAACTCGACGATCCGGCCTTCGTTGCCGGTCCACGCGGTAATTAGCCGGGCGAGTTCAGTCACCCGCTGCTCCCACACGTCGTTCTCGCTGTCGGTCGCGCGCACCAGCAACACGTCGATGTCGCTGTCCAAACCCATGCGTCCCGTCGCCGCCGACCCGAACACCGCGCCGTACCGCAATGCTGTTCCCCACTCGCGCAGGTGGTGCTCGAGGCGGTCCAGGAAGGTGGAGTTCAGCCGCGACAGCTTCACGATCGGTTCGGTCGCGAGGTGCTCGGTGTTGAGGCGGTAGGTGTGGGTCCGGCCCACTCCTTCGTGCAGCACCACACCCTGAGCAGTGAGGCGGTTGAGCACTTTGCGGATTCCCTCCCCTGACGCGGTGGAGAGGATCCGCTGGATCTGGCTGACCGTGAACGTGGCGTCCGCGCTAGCCAGGACCGCCAGCACGTCGCCGTCCAGTGTCGGCGTCACGGTGGCAAACGGCTTGTTCAGCTGCACGATCCACACCCCTCTCCAACTAAAGTTAGAGTATCACAACTATAGTTGGAGTGCCGGATGGCGTCGTTGCGGTGGTTTCTGTCGAGCACGAACGGGGAAGTCAGTGCTCGTCACAGACACTCCTGCCGCCCTGCGCCCTGCCCTCAGCCCGAGACCTGCCGACGCCTGAACCCCACCAGTCCCGCGACCCCGAGCGCGCCGGCCATCACGAGGACCAGCAGGAACGGCGCCGGGGCGAACTCCTCCACCGGGACCGCGGCGAGATGGTGCAGCGGCGAGAGCGACCGGAGCCACCCGGGAAAGTCCAGCAGGTCGGCGAAGTTGGCCACCAGGAACATCAGCGCGACCACCGCCCAGCCGACGGGCGCCGTCCACCGGGGCGCCCAACCGTAGAGCACCGCGCAGACCCCCAGCACCAGCAGGACCGCCGGGCTGGCGCCGAGGTGCGAGCCGATCACCCCGCCGACGAGCAAGGCGTCACCGGTGACCACGGCGGCGGCGAGCGCAGTACAGACCCCGGTGACCGCCAGGATGAGCACTGCGCCGCAGGCCACCACGGCGAGGTGGGCGCCCACCCACGAGGCCCGGCTGACGGGCGTGGCGAGGATCAGGTCCGCACGGCCCCTGCCCTCCTCGTCGCGAAGGGACTGCATCGCGTACACCACGTACGCAGCGGCGAGGACGGCGATGAACGTCCCGAGGAAGGACACGTACCCGTCGACCAGGCCCCGGGCGCCGAACATGTCCTGCATCGCCTGCGGCATGTCCCCGCTCGCACTGAGCATGGCGTCGGTGAACGCGCCGTTGACTGTTCCCAGGACCACGATGGCCGCGCCCCACCCGAGAAGAGCACCGCGCTGGAGCCGGGCGGCCAGGCCCACCGGCCGCCCGAGCGACCGGCCGGCGTGGGCGGGCCCGGGGCGGGGGGCGAGGAGACTCGCCCCGAAGTCGCGTCGTGACTGCAGGACATAGGCGGCGGCCGAACCGACCACGGCGACGACGACGAGGGGCAGCAGCGGCCACCAGCGGTCGTACACGTAGGGAGCCGTCTGGGCGGGCCACCCCAGGGGCGAGGCCCAGGACAGTGCAGAGCCTCCGACGGCCGCCATGTCACCGAGGGCTCGGAGGAGGAAGGAGACCCCGAGCACCAGCCCGGCCATCCCCGCCGCCGCCCGCGAGTACGCGCTGAGCTGCGCGGTCACCGCCGCTATTCCGGCGAACGCCATCCCCGTGAGCGCGGTGCCCAGCCCGATGAGGACCGAGCCGAGCGGGGCGTATCCCATAGCGATCGACAGGCCCGCGACCACGGCGAATGCGAGGGCGTTGGTGATCGCGGCGACGATCAGGGTGGCGGTCAGGGCGGAGTGTCGGCCGGTGACGTTGGCGCGGACCAGCTCGGCGCGGCCGGTCTGCTCCTCGACGCGGGTGTGCCGGGTGACCAGCATGATGTTCATGAGCGCGGCCAGGAGGAACAGGTACGGGGCGTAGCCGGCGGCGAAGAACCGCTCGAAGGTGGGGGCGTCCATGCCGAAGGCCGGGCCGGTGAACATTCGGCCCACCGGCTGGGTGAACAGGGGCACCACCGCGGCCAGGTCGTCGTCCGTGGGCGCCAGCTGCGGGAGGGCCGCGCCGATGTACACCACGAACAGCCCCAGGCCGCCGACCCAGGCCGGGAGCTTGATCCGGTCCCGGCGCAGGAAGAACCGGGCGAGCGTGCCGGTTCCTGCCAGCGGGGAACCGCCACCCGCGGCATGCGGGCGCTCGCGGGCGGGAGCGGTCGCGGTGGTCATCGCGCTACCGGTCATCGCGCTGCCGGTCATCGCGCTGCCGGTCATCGCACTGTCCCGGCGTCAGCAGCGTCGCCGTAGTGGCGCATGAGCAGCTGCTCGAGGGTCGGCGGGTGGGCGACCAGCGAGCGGACGCCCAGTGGTGCGAGTGCACGGACGGCCTCGTCGACTCTGTCCCCGTCGACCTGGAAGCGGACCTCGTCGTCGTCGATCTCCACATCGTGGACACCCTCGACCCGCCGCAGATCGCCCGCCGGTCGGTCCGTACGGGCGACCATCGTGGTGCGGGTCATGTGGCGCAGCTCCTCCAGGCTCCCGGTCTCGACGGTGCGACCCTGCCGCACGATGGAGATGCGGTCCGCTAGCGCCTCGACCTGCGCGAGGATGTGACTGGAGAGCAGGACCGTGCGGCCGGCGGCCTTGACCTCACCGATCGCCTCCTGGAACACGACCTCCATGAGGGGGTCCAGGCCCGCGGTGGGTTCGTCGAGCAGGAGCAGGTCCACCTCGGAGATCAGCGCGGAGATCAGCGCCACCTTCTGCCGGTTGCCCTTGGAGTAGGTGCGGGCCTTCTTGGTGGGGTCCAGGTCGAAACGCTCACACAGCGCGTCGCGACGGCGCCTGTCGAGCGGGCCACGCAGCCGGGCGAGCAGGTCGATCGCCTCTCCGCCGGTGAGCGTGGGCCACAGTTCCACGTCCCCGGGCACGTACGCGAGCCGGCGGTGGAGCTCGACGGCGTCGGCCCACGGGTCTCCGTCGAGCAGGCGGACGGTGCCGGCGTCCGCGCGGAGCAGGCCCAGCAGGACGCGCATGGTGGTGGATTTGCCGGCGCCGTTGGGGCCGAGGAAGCCGTGTACCTCGCCCCGGGCCACCTCGAGGTCCAGCCCGTCGAGGGCACGCGTGGTGCCGAACGTCTTGACCAGTCCTCTCGCCGAGATCACGTGGGCGTCCATCATGTTCACCGTTCCTTCCGGGGGTTGTCCGGGGCGTCAGGCCTGTCAGGGGTGTCGAAGGCGTCCGCGAACCCGTCGGCCGCGCCCGGTTCGAGCAGGCCCTGGCTGAACATCTCCACGACCGGGAGCATGTAGGGCGCGAGACTCTCCGGCGGGGCGCTGGTGTCGAGGAAGTCCACGCCGAGCAGCCGGTTCATGTGTTCGTGCAGGACCAGAGCGCCCAGTGACCAGAGCGTCAGCACGACGACTCGCTCGCGCGGATGGGCGCTGGGCGTGATGAGGCCCGCCTCGACGGCGGCGGCGGTGTACGCCTCGGCGTCGTCGACCATCTCGTCGATGAGCTGCGCGAGGTGATCGCCGCCCTCCGAGAGGGTGCGGGCCAGGTAGCGCAGCAGCGGGCGACTGTCCTCGATCTGCCGCAGCGACTGGAGCGGGTCCAGCTGCGGACCTTGCCCCATCGCGGATTCCTTGCCCTGCCGCACCAGCCGCACCACGTGCTCGTCGCAGGCCCGGTGCAGTCGGTCCTTGCTCCCGAAGTGGTGGAGGATCAGCGCCTGCGACACCCCCGCCTCGGCGGCGATGGCCTTGAGGCTCGTTCCCTTGACGCCGTGCGCGCCGAACTTGGAGATCGCCGCGTCCAGGATGCGGTCGACTCCGCTTCGATGAGCGCCGCTTCGATCGGCTCCGCTGCGGGACGGGTCATCCTCGGGCATGTGGGCCGCCTCTCGTTGCTGACTGACTGTTCAGTCAGCGTAGGACGGGCGGCGTGGGGCGTCAACACGCGATGATCATCGCGCCGGGCCGATGGGCCCCGGCTCGGCCGCGGGCGCGCCTTCGACGACGGCCTACCGGGAAGGCCGGATCCGGTCCCAGCCCGCCGTCTCCTCCGCCGCGCGATGCGTCTGCTCGAGGAATCGCAGGAGCATGGCGTCGGGATCCGGCGCCTGCCGCACGAGGTGGTACGGCAGGACGTACTCGCCCAGCTCCGAGTGCCAGTACGCGGGGCCCTCGACCGCCGGATGGGTGTCGTATCCCTCGGGGTGGGGATAGGCGTACGCGTAGAAGATCCCCTCCTCCGCGCCGCCCGGCCAGTACCCCGCGCTCGACACCTCGTCGCTGTAGGCCTCGTACATGACCCGGTCCGGACAATTCGGGACGCCGCCGGGGTGTTCGGGGGCGGTGCGTCCGGAGAACCGGGTGACGGCCAGGTCGAACGCACCCCAGAAGAAGTGGACGGGCGAGGACTTCCCACGGAACCCGCCGCGGAACCTCGAGAGGACTGCGTGCGCGCTGACCAGCGACCTCCAGAAACGGGCCACGGCGTCGGCGTCGTACGACCCGTGCGTGGCGTCCTCGGCGAACGGGATCACCTCCGGGAGTTCGACTGGGGTCCCGACGATCGGCACATCGAACCCGAGATCACCCAGGTGGCCGGTGTACTCGGCGTAGAAGTCGGCGACGCTCCGCGGTCCGAGCGCCATCCGGCGGGTGCTGCCGTCGGTGACGAGGAACAACAGTTCGTGGCTGACGAAGTCGAAGCGGATCTCCAGGCCACGGTGCTCGGCCACCATGAGAGAAGTGGTGAGCCCCCGCGCGTCCACGTACAGCGGGACACCCCACCAGTGGTTGATGTCCGGCCCGAGGGCCATGCGCGTCTTCCCGACGATCTGGGTCCACAGGTGGAGTGTGTCCCTGGTGTCGATCCACGACTCCAGGGGCAGGGCCGGCCAGGGCTCGTCTCGCGTCTCAATCGACTCATGATCCCCGACCCGGACGCAGGGCGACACCCCCGATTCATGGGCGGCGGACGGGAGCAATGGCGGGCGGGAGCGATGCCGTCAGCGCGAGGTCACAGGACCCCGACCAACTCACGGAGGGCACGACGGGCGCTCGCCGCGTCGATGGGCGCCGGGGTGGCCGTCAACTGTGCGGCCAGCCCGTCGAGCGCGGCATGCAGTGCGGTCACCCGTGCCTCGAGGGCGGGATCCGACAGCTCGGGGATCGTCGCGGTCGAGGCGACCACGCGGTGCCCGTCATCCGGGTCCGCCACGAACGGCGGGACGGGAGTTCCGTGGAGGTGACCGATCACCCTGCGGCACTGGTGGCGCGCTCCCGCCCACCCGGCCTCGCGCCACCGATCCAGCGCGACCGGAAAGGACGCGGAGTCGGCGACAGCCGACCACAGGAACCACTCGACGCGGCGAGGTTCGTCCAAGGGGAGAAGCTCTTCCAGCAGCGCACACGCGGCGACCCGGGCACCCTCCGCGGTGGTGGCGTCATCCAGGGCACGAATCAGGGGCACGAGCCGGCGCGCGGCCTTCGCGGTGACGTCGGCCATCACGTGTTCCAGCAGTGCCTCCTGGGTGGGAAAGAAGTGCCTCACAGCCCCGGCGGACATCTCCGACTCCGTCGCGACACCACGCACCGACGCGGCCTGGAGGCCCCCGCGAGCGATCAACCGCAACGCAGCCTCGACGATGTCGCGTTGCCGCTGCCGCCCTTTCACGCTTCGTGCCATCCACCCTCCCCGCGTCAGAACCCGGCCTGGCCACCGCCGATGGTGGACGCCCCCGGTCTTGATATCCCCGACCCGACCACCGTAGTCTCACAAAAACCGACACACCCGTATTGGAAAGTGGGACGTATGCGCCGTTCGGTCCAGCTCTCACTGGTTGCCGCCCTGACCCTCCTGTCGACACCGGTGACCGCCGACGCCCGATCCGAGAGCGACTCCCTACACGACCGCATCGAGCACATCGCGCACGAGGTCGTGGGCGGGTCGACCGCCGGCATGGCGGTCTCCGTGGTGGACGGGTCGCGGATCGAACTCCTATGAGCCTGGGGCCACGCGGACGACGATGGCGAACGTCCACTCGGACCGGACTCGCGTCTCCCCGTCGCCTCGGTCTCCAAAGTCGTCACCTCCCTGACCGCACTCACGCTGCACGAGGAGGGCACCCTGGACCTCGACGCACCGATCGAGCGATCGAGCGGGGTCCGATTGCGGGACGAACGGGCCACCGTTGACCGGACACCCCTGACGGGGCGGCACCTCCTGACGCACCACGGAGGCCTCGCCGAGTCGACCTTGATGCCCCCGTCCGTCGACGACGGCGACCTCGATCGCCCCCTGTCCGACTGGCTCGAGCGCCACCCGCCCGTCCCGGGCCACCCCGCGATCGGGATGCACTACTCGCCCCTCGTCGGCTACGCCCTGCTCGGTGCGGCGATCGAGAACGCTACCGGAACGGACTTCGACCACGCGGCCCGCCGCGCAGTGCTGGATCCGGTCGGCGCCGACTCCGCGACCTTCGAGGAGTCGACGGATCCGGACGATGCCGTGATCGTCGCGGCGACCGACGGCGGATTCGAGGCCACGCCGTGGCCCCGGGTCCCGGAGACCCCCTCGGCCTCACTCCGGTGGTCGGCACGGGACTCCGCCGCCCTTCTCTCGGCGCTGACTGTCCGGGACGGTGCACTCCCCGAGCGGGTTGTCGAGGAGGCTCGCACGACCAGCGTCAGGCCGCATCGCGGCGGCGGCGGTCACACCCAGGTGTTTTTCGAGGACCACCGCCGGGGTGTCAGGGTGCTCGAACACCCCGGGGCCAACGGGGTGGCCTGGCTCGCGATCGTTCCTGAGGCCGACGTAGGTGTGTTCGTCGCCGTCACCTCCCACGAGACCGCCGCGATGGAGGCGACCGACGCGGTCGTCGACTGGACGATCGACGCCGGACGTGCGCAACCGGCGCCCGCTGCGCCCGCGCCGGCGATCATCCCCGGATGGCTGCCGTCGAGCCGGCCGGCGATCCCGACAGGCACCTTCCAGGAACGCCTCTTCACAGGCCACGGACCGGAGAAGGCGCTGCGCAGCCTGCTGGGGCAGGTCCAAGTGACAGCCGACGGGCACGACCTCCTCATGAAGGGTCGGCGGCTCTCACCCGAGGGAGAAGGGCGGTGGTGCGACCAGGCGGGCTGCGTGGCGGGGCGGATCAGCGACTCCGGCATCACGGTGCTCGAACGTGGGGATCGCGGCATGCTCGAGCAGACGCTCACCCCCGCGTCGACATGGGACGATCAACGGACCATCGTGGCCGCGTTGGCCGCCTGGGGACTGGTCGTCCTCACCATCGCGATCCGGGCGGTCTGGCGGCTCGTCCGGGGCATCCGCGGACGCGCACAAGGCCAATCGCTGGCACCGGGCATTGCGGTCAGCTGGGCCGCCTCCACCACGGCCACCCTGGTCGCCGTGGTCATGGTCCCCCTCGGCCCGCTCCTATGGGGCTCATCCTCCGCCGCGACGCCCCATGCGGCCGCACTGTGGTCGCTGACCGCATTGGCAACGACCACAGTCGCGCTCGCCCTCGCATGGGTCATCACCTCCGTCCGCCGATGGCGGACGGTCTCCACACGCCACGTAGTCGCCGCCGGAATGTGCGCCGCCCTGGCCCTGCCGATGCAGATCTACCTGGTGGACTGGGGCGTCACCCTGCCAGGGTGAGCCCGGTGCCGCTGGACGGCGTCGTGGTTGCCGCAGCGGGCACTGCAGTAGCGCCGCCCACCGTTCCGGCTGGTGTCGACGAACACCTCGGGGCACCCCGTGCGGAGGCAGGCCCCCAGACGGCCGCCCTCCGACTCGACCGCGAAGATCGCCAGACCCCCGGCGGTGATGGCCCTGACGCGCTCCACCACGTCGTCGCCGTCGGCCGCGAAGTGCAGGTGGGGCTTGTGACCGTCGTGAGTACTGAGGGTCGGCCGCGAAGCCGCCGACTCCAACAACTCGTTGATCGCGGCGCACGTGCTGTCCACATCCGGGGCCGAGAACGGTACTCTCAGTCGAGACGCCCACTCCCTCAAGCGTTGTGACCCTTCCTCGTCGAGATCGGGCCTGCGAACGTTGTGGGCGCGGAGCACCGCGACGGCCGCGCCGGAGTCCCACGACCGCCCGGCGAGAGAGGCCAGCTCCGCCGCAAGCGTCGGGCCGACCATATTGCCATGGTTGAACTGCACTGACCCATTGCACCACAGTCAGCGCATGACCACAGCAACCCGTTCCACGAGGATCCCCGACCACCACGCCCCGGCCACGCCACCCGCGGCCCCGGAGGCGCACTATCACCGGTGGGTTCACCGCTCCGCCCACCGCACGAGCGAGGGCACTGTGACCTACGAGTCCTGCCACTGCGGGGCGCATCGTGTCGTGCGCGCCGGCGTGCCGGTCGCCTGGGTGGCCGGTACGCCGCCCACCCGGACGGGGCACCCCGGCACATGAGGTCCTCGGCCTACAGCGCGGGCGCGGGCGCCGAGCTGAGGAAACGCTCAGGTAGGCTCCGACCCAGTCGGTTCGGTCCCGCCTTCATTCCCGGATAGCTCGGAGAGCAGGCAGGGCCGATGCAAAAGGGAATCCGGTGCGAATCCGGAACTGTCCCGCAACGGTGAGAGACCCCAGCGCCCGTGTTCATCACGTGTCATCTGGTCCTCGAGTCCGATACCTGCCGACGCAGGGGCGCACACGGCGCTCCTGTCATGACGGCCGAGGAGCCTCTACAGATGAATACGAACAGACGTCGACCGCGCGTGTCTCGTGACAAGGTGGTCGCCCTGCTGGCAATGCTCGGACTGGTGGTCAGCACCGCATGTTCGGCGCCGGAACAACCCGCCGAGAACCCGCAGGACCAGACCATCACTGTGGTCGACGACGCCGGGCGGACCGTCGAGTTCGACGGCCCGATCGAGTCAGCCGTGGTGGCGAACCGCTACAACAGCGAGCTGATCCGGGCGATGGGCGACATCGACAAGGTGATCGCCGTGGACGGCAACACCGCCCAGGACCGCGTCTACTGGAGCCAGTTCGACCCGGACAACGTGATCGGCAAAGGCCAGAGCGAACTCAACGTCGAGAAGATCATCGAGCTCGACCCCGAAGTGTTGATCCTGCCGCGCAACGGCAACGTCGACGAGTACGCCACCGCCCTCGAACCCGTCGGGATCAAGGTGCTCACCGTGACCGGCTGGGACAACGGCGATTTCGCCTCGCAACTCGAGATCCTCGGCAGCGCCTTCGGCAACGAGGCAGGAGCAGAGAAGGTCACCGAGTTCTTCGAGTCGACCAAGGCCGACATCGCCGACCGCGTGGGTGGGATCGAGCCGAAGAAGACCGTGTACTGGGAGTACGGAGACCCCTACACCACCGCGATCCCCGAGACGTCCAACGACGGCTGGCACCAGATGATCGTGGCCGCGGGCGGGGTCAACATGTTCGGCGACCCCACCCTCGAGGGCGACACTGTCGACCCGGAGCAGATCCTGCGCACCGACCCCGATCTGATCCTCAAGACCACCTCGGGCGGGGCCCTCAAGAACACCGGCGTCTACACTCCCCCGGCCGACGGCGAGTTCGCCTCGATCGGCCAGGAGATGGTCGCGCGTCCAGGCTGGTCGGAGCTGACGGCGGTCCGCGAGGGCAACGTCCACATGATCACCGGATTCGCCGGGGGCGGACTCGGCAAGATCGTCGGCGCGGTCTACCTGGCCACGTGGCTCTACCCGGAACAGATGCAGGACATCGACCCCGACGAGGTCTTCTCCGAATGGCTGGGGCTCCAGGGCATGGAGCTGCCCGAAGGCCACGTCTACACCGTCCCGGCCGTACGGTGAACTGACGATCCGTGGTGGGTCGAGCCTCCGGCGAGGATCGCCGGGTCATCCTCAGGACCCGTCGCACACGACGGATGATCCTGGCTGCCGCGGCGGCGATCATGGTGGCGCTCGCCTGGGCGGGCGTGGTCAACGGCGTGACCGACATCAGCTCGGTCAGGTTGCTGGCCACGCTCCTGCCCGGCGGCGACCGGTGGGCCACCCCCCTGACGTGGAACGAATGGGTGGCGGTGGTGCAGCTCCGCCTGCCGCGGATCGCCATGGCCGTCGTGGCCGGCATCGGGCTCGCGGTGGCCGGTGCGGGCATGCAGATCATCACCAGCAACCCCATGGCCAGCCCCTTCACCACCGGGATCTCCAACGCCGCGGCGTTCGGCGCCTCGGTCGCGATTCTCACGGGCCTGTCGATCGTCGGCTCCCGCACCCTGGGCACGATGGTCGCCGCGTTCATCGGCGCGGTCCTGTGCTCACTGCTGGTCTTCTCCATCGCGACGGTCACGCGAATGGGTCCCACCGCGATCATCCTGGCCGGCATCGCCCTGAGCTACCTGTTCTCGGCTCTGGCGGCGGGCCTGCAGTACGTCGCGGACGAACAGCAGCTCTCGTCGATCATCCACTGGACGTTCGGGGACCTCGGCCGGGCGACCTGGTCCCAGATCGCGATCGCCGCCGTCGTCGTGGCCCTGGCCTGCCTGCACGCCCGCGCCAACACAGGCAACTACCAGCGATTCGCGGCGGGAGATGAGGTGGCGCGCGCTCTGGGCGTGTCAGTCACCAGGCTCCGCCTGGAGACCGGGCTGTCGATCACCCTGGTCGCGGCCACCGTGATCAGCGTGACCGGAGTCATCGGGTTCATCGGCCTCGTGGCTCCGCACATCGCATCCATGCTGGTCGGCGCGGACGAACGCTACCGCCTCCCCCTCACCGCGATCACCGGGGCGAGCATCATCCTGGCGGCGGACCTGGTGGGGCGCCTGACCCTGAGCCCGATCATCGTCCCGGTGGGGATCGTGGTCTCCCTCATCGGGGTGCCGGTCTTCCTGTGGCTGATCCTGCGCGAGGGCCGGTGGTCTCGGTGACCGACGACTCGAGATCCACGACGGGCCTCCGGGTGCGTGGCCTGACGGCTGCACACCGCCGCCGCGGCTCGGCCGTGATCACCGGCATCGACGTGGACGTGGCCCCCGGGGACATCGTCGGTGTTCTGGGCCCCAACGGCTGCGGCAAGTCCACCCTGCTCAAATCCGTGTGCGGTGTGATCTCGCCCCGGTCCGGCACCATCGTGGCCGACGGAACCGACCTGGCGCGGGTTCGCCCGCGCCGCCGCGCGCAGATCCTGGGGTACGTCCCACAACACGACGACGGGGTGGGCCGGGCGCTCACCGTGGCCGAGTCGATGAGTCTGGCCCTGGACCGGCGACGCCTCGGCGACGAGGCGACACTCGACATCGTCCTCCACACCGCTGAGCGGTTGGGGCTCGCGGGCATGGCGTCCCGGCGCGCCTTCGAGCTCAGTGGCGGTCAGCAGCAGCGCGTGCTGATCGGCCGCACCCTTGCCGCGCGAACGCCGTACCTCCTGCTCGACGAGCCGGTCAGCGCACTCGACCTGCGCTACCAGCTGGAGATCATGGAAATCGTGCGCGACCTGGCCCACACCGACGGCGTGGGCGTGTTGATCGTCCTCCACGACCTCAACCTGGCGGCCGCGTTCTGCGACCGCCTGCTCGTCCTCGATCAGGGGCGCGTGCATTCGCACGGGCGACCGGCCGACCTCATCACCACCGAATTCGTCGAGACCCTGTACGGCCCCGTGGCCGATGTGGTCGAGCTCAACGGCGCCAGGTACGTGGTGCCGACGAAGAGAAGGAAGTCCGAGACATGACCGACATCACCGCGCTCCTCACAGCTGTAGACGCGCTCGGTCCGCCCTTTCGAGTCGCCAGCACCGCCTGGGGCGACACAGCGGCCGGCAGTACAGCGGCGGGCGAGCATCTCTTCCACGGCTCGCAGCTGTGCGACCCGGGATCCGGGGAGGCCCGCAGGATGGTGGAACTCCACGCCCGATCCCGTGGGATGGTGACGGGACGTCACGCCGCGTCGTTGGTCTTCCAGCGCTACTGCCACCGTGTCTGCGGGGTCGCCGTCGCCGCGTGGGCGATCCACGGCGTGGCACTCGACCTCCACGCGGCGGGGGTCTCGGTCCGGTTCACCGACGGGTCACCCGACCTGCTGATCCTTCACTCGCCGCGGGCCCTGGACGACGCGACCCCCGAGCAGGTCCTCTCCGCCACCGTCGACGGCCACCTTCGTCCGCTCGCCCGGGCGATAAGCGCCGAGACGGGGCCAGGGATGGGAAACCTCATCGGGAACATCGCCGCCGGCTTCGCCGGAGGGTTCCGCGCACTCGTGGACCGAACCGGCACCGGACTGACGACCGACCAGGTCCGCGAGCGTGCCGAGACCCTGCTGTCCGCCCGGCCCGAGATGGACCGGGGAGGCGACTTCAGGGTGCTCCACGGTGCCGCCGGATCACGTCTGTTCTACGACCGCAAGTCCTGTTGCCACTGGTACGCCGCCCCCGACGGTCGGTTCTGCTCGTGGTGCTCGCGGCTCAGCCACGACGAACGGACGCAGCGCTTCTCCGAAGCGCTGGCGGGCGGGTGACCCCGCGGGCCTACCGCGCGTGAGGCACGGCGTCCCCGATCACGCCACTCAGGTAGAGGTCGAGATCGAACGCTCCTTGACCTTGAACCAGATCGAGAAGTCCTCGGCGGCCTGGCGCACGACGTCATAACCCCCTCCGCCGGTCAGATCATTGAAGCTGTCCCGCACGCCGTGGACTCCGGTGGACCGGGTCTCGGTGGGGATGCCGAAACCCATCTTCCAGTCGGCGAAGCTGCGTTCGGACGTGGATTCCGTCAGCAGCACCCGGACACGGCTGTGCCTGTCGTCGGCGGCGATCTGCGTCATCAACCTGTCGATCTCCGCCGGCGGACCTTCGAGGAACTGGATGAAGCAGTTGTTCCTGAACAGGAGGACGCCGGTGATCCCGGCCGCCCGATTGCGCTCCCGGGAGGTGAACAGGATGGACTCCAGATCTGCCGGCATCATCTTCCGCACCGGTGTACTCGTGTACACCAGGTACTTCAATTCGCCGATCTCAGGTGACGCGTGCGCCTCAGTGTCCACCGTCATTGGGCTCCCCCTTGATCGAATCGGAGAGGTACAGATTGTTGAGGCTGCCCATCGCGCTCTCCAGGGATGTGAATTCACCTCGCGGCCTCGACGTGCTGTCGAAGCAGGTGAAAGAACCGTCCGGATCGTGGTTGATGTACCCCACGAAGTTCCCCCGGAAACTACCGACGAAGAAGCGGTCCTCCACCTCCGACCACCGGATCTCTCGTACGTCTTCGTCTCCGTCGATTGCCGAAGTCAACCGATATCCCTCCACCTCTCCACGACGTCACACCCGATCGGGCCGTCTGACCACGCCGATGACACCTGATGTCGTCACGCACGTGGACAAGCGAGAGAGGACACGCGCCGCTGCGGCAGCACCGAGCACCATCATGGCGCACCCGCACGACCCTCGCCACCGCGGTCAGACCTCCTCCGGCCGCGTGATGGTCCGGCCCAGCCGGTCTGACACCGCGGCCCCCCACGGGGTGGCGAGCCTGGCGGCGGCGAGAAGTGCCTCGTCCCGCAACACCTGGTGGGCCGGGCCGCGGGTGAGGGCTCCGCCGGAGAGCACCACCGCCTCCTCCGCCCAGGCCCACGCGAGGTCCACGTCGTGCGTGGCCATGAGGATCGCGGTCCCGCCGCCACGCAGAGCCTCCAGCGCCTCGAGCAGCTCGGCGCCGGAGTACGGGTCGAGGCCGGCCGTCGGTTCGTCGAGGAGCAGGACGCGGGGACGCATCGCGAGCGCACCGGCCAAGGCCACCTTCTTGCGCTGGCCGAAAGACAGGTGATGGGGGACGCGGTCCGCGAGGTCGGCGATCGCCAGCGTTTCCAGCGCCCCGTCGACCCGCCGGGCGACCTCGTCCCGATCGAGCCCCAGGTTCACCGGGCCGAAGGAGACGTCGGCCCGCACGGTCGTCGCGAAGATCTGGTCATCGGGTTCCTGGAGCACCATCTGCACCGACTGCCGCAGGCGGGTGCGGTCGGCCCGGCGATCCCTCACCTGCTCCCCGTCGAGCTGTAACTCCCCGACCTCCAGGCGGTTCAGGCCCACGAGCAGCCGCAGAAGGGTGGTCTTTCCGCTGCCGTTTCCTCCGAGGAGGGCCATCGTCGCCCCGGCCGGAATCGTCAGATCGACGCCGTCGAGGACGGTCTGAGAACGGGCACCGGAGGGGTCCACACGCCGATAAGAGAACCGCGCGCCGCGGAGCGAGAGAACGCTCACGTCAGTACCCCCACCGTCGCCACGGACACCAGGACCAGACAGATGACGACGACGTGGACGGCCGAGACCGGGGCCGCCGCGGCGAGCACTGCCGTCTGTCCTCGCTCGGCGCGCAGGGACATGGCGTCGTCGATCGCCCGGGCCCGCCTGACCGCGAGGACGAAGACCGAGGCGAACTGCGTCCCGAGTGACAGGATCGCGGCCCGGCTGGTGCGATGCCCGAGTCTGAGGTCGTGGGAGTGCCGCAGGGTGCGCGCGGAGTCGATGAGCACGCCGATGAGTCGGTAGGTGGTGTCGACGAGGTGCGCCAGCGGGCCGGGCAACCCGGCCCTGCGGCCAGCGGCCAGGAGGTCGGCGACGGGAGTGGTGCACGCCAGGGTGATGGTGGCGGCCGTCGCGGCGATCGCTCTGCTCACCGTCCGCCACGCGGTGTCCACCCCGGCCGGATCCACCACGAGGCGCCAGTTCACGAGATCCAGGACGAGCGGGCCGGCCCCCACGGCCAGGAACGCGACGGGGGCGAGGAGCGCGGCGAGATAGATGCGCACGGGGACGCGGGCGAGGGCCACCGCGCACAGGCAACAGACGGCCAGGATCACCAGGTGGCCCACTGGTGGCGGCACGAGCAGTGCCGCCACCAGCAGGCCGCCGAAGAGCAGGAGCTTCTCGGCTACGGGGAGGTTCGTCCAGCGGTTGTGGGACGCCGCGAGTTCGAGCGGGTTCACCTGGTTCCCGGTCTATCAGTGCCCGGTCGGTCCCGCGGCCGTCGCCGGCGCCTGGGTGGCACCCGTCGCGGCCTCGCGGCGCTGCCTGGTCCGCGTGCGGAGTACGCCCAGGCCGTAGCCCACGATCCCGCCGCCGATCCCCGCCTGCAGGGCGAACACCCCGGATTCGACCTCTCCCGGCAACTCGGGCAGGAGCGGCTCGAACCACGGTTCGTAGTCGGGGGAGACCATGCCGATGGTCCCCTCCGCCTGTCCGTCGGCGCCCTCGAACTCGCCGCCCGCCCGGGCGCCGTAGACCAGCGAGAACACCGCGATCGCGACCGCCACGGCGAGCAGTCCCACCAACACCCATGCGTTGACGTGCGTCTTCCTGTTCATCGCACCGACTCCGTGGTCTCGACCGAGGCGGGGTTTTCGTCGGCGCCCGTGGGCGGCTCCACCACGGCCAGCCGGGCCCTCCGGAAGAAGCCCACCAGATCGAGTTCACGGGAGGCGATGCGCAGCAGAACGCTGACGATCACCACGACGATGAGGGCTTCGACGATCGCCAGCGGGATCTGGGTGATCGCGAAGACGGCGAGGAACTCGGACATCGAGTACCACACTCCGTGCTCGGCGCTCGGGAACGCCAGCGCGAGCTGGGCGCTGGTCACCAGGTAGGTCACCAGGTCGGCGAGGAACGCGGCCACGAACACCGCACCGAGCAGTGGCACCGCGACGCGTCGGCACAGGACGAACGCGCCGTAGGCGACCCACGGCCCGGCGACCCCCATGGAGAACACGTTCGCGCCGAGCGTGGTGAGGCCGCCGTGTGCGAGTAGCAGCGCCTGGAAGATCAGCACGACGGTCGCGATGAACGCCATGACCGGGGGCCGGAAGATGATCGTCCCCAACCCGGTCCCGGTGGGGTGCGAGCTGGACCCCGTCACCGAGGGGAGCTTGATGGCCGACATCACGAACGTGAACGCGCCGACCACGCCGAGCAGGACGCCTGCTTCCGGTGTCCGGCGGACGGTCTTGATGACCTCGCGCGCGCCGTGGATCACGAACGGTGCCGCGACGGCCGTCCATGCCAGGGCGTGCGCCGAGGGGAGAAAACCCTCTGCGATATGCATCTACCTGAGACCTTTCTGCCCGTCACCTCGCGGGCACTCGTGGTGGCAGCCACGGCCGGTCTCCTGGCTCACGGGTTCTCCCGGCCCACCCCAGTAGGGATGGACCGGATCGCCGCGGGTCCGCCTTCCCACCCACACAACGCGTGCGAGCAGTGGCACAGAGGACCTGCGACATCATCCGTTCACAGTGGCGAGGGCCGCCCCGGTCTCACACCGGGTTCCCGAGCACCGCAGCTGAGCAGATCCTAGCCCCCTCCCGGGTGCCGGCTCAGTACCGCACCGACTGGGCGTCCGAGACCAGACACATGCCACCGACGGACTCCAGAAGGGGGCGCAGCGCCAGGAGGACCTCGTCGATCCGGTCGGGGTCGACCGCCACGAGCACGAAGGTGTTGTCGAAGGTGGAGAAAGGGTCCCCGCCCCGCTCACCGTGCTGTCCCCGCCCGTAGATTCCCGGGATCACGGTGCGATGGGTCAGGCCCAGCGAATCCAACGCGCCGAGGAACCTCCCGGCGACCCCGGATTCCACCACCAGTTCGATCCGTTTGACGTCTCTCATGGGATCTCCTCGCCTCAGGCGCCCAGGTGCTGGGCGACGGTGTAGTAGAGCGGAATGCCGAGGACGATGTTGAACGGGAACGTCACGGCAAGAGCCATTGTGAAGTACCGGGACGGTCGCGCTTCGGGGATCGCGTAGCGCACCACGGCCGGGACGACGATGTAGGACCCGCTCGCCGCGAGCACGGCGAGCATGGTCAGGTCGCCGACCGGTAGCCCGGCCAGTGCACCCAGGGCCAGCGCCATCGATGCTCCGATCAGGGGCATCACGATGCCGAACCCGATCAGGAACGGACCCACGTCGCGGACCTCGCGGAGTTGACGGGCGACGAGCAGGCCCATCTCGAGCAGGAAGAAGGCCAGTAGGCCCTTGAACATGTCGTTGACGAACGGGGACATGGCCTCGCCGGCGTCGGCCCCCACCATGGTGCCGATCACGAGCGACCCGATCAGCAGCAGGTGCGCGCCGTCGGTGAACGCCTCGTGCAGGATCGCCCGCATCGACAGGGGTGCTCCCGACGCGGGACCGGAGGCTCCGGCCCCCGCGACGTCGCCCGCCATCTGGGCTGAGCGTTGACGTGACCGTGCCCAGGTGGCGAGAAGCACCGCCATGATGATCGCGGGCGATTCCATCAGCACCAGGGCGACCGTCATGTACCCGCCGGGTTCCTCCCCACGGGCGGTCACGAACTGCGTCGCGGCGATGAACGTCACCGCGCTGACCGACCCGTAGGTGGCGGCGATGGCGGCCGCATCGAACTCGTTCACCCTGCGCCGCAGGACCAGGAAGCCCAGCGCAGGAATCACCAGGGCCAGGAGCAGGGCGATGCCGATCACCGCCGCGGCGCGGCCGGTCAGACCGGTCTCGCGGAGAGCCTGTCCACCCTTGAACCCGATCGCCATGAGCAGGTAGAGCGACAGGAACTTGGTGACGGGGGCCGGGATCTCCAGGTTGGAGCGCACCGCGGCGACGAACAGCCCCAGGAAGAAGAACAGGATCGGCGGGTCCGTGAGGCTGCCGAGAATGCTGAGGTCCATCGAGTCTCCCCTGATCTGACCGGAGTCCGTACGCCGCCGAGCGGGGCGAGCGGATCTCCGTGGTGGCGCGCGGGCCGGCTGTTCCGAGCGAGTAACGGGAACGACAATACACGACTTGCAAGACGTGTTTTATAACAGCCTAAATCCATGTCGTGTGTCGTGGCGCGGCGCAAGGGCCGGCACCGCGGGAGATCGGGCATCGTGGACGCCCACATGCGTACCGTGATTCGCGTCAGGCAAAATGGCACTCGGAAGTCGTCGGTGATGGGGTGGTGTGGTGGCGGAGTGGACGTTTCTCACCAATCACGCGCACGTCCTGCTGTGCATCGCGCAGGATTCCGAGACGCGTCTGCGCGACATCGCCGACGCGGTCGGGATCACCGAGCGGGCCACCCAGCGGATCGTGGCCGAGCTGGAGGAGGCCGGGTACCTCCAGCGCATCCGGGACGGGCGCCGTAACCGCTACAGCCTGAACCGGGACCTGCCGCTGCGCCACCCACTCGAACGGGACCACATGGTCGGCGAGATCCTCAGCGTGCTGGGGGCCCCGCGAAAGGGTGCTGGCGACGGCAACGAGTGACCCGTCGGCACTGATCGTGGCGCCCCGACAGCCGGCCTCCACCGCCGTCGACACGGGGTTCGGACCACAGTGCCGCCCCGCCCGCCGAGCTGGGGCAGACTGACCGGATGTTACTGACGATCACTGCCCGCCGTTCGGAGGCGCTCGCCACGCCAAGTGATCTGGGATTCCTGCTGCACAAGCATCCCGACAAAGTGCAGTCATTCGGCGTATATGCGGGCACGGCGCACGTGTTCTACCCCGAGGTCGGCGCGGAGGCGTGTACTGCCGCAGTGCTGCTGGAGGTGGACCCGGTCGCCCTGGTCCGTGGGCGTTCCGGGCGCAGTGACGCCTTCGCACTCGGGCACTACGTCAACGACCGCCCGTACGTGGCGTCGTCGCTGCTGGCGGTAGCGATGGGAAAGGTGTTCCGGTCGGCACTCAACGGCCACTGTGTCGGCTACGAGGAACTGGTCCAGGCTCCGCTGGATCTGACGGTCACCTTGCCGGCGGTCCCCGGTGAACCCGATCTGGTGCGTCGGTTGTTCACGCCACTGGGATGGGACGTCCAGGCCGAACCGATCGCGTTCGACGCCACCCGACCCCAGTGGGGCGCGGCGCCACTGGTGAGTCTGACGCTGACCGGGTCCGTGCGACTGACGGACGCGCTCAGTCACCTGTACGTCCTGCTCCCGGTCCTCGATGAGGTCAAGCACTACTGGGTGGGCCGGGACGAGGTCGACAAGTTGCTGCGTGCCGGTGACCGGTGGTTGCCCGGGCACCCGGAGCGCAATCTGGTGGCGCACCGCTACCTGGCCGGCCAGCGAGATCTACGCGAGAGCGCCCTGGCCCGTCTCGCCGAACTGGACGACCGCACCGCAGAGATCGCCCACGACACCGCTGCCTCGGACGCTGCCCTCGCCCCTCGTCCCCTGGTCAGGCTGCGTCACGACGCGGTGCTGGAGGTGGTCCGCGACCTGGCGCCGGTGTCGATCGCCGATGTGGGCTGCGGTTCAGGCTCCCTATTGGGCGGTCTGCTCAAGGTCCAGGGTGTGGCACGCGTGATCGGCACGGAGGTCTCGGACATCGCCTTGGTCAAGGCGGCCACGCGGTTGAACGTGGACTCGATGACCGAGCGCCAGGCCGACCGCCTGTCCCTCCTGCGCTCCTCCCTGATGTACGAGGACGAGCGGTTGGCCGATCTCGATATGGCGATCCTGATGGAGGTGATCGAGCACGTCGATCCCGACCGTCTGCCGGCGGTGGTGCGAAACGTGTTCGGCGCGATGCGTCCCCGGCACGTGGTAATCACCACGCCCAACGCCGAATACAACGTGCACTACCCGGCACTGGCCGCAGGAGACTTCCGGCACCCGGATCACCGATTCGAGTGGACGCGGGAGCAGTTCCAGTCCTGGGCCCACTCCGTGGCCGGCACCCACGCTTATCAGGTGAATTTCCTTCCCGTGGGCGAGTCCGACCCGCAGGTCGGGCCGCCGACCCAGATGGCCGTGTTCAGTCAGTCCGCCCCAGTGGAGGTGTCCGCATGAGTGAACTGTCCATCCCGGAGCTGTCCCTGGTCCTGCTCATCGGTGCCAGCGGTTCCGGCAAATCGACCTTCGCCGCTACACACTTCGCCCGGACAGAGGTGATCTCCAGCGACGACTGCCGCGCGATGGTCTGCGATGACCCCAATGCCCAGGACGCCACCGCAGATGCGTTCGCGGTGCTGGAGTTCATCGCAGGCAAGCGACTGGCGCGGGGGCTGCTGACCGTGATCGACGCGACCAATGTCCAGCCGGCGGCCCGCAAGTCTCTGCTGGCCCTGGCCAAGGAGCATGACGTGTTGTCCGCCGCCATAGTCCTCGACCTGCCCACCTCGGTGGCGGTGGAGCGCAACGCGGCCCGCGCGGATCGCGATTTTGGCGCCCGGGTCATCAAGCGCCAGCAGGACCAGCTGCGCCGCTCGCTGCGCGGACTCAAGAAGGAGGGGTTCCGCTCCATCCACGTGCTGGATTCGGAGCAGGCGGTGGCCGACGCCTCGATCGTGCGGACCCGGTTGTTCAACGACCGCCGCGACGACCACGGGCCGTTCGATGTGATCGGAGATGTCCACGGGTGCCGCCTCGAGTTGGAGGAGTTGCTCGGGACGCTGGGCTACGCCCTGGAGAGGGACCAGGAAGGCCGCGCGGTCGACGCCCGCCACCCTGAGTCTCGACGCGTGGTGTTCGTGGGCGATCTGGTCGACCGCGGGCCCGACTCGCCGGGGGTTCTCCGGTTGGCGATGGGCATGGTCGAGTCGGGCAACGCCCTGTGCGTGTCGGGAAACCACGAGGCCAAGCTCGCCAAGGCGCTGGGGCGAGGGACGGTCAAGGCCACCCACGGTCTGCAACAGACCCTCGACCAGTTGGCGACGGAGGACGGCTCTTTCGTCGCCAGAACTCGTGCGTTCTGTGACGGTCTCGTGGCGCACTACGTTCTGGACGACGGCAACCTGGTCGTGGCACACGCCGGCCTGAAGGAGAAGTACCACGGTCGCGCATCCGGGCGGGTACGGGCGTTTGCCCTGTACGGAGACACCAGCGGCGAGACCGACGAGTTCGGTCTGCCCGTGCGGTACCCGTGGGCCGAGGACTACCGCGGAGCAGCGACGGTGCTGTACGGACACACCCCGGTCACCGAGACGGAGTGGGTCAACAACACCATGTGCCTGGACACCGGGTGCGTCTTCGGCGGATCCCTGACCGCGCTTCGCTACCCGGAACGCCAGACCGTCTCGGTCCCCGCCCAGGACACCTACTACGAACCGATCCGGCCCCCAGCGCCGCCCGAGCGGGATCCCGCGACCCTGAAACTGACCGATGTCCTCGGGCCCCGGGTGATCGAGACCCAGTACATGGGACGGGTGTCGATGCGCGACGACAATGCGGCCGGGGCGCTGGAGGTGATGAGCCGCTTCGCCGTCGACCCGGAGCAGCTACTCTACCTCCCGCCGACCATGTCGCCGGTCGACAGCTCCCCGCGTGACGGCTTCCTCGAACACCCTGATCAGGCGTTTGACTACTTCGCCGCGCACGGAGTCGATCGGGTGATCTGCCAGGAGAAGCACATGGGTTCCCGCGCCGTCGTCCGCGTGACCGACCAGGGCGACGGGGTGATCCATTCCCGCACCGGTCGCGCGTTCCTGCCCGAAGACCAGCAGTCGGTGGTCCTGCAGCGGATCGCTCGCGCGGCCACAGCCGCCGGGGTGTGGGAGGACCTGGGCGCCACCTGGCTGCTTCTCGATACCGAAATCCTGCCGTGGACGCTCAAAGCCGAGCCGATGATCCGTGACCAGTACGCCGCAGTGGGCGCCGCCGCTACCACCGCTCTCCCCGCGGCTCTCCACGTGCTCGACGCCGCCGCCCACCGCGGCATCGACGTGGGGACCCTGCTGGACCGGACACGCACCCGGGCGGGCAATGCCGAGCGGTTCGTCGAGGCCTACCGTCGCTATATGCAGCCGGTCGACAACGACCTCGGCCTGCAGATCGCTCCGTTCCAGATCGTGGCCAGCGACGCCGGCACCTACGAGAACCGGGATCATCACTGGCACCTGGACCTGGCCGACCGACTCATCGCCGCCGACCCGGGGTTGTTCCGCACCACACGCCGCCTCGACGTCGATGTCGCCGACGGCGGCTCGCGCGCCGCGGGGTCGGCGTGGTGGGACGATCTCACCTCGGCCGGCGGTGAGGGCATGGTCGTCAAGCCACTGGCCAACCTCACCCGCGGGAAGAAGGGCCTGGCCCAGCCCGGACTCAAGGTCCGCGGGCGTGAGTACCTGCGCATCATCTACGGCGCCGACTACACCACCCCGGCGACACTGGCCGGGCTGAAGAATCGCTCGCTCGGACAGAAGCGCTCCATGGCGCTGCGGGAGTACGCGCTCGGCCTCGAAGGGGCACGCCGGGCCGCAGCCGGCGAGCCGATCTGGCGCGTTCACCAGTGCGTCTTCGGTGTCCTGGCCATGGAGTCCGAACCCGTCGACCCGCGGTTGTGAGTGACTGCCCAGCGAACCCGGCCGACAGTGTCGCAGTACGTTCTACCTCGCGCCGAGTCGTCCTCGTCCCGGATGAGTGGCGGTTAACGAGTCTCTACATGTCAGGCCACGCTCTCCGGATATCGCCGATCCGATTACATCGGACCGGAGTAGTCGGGCGCGCAGGTCGCTGACTGACGAGAGTTGACCTTGAAGGGAGCAACCATGATCGAGTTTCTGAACCGCCTCGTCGACGAATTTGAAAGACGCCTCGGCGATGAACTCGACGTCGATACGATCGCCCGCGAGATGGGGACGACCGGCTATCACGCCCGCCGGATGTTCTCGTCACTCGCGGGGATGCCGGTGTCCGAGTACGTCCGGCGTCGACGGATGACCGTTGCCGCGTCCGACCTGGTCGGTGACGAAGACCTACTGACGATCGCCGTGCGGTACGGGTACGGCTCCACCGAGGCCTTCGGTCGAGCATTCCGTGCCGTGCACGGCGTGAGCCATGGTGACGTTCGACGCAATGGCGGCCCCCTTCGCAGCCAACCGCAACTCAGGTTCCGCCTGACCGTCGAAGGGAATGTCCCCATGGATGCCCGAATTCTCAACCACCACGCTTTCCGCCTGATCGGCCACGCCACTCGGGTGCCACTAAGCCACGAGGGCGTCAACGCGCACATCCAGCGACACATCGCTTCTCTGCCCGCCTCCGAGCACGATCGCCTCAAGCAACTCAGCGATACCGAGCCTTCGGGGCTGCTGCAGGTCAGCGCCGATGTTGACCCCGACTACGTGGAGGGCAGTGAACTGACCTACCTACACGGAGTGGCGGTCGCCGTCGACGCCGCAGTTCCCGACGACCTCGACGTGATCGACATGGCCGCTGGGGAGTGGGTGGTCTTCCGTACCTCCGGGCCGCATCCGGCGGCCCTGCAGGAGGCGTACGCAGCGTCATCGACAGAGTGGTTCCCCTCCAACCCGTGGAGGTTGCGCCCCGGCCCGTCGATCGTCTCGGTTCTCGATCGCGCTCCGGACTTCACTACGGCTACCTGCGATCTCTGGTTCCCGATCGAGCGCGCGTAGTTGGGGTACGGGTCGGGCTCCGGAGTATCTCCGATCCCGACCCACCACATCACGACTCGCGGAACTCGCGGCCCCGGCGACCGACAGGTGCCAGTGATGGCCGCGAGCCGAAAGACGTCTGGGCGCGCTTCTCCTGTCGCGGTCGACCGCCCGATTCGTTGACAGACGACCATTCCCGGGGGGCCCGCCGCCGGTCGACCATTGTCGAGTGAATCTCACTGCGGACGCCATCATCGTCGGGGCCGGTGTCATCGGCTCGTCGACAGCCCTCGAGCTCGCGCGCGCCGGCCTCCGGGTCGTCGTCGTCGACCGGCTCCACGGACCCGGTCAGGGCTCGACGAGCGCCTCGAGCGCCGTGGTCCGGTTCAACTACTCGATCTTCCCCAGCGTCGCGGCGGCGTGGGAGGCCAAGCACTGCTGGGAGGACTGGGCCGGCCACCTCGGCATGGTCGACCCCGTGGGGATGGCCGGCTTCCGCCGCACCGGGATGGTGTTCCTCGCCGTCGACGTGGCCCCGACCCACAAGGTGATGCCCCTGTTCGACCGGGCCGGCGTGCCCTACGAGGTGTGGGACGCAACGACCCTCGCCGCCCGCGTTCCCGGCCTCGACCCCGGCCGTTTCTGGCCTCCCAAACGGCTCGACGACGACGCCTTCTGGGGCGATCCGGTGGGTCAACTCGGTGCACTGTGGACCCCCGATGGTGGTTATGTGGATGACCCGATGCTTGCCGCCGTCAACCTGGCCACCGCGGCGCGAGAGGCCGGCGCGCAGTTCCTCTTCCGGAGGCAGGTCGCGGCCGTGCGACGGTCCGGTGGCCGCGTTGCCGGCGTCGACCTGACCGACGGGGAACGAGTGAGCGCGCCCGTCGTCGTCAACGTCGCCGGCCCCTGGTCGCCGACGTTGAACGACATGGCCGGCGTGGGAGACGACTTCACGATCACGACCCGGCCGATGCGCCAAGAGGTGCACCACGTGACGGCGCCTCCGGGCTTCAACGACGGGGACCGCATCGGCCCGGTCATCGCGGACCTCGACCTCGGCACGTACAGGCAACTACATCCGCTTGCTGTCGCCCCACGCTATCGTTGCCCATGCGTCCAACGGCCAACAGCATAGACACCGACCACCTAGTGACTTTGCCCATAGGAAATGAAGATGGGCCAGCATCCCTTGGCTCATGGATAGGAATCCTCACCCATCTGGCATATCGATACACGCGGTTGGCGGACGGCGACTACTCAACGCGCACTTTCTGGCGCGGACAGTCCCGCCCCTGGGTTCTATCCCCGGGGATACATCGAGCCCTCAGGGACACCAGCCAGTGGGGCTTGGGCCAGAACGAGTTCACCGACCGGTCAGTTTCGCTACTCACTAGAACCATTTTGAACGGGGCTCGCGCGCTGGGAATCTGCCCCCCTCAACTCCGTGGTGTCACCGAAATGCAGCTGCTCGCATACCTACAGCACCAAGGCGCTGCGACTCCCCTCTTAGACTTCTCATCCGACCTCATGACCGCCCTTGCCATGGCATGTTTCGACGCTTCAAACGACCAGTACGACGGCGTTCTCTTTTGTTACAGATACCGACCAAGCAGCGCCGCCTGGGTTAGGCCGTTCATCGACTTTGACGCGGCGGCCGCCTTTGACAACGGGGCAACTCCAAACCAGGTAAACCTCTTCGATCCGCCCTATTTGACGTCCCGCCAACGAATTCAACGCGGCCTGCTTCTCTTCTCTGCTATTTCTCACTCGAATCCAGCAACTACAACGGGAATCGACATAATGACGACGAGCGAGTTCCTGTCACATCTATCGACGTCTGGATCTGCCGAAACTTCGACCGGTGAGCATCCCATTCCAGACAGCAAGTGTGTGGCCATTCGACTGCCGGCCCCGATTAAGAATCCACTCCGCGAATGGCTACGGATTCAGCACCAACTCGACGACAAATACGTGTTCCCGGAGCCTCTGAACTCGGATGCTTACCGGCAGTTTGTAGATTCATGCAGTGCGGTATCGTTAATACGGAGCGACAAATTGCCCCCTTGGTGAGACGTCACTGTTAGCGCGAATCCAGAGAACGATCCAAGTTCCCACGCGCGGTGGGGCCAGTAGACAAAAGGGTGCCGACTGCCGTTGCCAATCGATTCACTAAGGAATCGACGACGCGCCATACTTGGGGGGCCAGTTCGGTTCTAGAGCAGCAGGGCGCAGCAGCTTTGGACTGCGCCCGCGCAGCGATGGACTCTAAACTAAGCTCGTAGCCCAAAGGAACATTACAGAGAGGACCAAATGTCGGAAGCTAATGGCATCCAGCAGTTTTGGCGCGAGTTCAATGAATTAGATCGCGATGTTGAGTACTTCGTGTCAGCCCGTCTCTTCGACGACACGCCCGCGGTCTGGTCATCCAGTGTTCAATATGTACGCTGGCGGCACGAAGTAGCAAAACGCCTCAGAGTGGATCCGACTGGAGTACAACTTGTCGGCAGTGCAAGGCTGGGGTACTCACTGAGTCCAAGGAAGAACTTCAAGCTGTTCGACGCCCAGTCGGACTTGGACATCGCAGTAGTATCCAACGAAATATTCGATGCCGCATGGCTTGAACTAAGGGACCTAATAGGAAGCCGAATCGAGCTTGACTCCAAGAAGCGATATCTAGGAAAGCTCGTATTCGAGGAGTGCATCGCCCTCGATATTGTCCTGCCACATTTATCCTTTGGCGAGCGGTGGTCGTATGTCCGCGACGAGATCGCTGACCTATTGGGGGACGAACTCAATGACCGCGAGATCAACTACCGTCTATATCGCAATCACCGCTCCCTAAGGGAGTACCAACTAATCGGAGTCTCCGGTGCGAGAGACCGAGCAATCGAGGATGGGATCTAACATGGCGACAGACTCGCCGCACACGTTTGATATCGACTCTTTAACGGTCGCCGACATCAGAAATATGCATAGATCCGGTGGTCTAATTCTACGCCCAGAATACCAGCGCCAAGCAGTCTGGCCCGACGCAGCAAAGGTCTCCCTGATGGAGACCATTCTGTTAGGCTATCCGATTCCTGAATTGTACTTGGCGTACGAAACGGACCCAGACGGAAACCAAACCGTATCGGTAGTGGACGGCCAACAGCGACTAACTGCACTCCTGGAGTACCTCGAAAACAAGTACACCTTAACGGGACTTGAAGAGGTCGAAATTGCGAAAAAGTACGAGGGAGCCCTTTTTCGCGACCTACCAGAAGATGAAAGGAAGTCATTCTTTCAATATCGGTTCCCCATTCGCAGACTCTCAAACCTCGACGACGAGTTCGTCAGGGCCGTCTTCGCGAGAGTGAATCGCGTCAATATGGTTTTGACAGAGCAAGAGCTCAGGAACGCACTTCTGCCGGGCCCGTTCTTTGACTTCCTTAAAGACTGCGCCTCCCACCGCTTAACGACAGATTCTGGAGTCTTCAGCGGCGAACGACGAAAGCGTGGCGGCGATCTCGAGTTTTTCGCTGAGGTCTTTGGCATGTGCGTCTTCGGCCTGTCTAATAAAAAGGCTGCGCTGGATGAGCGCTACGACGAGCTCTCAGCAAACTTCGACGAATACAGCGAAAAGGCTACTCAGTTCCTAGAGATGCTTACAGTCGTCTCACGCATAGTAAAATGGCAAGGGCAGGTCCGCTGGTCGAACATCATTGATATGTTCACCCTATTACACGTATGTTGGGGCGAGTTTGATTTCATTTCGACGGCTAGCGAAGACACGCTTAATCAGCTAGGTTCCACCCTGGACGAGTTTCAAGGGGCAGTATCTGCCAATAAACGTGAGGGACAGACAGGGCTAGATGACCGGGTGGCCAAGTTGTCGCAACTGGTCGATATGCCAGAGGACATGCTACGAGAAATCATTGAGGGATACCTCGCCGGGATTCGTAATTCATCGGATCTTGGGTCTCGAAGAGCCCGTACACGCGAGTTGCGCAGAGTGGTATTAAGGCAACTCGAAAAAGAACGTGGACTCCTTGAATAACCAAAAATCGGATCCGTGGGCGGTATTGCATCTCGTGCTGCACAGCTAAAGTCTGCGGCGACTAGGGGCTTCCTGCGGCGAGGAACTGGGAAATGGGTTGACCGTAGCTTCCATACTATCCGCCTCTATCGCCGCTTCGACTCCCTTTCCGGATCCGAGGCGTACAACCACGACTCCGCCTCCCCCGGCCGGACCAGCGCCCGGCCCACCAGGATCACCGCGGCCTGGCGCAGGCCGGCGGCCTCGACCGAATCGGCGATGTCGGCGAGCGTGCCCCGCAGCTCGACGCGGTGCGGGCGGCTCGCATTGGCCACCACCGCCACCGGGCAGTCCGCGCCGTGCGTGGGAACCAGCCGTTCGGCGAGCTCGCGGATCCGGGTGATCGCCAGGTGCAGCACCAGCGTCGCGCCGGTGGCGGCGAAGTTCTCCAGCGATTCGGAGGACGGCATCACCGTCGATCGGGCCTGGACGCGGGTCAACACGACGGACTGCACCACCTCGGGCACGGTCAGCTCCACCCCCAGCTCGGCGGCGGCGGCAGCGTAGGCCGGGACGCTGGGCACCACGTCCCAGGGCACGCCCGCTGCATCGAGCCGGCGGGTCTGCTCGGCCAGGGCCGAGTACAGCGACGGGTCACCCGAGCACAGTCGCACCACCTCGAGCCCCTCGGCGTGGGCGGCGACGATCTCCGCGATGATCCCGTCCAGGTCCAGGTGCTGGGTGTCCACCAGCCGCGCGCCTGATCGGCAGTGGTCGAGCACGCCGTCGTCCAGATAGGTGCCCGCGTACAGGCAGACGTCCGCCGCGGCCAGGGCCGCAGCCGCGCGCAGCGTGAGCAGGTCGGCGGCGCCGGGGCCGGCCCCGACGAAGTGAACTGTCACGAGGTCTCCCCTGTCTCCCCGGAGTCCGCCGCAGCGGCGGAATCTGCCATAACAGCGAAGGGCTTAATCGCGCACCACTGCACCACGGCCCGCGCCGGGGCCCAGCCGGTGAACGAGCCGATCGAGTCGGCGTGTTCCACGTGGAACCGTACGAGCTCACCGCCGAACTCCGCGCGGGCATCGATCAGCACCCGCTCCGTCTCGATCGTCACCGCGTGAGCGACCAGCCTGCCGCCGGGACGCAGCGCCTCCCAACACTGCCGCAGCAGGCCGGGCGCGGTGCCTCCGCCGCCCACGAACACCGCATCGGGGCGAGGGAGCCCCTCGAGCGCCTGCGGCGCGCGCCCGTGGACGACCTCCAGCGACGGCACCCCCAGCCGCGCGGCGTTCCGCTCCACGCGCGCGGCCCGCTCGGGATCGGCCTCTACAGACACAGTGCGGCAGGACGGGTGTGCCCGCATCCACTCGATGCCCACCGATCCGGCGCCGGCGCCTACGTCCCACAACAGTTCGCCGGCCGACGGAGCAAGCCGCGAGAGAGCCGAGGCGCGTAGGTCGCGGCGGGTGAGCTGGCCGTCGTTCTCGAAGGCGTCGTCGGGCAGTCCTGGGGCCACACCGAGCGGGCGCGAGGTGGGCCCGGCCAGGCACTCCACGGCAAGGACGTGCAGCTGGGGCACCGCGCGGCCCGGATCCCAGTCGCGCGCCACACAACTCTGACGTGCCTCGGCCGGGCTCCCCAGATCGGAGAGGACGGTCAGCACGCTGTCCCCGAAACCAGCGACGGCGAGCGCCCTGGCAACGTCCCCAGGAGTGTGCCGGTCGGCGCTCAACACCACCAGCCGCTGCCCCGGCGCCAGTACACCGGGGAGCTCGCGGTGGTCGCGCAGCACCGCCACCGTCTCGGCTGGCCACCGCATCCGGGCGCGGGCCAGCGCGACCGACGACACCGCCGGAAGTACCTCCACCGATTCCGGGCCGAGCAGGCCGATCAACGTCGTGGCCACCCCGGCCACCAGCGGGTCACCCGAGGCCAGGGCCACGATCGACCGGCCGTCGTAGCGCTCCACCACATCAGGCAGCCCCGAGCGCAGTGGCCGCGGCCACGGCTCCCGCTCGGCGGTGACCTCGGGGGGCACCATCGCCAGGTGCCGCTCCCCGCCCAGCAGGACGTCGGCACTCAGGACGGCGCGGCGACGGGCCTCGTCGAGGCCGGCCCAGCCGTCACCGCCGATGCCGACGACCACCACCCGTACTTTCATGACGCGGAACCTTACCGCCCGGCCCGACCGCCCGGAGCGCGAGGACGCTGGGTAGCCTCGGCCAGGAGAGACAACTACACCCCAACAGCACGAGGTGCCCCACGACCCGCCCCAGGCGGTGCGGAGGGGAGAATCAGGGAAGCCGGTGAGAATCCGGCACAGGGCCCGCTACGGTGACCCGGCCTCTGAGGCGAACGCGTCCAGCGCTATCGCCCGAGATGAGCCGGGAAGTCCGGAGACCGGCCTCGCGCTGACCAGCCTGGCAGACGAGAGCGGGAGCCCCCATGCCACTGCACTACCCCTTCAGCGCCGTCGTCGGTTCCGACGACATGGCGCTGGCCCTCCTGTTGAACGCGGTCTCGCCGTCGGTCGGCGGTGTGTTGATCCGCGGCGAGAAGGGCACCGCCAAGTCCACGATGGTGCGCGCGCTCGCCGGGATCCTGCCGCAGATCGAGGTCGTGGCCGGCGACAGGTTCTCCAGCGCCCCGTCCGACCGCGGCACCGACACCCCCGACGGACCGATCCCCCACGACGCGCCCACCGAGCACCGGCCGGTCCGTCTGGTGGAGCTGCCGATCGGCGCGACCGAGGACCGCATCGCCGGGTCGCTGCACCTGGAGAAGGCCCTGAGCGAGGGCGTCACCGCGTTCGAGCCCGGCCTGCTGGCCCGCGCTCACCGCGGACTGCTCTACGTGGACGAGGTCAACCTGCTCCACGACCACGTGGTGGACCAGCTCCTCGACGCCGCCGCCATGGGCCGGGTGACGGTCGAGCGGGACGGGGTGTCGGTGGAGCACGCCGCCCGCTTCGTCCTGATCGGCACCATGAACCCCGAGGAGGGGGAGCTCCGGCCCCAGCTGCTCGACCGCTTCGGCCTCACCGTCGAGGTGTCCGCCCCGCGCGAGGCGGCGCTGCGGGCCGAGGTGATCCGCCGCCGGGTCGCCTTCGACTCCGACCCGGAGCGCTTCTCCGCCACCTTCGCGGCGGATGAACTCGCCCTGCGCGAGCGGATCGTCGCCGCCCGGGAGCGCGTGGGCGGCATCGAGCTCACCGACTGGGCGCTGACCACGATCGCGACCGTCTGCGCCGGCTTCGACGTCGACGGCATGCGCGCCGACATCGTCACCGCGCGCACGGCCGCCGCCCACGCCGCCTGGGAGGGCCGGAACCGCATCACCCGCGTCGACATCCGCGTGGCCGCGCGCATGGCGCTCCCCCACCGCCGTCGCCGCGCACCGTTCGACGCCCCGGGGCTCGACGAGGACCTCCTCGACCGCCTCCTGGGGGACGACGACGAGCCCGATCCCGATCCCGATCTCGACACCGAGCCCGACCCCCAGGCAAAAACCCCGGCCGGGGACGACAATCCCGGCGCGGACGGCGCGGCAGGGGACGTCGACACCGCCGGGAACGACACCGCCGGCAACGACACGACCGGCGGGCAGGACGCCGGGTCGGGCGCCTCCGCCGAGCACGCCGACCCCTCCGCTTCCGCGGAGGACTGCGGACGCGCCGAGTCGGATGCGGCCCAGGACGAACCGAGCCCTGACACCGGCACCGATGCCGGGGCGGATACCGGCGCAGAGGGCCGACCGGGCGGCGCCTCGACCGAACCGGGGACGGTCACGGCGGGCTCGGACCCGTACCGCACGCGGCTGCTGACCGTCGCCGGGACCGGCCACGGCGTCTCGGGCCGCCGGTCCCGCGCGATCACCACGACCGGCCGCCGCACCGGCTCGACCGGGTTCACCGGGTCCGACGTCCACCTGCCCGCGACCATCCGCGCCGCCGCGCCCCGGCAGGCCGCGCGGGGGCGCGGGGCAGGACTCGACGGAGGGCGACTGCTCCTGTCCCCCCGCGACCTGCGCTCGGCCGTGCGCGAGGGACGAGAGGCCAACCTGGTGCTGTTCTGCGTGGACGCCTCCGGATCCATGGCCGCGCGCACCCGAATGGAGCAGGTCAAGACAGCAATCCTGTCTCTGTTGATGGACGCCTACCGCCGACGCGACACGGTGGGACTGGTGACCTTCCGGGGGTCCGGCGCGCAGATAACCCTGCCGCCCACCTCCTCGGTGGACGTGGCCGCCGCCCGGCTGGCCGAACTACCGGCGGGTGGCCGGACCCCACTGGCGGAGGGGTTGCTCACGACCGCCGAGGTGCTCCGCATCGCCCGGGTGCGCGATCCGCAGCGCAGACCCCTCGTCGTCGTCGTCACCGACGGCCGCGCCACCCACGGCCCGGACGCCATGGCCCGGTCGCTCGACGCAGCGGCCGGGCTGGCCTCCCTCGGCGTGGCCTCGGTGGTGGTGGACTGCGAGAGCGGCCGGTTCCGCATGGGCCTGGCCTCCGAACTCGCCGCCCACCTGGGCGCCGAGCACATCCCCCTGGGCGAGGTGACGGCCGAGGGGCTGACCCACACCGTCCGCACCCGTACGGCCGCGCGTCAGAGCCCCGCACACCCAGAGGGAGAGGTGGCCTGATGCCGCAGGGACAACCGACCCGCGTGCCCGACGACGGGCTGAGCACCCGGCAACGCCGCAACAAGCCTTTGATCATGGTCCACACCGGGCCCGGCAAGGGGAAGTCCACCGCCGCGTTCGGGCTGGCCATGCGCGCCTGGAACCAGGGCTGGGACATCGGGGTGTTCCAGTTCGTCAAGTCCGCCAAGTGGCGCATCGGCGAACAGACGGTGATGGAGCGCCTCGCCCGACTACACGCCGAGACCGGTGAGGGCGGGCCGGTGGAGTGGCACAAGATGGGCTCCGGCTGGTCGTGGTCGCGCAAGGACGGCACCGAGGAGGACCACGCCGCCGACGCCGCCGAGGGCTGGGCGGAGATCAAGCGCCGGCTCGCTGACGAGCGTCACGACCTCTACCTGCTCGACGAGTTCACCTATCCCATGAAGTGGGGCTGGGTGGACGTCGAGGACGTGGTGGAGACGCTGACCTCGCGGCCCGGCCGCCAGCACGTGGTGATCACCGGCCGCGACGCCGACCCCCGGCTGCTCGACGCCGCCGACCTGGTCACCGAGATGACCAAGGTCAAACACCCGATGGACGCCGGCCAGAAGGGGCAGAGGGGGATCGAATGGTGACCGGATCGCGCACCGAGCTGCCCCGACTCGTGGTGGCGGCCCCGGCCTCCGGGCACGGCAAGACCACCGTCGCCACGGGGCTGATGGCGGCCCTGCGGCGCAGGGGCCTGACGGTCTCGGGCCACAAGGTGGGACCCGACTACATCGACCCGGGCTATCACGAGCTCGCCACCGGACGACCGGGCCGCAACCTCGACCCGCACCTGGTCGGCGAGGACACGATCGTCCCCCTGCTGCTCCACGGCGCGCAGGCCGGACTTCGCCCGGCCGACGTCGCCGTGATCGAGGGCGTGATGGGCCTGTACGACGGCCAGATCGGCGGCGACGGCTTCTCCTCCACCGCCCACGTCGCCGGTCTCACCGACACCCCGGTGCTGCTGGTGGTGGACATCTCCCACGCCTCGCGCAGCATCGCCGCCGTGGTGCTGGGCATGGCGACGTTCGACCCGTCCGTCCGCATCGGCGGCGTGATCCTCAACAAGGCCGGCTCTCTCCGCCACTCGGACGAGGTGCGACGCGCGCTGGAGCCCCTGGGGATCCCCGTGCTCGGGGTGCTGAGCCGGGACGACGAGGTCACCGCCCCGTCCCGCCACCTCGGCCTGGTCCCCGCGGCCGAGCGACCGGGGGCGGCCGGCAGCCTCGACCACCTCGCGGATCGCCTCGCCACCTCGGTGGACCTGGACGCGGTGATGCGTCTGGCCCACACGGCACCGCCACTGTCGGGGCCGACCTGGTCCGCGGAGGAGGCGCTTGTGGGTGGCCTGCCCGACTCGGGACCGCCGGCGCTGTCGCTGTCCGGTCCGCGTCGTCCGGTCGTCGCCGTGGCGGGGGGCCGCGCCTTCACCTTCCGCTACGCCGAGACCGTCGAGTTGCTCGACGCCGCGGGATGCGACGTGGCCGTCTTCGACCCCCTCGCCGACTCCGCCCTGCCCGAGGGGACCGCCGGCGTCTACCTCGGCGGCGGGTTCCCGGAGGTGCACGCGGCGGGGCTGGCCGCCAACCGTCCCATGCTCGCGGCGCTGCGCACCGCCCTCGGCGCCGGCGTACCGACAGTGGCCGAGTGTGCGGGCCTGCTCTACCTCTGTCGCACCCTCGACGGCGCCCCGATGATCGGCGCCGTGCCGGCGGACGCGGCCATGTCCCCGCGCCTCACGTTGGGCTACCGCCGCGTCACCGCGGGGTCGACGAACCTCCTCACCGCGGCGGGAACCGAGGTCACTGGCCACGAGTTCCACCGCACCACCGTCACCCCGGGCTCCGGAGCGGCGGCGGCGTGGACGTGGGGGGACAGCGTCGAAGGCTTCGCGACCCCCACCCTGCACGCGTCATACCTGCACACCCACTGGGCCGGGCACCCCGCGCTGGCCGCGAGGTTCGCGGCCGGGGTCGCCCGAGCCGCCCGAGCCGGCCGCCCGTCGACGGGGGTCGACGGGCGGCCGGTATCAGGTGCTCGGGTCGTGCTCGGTCACATGAGGTAGCACGCCTCGGTGAACTCGAAGTCGGCCGCGGTCGGACCCTCGTACCACTCTTCCTCCAGGACCAGACCCGTCGGGCTGCCCGCCTCGATCCGGTTGAAGATGGTCGAGCGCGACGCGTGCTCGTTGACCTCACCCGAGTAGTCACCGGCGCCCTCGGCGAACATGCCGTCGGTGTCCAGCCCGGTCAGCTGGTCGGCGGTCTCGAAGACCCCGGCCCGGGTGAGGTCGTCGTTCTCGATGGCCTGCTGGAGCAGACCGCGGATGACGGTCTGGGCGGCCCATCCCAGCACGAACCAGTCGTTGGGCTCCGCGCCGATGGACTCGGCGAACTCCCGCATCTCGTTGTGGCCCTCGGAGTCGAATCCCCACGGCGCGACAGTGGCGGCGCTACGGTAGCGGGCCTCCAGCGCGGGGGCCGCCTGGCTCCCCATCAGCCCCGCGCTCCAGGTGGGGGTGGATCCGATGAACTGGCCCTCGTAGCCCTGAGCGACGGTCGCGCCCACGATGGCGCCGGTCTCGATCGCGCTGGTCGCGAGCAGGACGACGTCCGGACGGTCGGCCAGGATGCGCTGGATCACCGCGGTCTGCTCGTCGGTGCCACCGGGAGCCGTGGTGTACCGGGTGAACTCGACGTCGCGCTCCTCAGCGGCGATCTCCGCGCCGTTGGCGGCGTCGTCGCCGTAGTCACCGGGGAAGTGCACCATGCCGACGCTCGTCGCGTCGAGTTCGTCGACGGCGTAGTCGACCATGTTCATCGCCTCGGCGCAGTAGCTGGTGCCGAACTCCAGCACGCCGTCCTCGAAGAGCCAGTTCGATCCCAGCGAGGCGGGGACCGCGAGGATGTTCTGCTGCCGGGTGTCGTCGAGGATGCCGTTGGTGTGGGCGGTTCCCAGCGAGTGCGCCAGCACCAGGATCTGATCTCTGATCTCCCAGTACTCCTGGGAGTGGGTGGTCTCGTTGTACCCGCTGTCCCGGACGTGGGTCACCATGTCGACCTCGTAGCCGTCGATGCCCCCGTTCTCGTTGACGTTCTGCCAATAGGCCTGTGCGCCCTCGATCATCGGGGCGCCGATCGGGGAGAACGGTCCCGTCAGGTCGGTGATCGCCCCCAGGTAGATGCAGCCGTTCGACTCGTCGACCGCGTTCGGACACGGTTCCTCGGTGATCCCGGCGACCTCGGTGTCGGAGTCGTCGTCGCGGCCACACCCCGACAGGACCAGAGCGATGGCCGCCAGGCCGGCCACCCCGCTGCGTAGCGTCTTGGACTTCATGGTGTTCTCCTCGGTGTTCGATGGGTGAGATCAATAGGTGAAGGGGAAGCTCTTCCAATACATCCGCACCCGCAGCCATATGCCGAACAGGCCGCGTGGCTCGAACAACAGGAACGCCACGATGAGGCCGCCGTACAGGATCGCCTCGACCTCGTAGATGTTCGGGCTGACGTTGGGCGCCGTCGAGATGTAGGGGACGAAGTGCGCTATCTCGGAGGAGATCCGGGGCAGCGACGCGATCAGCAGGGCGCCCATGATCGTTCCGGAGATCGTCGCGGCCCCGCCGATGAAGACGATGGCGACGAACTGGATCGACATGATCAACCCGAACTGCTCGGGCCCGAAGTGTCGGTTGGCGACGAACAGCAGCGAACCGCACACGCCCGCGTAGAAGGAGGAGACCGTGAACGCGATGAGTTTGTAACGCGCGAGGTCGACGCCCATGACGCCGGCCGCGATGTCACGGTCGCGGATGGCCCCGAAGGCGCGGCCGACCCGCGACCGCGCGATGTTCCGGGCCGCGAGCGCCCCGATCAGCAGCAGTGCGAGGAAGAACCAGTACAGCTTCTGGTCCGAGGTGAACGCGCTGTCGAGGGTGAGGTCGTCACCGAACAGGATCGGCCGGGGGGCCTCACGTCCGACTCCCTGACCGCCGGTGACGCTCCCCCACTCGGTGAAGATGTACGTGCCCAGAAAGACCAGGCCCAGCGTCACCACCGCGAGGTACAGCCCCCGCAACCTGGTGGCCAGCGGCGCCACGATCACCCCGCAGAGCGCGGCCATCGCGCCCGCGGCGAGGATCCACGCGGGGATGAAGGTGATGCCCAGGCCCAGTGCACGCCCCTCGGGATCGCCCGCCACCACCGAGGCGGTGTAGGCGCCGACCCCCACGAAGAAGGCGTGCCCGAGCGAGATCTGCCCCGCGTAGCCGGTGATCAGGTTGAGCCCGATCCCGCCGATGGCCAGGACCAGCCCGAGCCCGAGGATCCGCAGCACGTCGTCGCTGACGTTGAGCGGCAACAGGACGGCGAGGACGACGAGCACCGCGGCGCCCAGCGCCTTGGCCCGCGTGTTGAACAGCGCCTGCTCCTGCCGGTAGCTGGAGTACAGCTCCGGCCGCCCGCGGGGACCGCCGAAGAACCCGGACCCCCGTCCGGTCGCGGTCCGCGGCGTCGGGGATCCCCCCGACGGTTCCGCCGCCGATACGAGTGTGCTCATACCCGTTCCACCTCCTTGGTGCCGAACAGTCCGTGGGGTCTGACCAGCAGCACGACCAGCATGATGATCCAGGGCATCAGCGGACCCAGGTTCGTGGTGAGTTCGGGCATGACGCCGCTGCCGTCGAACCACTGGTTGTGATAGGTCGAGACCATCGCCTGGGCGATGCCGATGGTCAGGCCGCCGATGATCGCGCCGCCTATCGAGTCGAACCCGCCGATGACGATCGCGGGCAGCGCGATGAGCGCAACCAGCCACAGCGTGTTGCCGATCGGCCCGCCGGTCGCGGCGAAGATCCCCGCGAGTGCGGCCAGGGCCCCGGCCATCGCCCAGGACAGGGCGAAGATCGCGCTGGCGCTGACGCCCTGGGCCATCGCCGCCTCCTGGTCGGAGGCGACCGCCCGCATCGCCAGGCCCACCGAGGAGTACCGGAAGAACAACAGAAGGGCGACGACGATCACGGCGGCGGTGACGAACGCCGCCACGTGCCGGTGCTGGACGATGACGCCGCCGATCACCGAGACGTCGGTCCCCCACGGGTCCCCGACCGAGCGCGGTTGGGTACCGAGGAACATCCCCGCGACGGTCCGGATGACGATGTCCAACCCCACGGTGATGATCGCGACGATGAACACCGCCTTCCCGACCATCGGGCGGATCGCAGCCCGCTCGACCAGCAGGGCGATGACGCCGATGGCGATCACCCCGAGGATCGCCCCGACGTAGAACCCCATCACCGGCGCGAGGAAGCTGACGATGATCGCCCCGGACATGAGGAACGCGGGCTGCGCGAAACTGATGACGCCGGTGGCCTTGAAGATCATGACGAAGCCGATCGCGACGAGTGCGTAGATGGCGCCCGAACCGAGTCCGACGCTCAGGGCGCTGAGGAACTGGGTCATCGTGCCCCCTCGTACAGCTCGTCGACCAGGTCCGCGAACATCCCCGTCACCGCGGAGCGCTTGACCTTCTGGGTTGCGGTCAGCTCACCCTCGTCGTGATCGAGTTCCTTGGGCAGCAGCGCGAACGCCTTGACCTGCTCCACGGCGTTGAACCTCTCGTTGGCGGTGTCGACGACCCCCTGCACCAGCTCGCGGACCTCGGGTTTCTCCGTCAGGTCGCGGTAGGTGGTGTAGGCGATCCGTTTGCGGGTGGCCCAGTCACCGACGGTGTCGAGTTCGATCCCGATGAGCGCGGTGAGGTACCTGCGGCCGTCGCCGATCACGAGGGCCTCCTTGATGTAGGGGGACACCTTGAGGGCGTTCTCGACCTCCGAGGGCGAGACGTTCTTGCCACCGGCGGTGATGATGATGTCCTTCATCCGGTCGGTGATCTTGACGTGGGTCCCGTCGACCCATTCGCCCACGTCCCCGGTGTGCAGCCAGCCCTCGGCGTCGATGGTCTCGGCGGTCTTCTCCGGGTTGCGCCAGTATCCGGCGAAGACCGCCGGACTCCGCACCAGGATCTCGCCCGTGGCGTCGTCGATCCTCAGCTCCGTGCCCTCATGGGGTTCACCGACGGTCCCGAGCTTGACCCGGCCGGGCTTGTTGGTCGTGGCGATCGCGGAGTTCTCGGTCATGCCGTAGAGCTCGTGCATCGGCACGCCGATCCCCATGAAGAACTTCAGCACCTCGGGGGCGATCGGCGCGGCCCCGGAGACGGCGTACCGCGCGTATCGCAGTCCCGTCCTGACCCTCAGTGCCCGGTACATGCAGACCCAGCCCACCAGGTACCACGCCCGGCTCGACGCCGTGTGCCTGCCACCGTTGGAGACCAGCGCGTCACCGATCCGCTCGGCCCGGGCGAGCCAGAACGCCGACCACTTCCGCTTGAGCCAGGTGGCGTCCTCCAGACGGATCTGGGCGGAGGCCAGGAGCTTCTCCCAGATCCGCGGCACACCCATCACCAGGGTGGGCTGCACCTCCTGCAGGTTCTGCGGCACCGTGTCGATGGACTCGGCGAAGGTCACCTGGAGTCGGCTGGCGCAGCTCATCCACGTGGTGAAGAAGCGCTCGGCGACGTGGGACAGCGGGAGGTACGTCAACACGTAGTCGGACGGCCCGGGTGGCGGATCGGACGTCCCACCGCGGGTCATGACGGTGTCGATGGCGAACTCGACGTTGGCCGTGGTGAGCATGGCGCCCTTGGGCGGGCCGGTCGACCCGGAGGTGTAGACGAGGGTGATCAGGTCGTCCGGTCGTGCCTGCTCCATCCGCCGGGCCACCGCCTCCGGGTCCCTCTGACGGTGCTCGCGCCCGAGCGCCAGGAAATCGTCCCAGAAGATCAGGCGCTCGTCCCGGTAGTGCCCCCGGATGCCGCGGGGCTCCAGATACACGATGTGGGTGAGGTCAGGACACTGGTCGGAGACGGCCAGGGCCTTGTCGACCTGCTCCTGATCCTCTGCCACCAGCAGCTTGACCTGGCTGTTCTCCAACAGATAGCCGACCTCGGCGCTCGGGTTGGTCGGGTAGACCCCTACGCTGACGGCTCGGACGGCCACGGCCGCGATGTCGCAGATCAGCCACTCGGGTCGGTTCTCGCTGTGGATCGCGACCCGGTCCTGTGGGTCGATGCCCAGGTCGACCAGTGCGTGCGCGACGTCCTGGATCTGCTCCCAGTACTGCGCCCACGTGGTGGGTTGCCAGACGCCGCGGGACTTCCTCCGCAGCGCCACGTCACCGGGGTGGGCGGCGGCGTTGTCCCGGACCCTCGTGGCCAGAGTGGTGGTGCTCATCAGTGCCCTCCTCCGTCCGCGGGTGCGGCCTGTCCGCCCAGGTAGGCCTCCACCACGGCCGGGTGACTCTGGACCTCGGCGGGGGTGCCGAGGGCCAGAGGGGCGCCGAAGTCGATGGCCAGCACGCGGTCGGCGATGTCCATGACGAGGCTCATGTCGTGCTCGACGAGAATCATGGGGGTCTTGAACTCCTGGCGGATCGACAGCAGGAACCGTGCGGTGTCCTCGGTCTCCTCGAGGTTCATCCCGGCCACGGGCTCGTCCAGGAGGAGGATCTCGGGTTCCATGGCCAGGGCCCGACCCAGCTCGATGCGCTTCTGGATGCCGTAGGGCAACAGCCCCACCGGCAGCTTGCGCCAGGCCTGGAGTTCCAACAGGTCGATGATCTCCTCGACCGCGGCGCGGTGGAACTCCTCCTGACGTCTGGCCCTGCCCACCCAGGCGATCGCGGCGAGCGTGCCGTACCGGAACTTGACGTGTCGGCCGAGCATGAGGTTGTCGACCAGGGTGAGGTTGGCGAACAACTCGACGTTCTGGAACGTCCGGGCGACCCCCAGGCGGGCGATCTTGTGTGGGCGCATCCCGAGGAGCTGGTGGCCGTTGAGCTTCACCGATCCCTGCTGGGGTCGGTACACGCCCGAGAGCACGTTGAAGATGCTGGTCTTCCCGGCGCCGTTGGGACCGATGATCGCGAAGAGCTCGTCCGGGTTGACGGTGAAGTCGACGCCGTTGATCGCCTTGAGGTTCCCGAAGGACAGACTCACATCCGAGAACTCCACGACAGGGGTGTGGGTAGACGAATCCGTCATGAGGCCCACCTCTTGCGGCGCCGGTACTGTTTGACGTCCCGGTAGGACTTGACCTGGTCGGATTCCGACCGGGCGCCCAGATAGAACTCGCGGATGTCGTCGTTGTCGAGCAGGTCCCCCGCGGGCCCGTCCATGACGACGCGACCGGTCTCGACGACGTACCCGTGCCGGGCGATCGACAGCGCCATCGCCGCGTTCTGCTCGACCAGCAGCACGCCGGTCCCCTGCGAGTTGATCTCGACGATGATGTCGCGGATCTGCTCCACCATCTTGGGAGCCAGTCCCAGGCTCGGCTCGTCCAGCAGGAGATAGCGGGGTGCGGACATGAGCGCCCGGCCGATCGCCAACATCTGCTGCTCGCCACCGGAGAGGTAGCCGGCGACCCGCGACCGGCGCTCGTGGAGCACGGGGAACAGGTCGTAGACCCGGGTCATCCCCTCGCGGACGTGGCGACGCTTGACGTGCGCACCGATGCGCAGATTCTCCTCCACCGAGAACTCCTTGAAGATCCGGCGACCCTCGAGGACGTGCTTGACCCCGTGGCGCGCGATCGCCGGCGCGCTGAGGGCTCCGATGTCCTCACCGTCGAGCGTCACCGACCCCTTGGTGATGGCCCCGTTGTGGACATCGAGCAGGCCGGAGAGGCTGCGCAGCAGCGTCGATTTCCCGGCTCCGTTCGCACCCAACAACGCCACGATGTGACCGTCCGGCACGTCGAAACTCGCGCCCCTGATGACCAACATGGCGTCGTCGTAGACGACTTCCAGATTGCGCACTGATAACACTCGACCTCCAGGTGTGATGCAGACCACACTATTGCCAGACCGCTCAGGTTTCCTGGTTATGGGCCGATTTCTCTGATCATGTTCTCGGTTCGCGCTCTCCGCGCGAAGTTCCTGCGCGGGGCACCGGAGCCGTGCTACGGAGCGTGCGGACGCTCGGCTCAACAGCCCTGAGCTGCGCCGATCCGGCCGGCGGCGGCCACAGTCGCGGAGCTCTCGACCGCGCCAACGCACAGCAACCGTCTTCTCTACACCTGTCCGGTGCGAGTTACGGGCCGGGATCGGAGGCCGTCAGGTCAGTGCCCGAACCCACTCCGAGGCGGCGTCGGCGGTGTCCACGCGCGCCACACCCCGCGTGGCTCCCGGGCGGCGGACCACCACCACCGGGACCCCGAGCTCGTCGGCGACCGCCATCTTGGGCCACGTGAAGGATCCGCCGGAGTCCTTGGTCACCAGCACGTCCGCCGCGTGCTCGGCGAACACCCGCCGCTCGTCCTCGACCGAGTACGGGCCCCTGTTCAGCACCACCCTCCAGCGTGGGGGAAGCGCGACCTCCGGTGGATCCACGACCCTCACGAGCGCCTCGTGGGTGGCGAGTGGGCCGGTGAAGCGCCCCAACGACTGTCGACCGATCGTCAGGAACGGGCGCCGGCCCAATTCCGCCGAGGTCGACGCCGCCTCGTCGTGACCCGACACCCAGTGCCACCGGTCGGCGCCGGGGGCCGCCGACCAGCCCGGCCGCTCGAGCCGGAGCAGGGGCACGTCGGCCTCGGAGCACGCGGCGGCCGCATTGGCGGAGATGCCGGAGGCGAAGGGGTGGGTGGCGTCCACGACCGCTCGCACCTCGGCGGCCCGTAGGTGGTCACGGAGCCCCTCGACCCCGCCGAACCCGCCGACCCGGACCCGGCCCACCGGGAGCCTCGGCCGGGCCACCCGCCCGGCCAGGGACGAGCAGAACTCGAGACCCGCATCCTGCAGCAGTACCGCCAATTCGCGGGCCTCGGCGGTCCCGCCCAGGACGAGGATCACCGCCCCGCCCCCGGCGGCAGGAACGGCATCTCCGGCGCACCCTGGCGGGCCAGCTGCAGCAGGGCGTCCAGATCGAGGTGCTCCTCCGCCAGATCACCCAGCAGATCCAGACGTCGTTCGCGCGCGGCCGCGAAGTCCACACCTGAGGGTTCGCGGGTGCGACCCACGCGCGACGCCACCTCGGCCAGATAGGCCTGACGGAACCCGTCGGACTCCAGGCTCCCGTGCCACATGGTGCCCGCCACACCGTCGCGTCTCGCGCCGCCGAGGAACTCCTCGTCGTCGCCGGGCGCGATCCGCCCGTGGTGGATCTCGTACCCGGCCGCATCGTGGCCGAGCCCCGTCCCGGTGGGCAGCCGGAGGATCTTCTCCGGCCCGAACTCCGTCTCCACGTCCAGCAGCCCCAGCCCGTCGACCTCTGCGCCCTCGGGCCCCTCCACTCCCTGCGGGTCCCGGACGAGGCGCCCGAGCATCTGGAAGCCACCGCAGATCCCGAACACCGATCCCCCGGCGCGGGCGTGGTCGATCACCGCGCGGTCCAGGCCCCGGGCGCGAAGCCAGGCCAGGTCGTCGATCGTCGCGCGCGTGCCGGGCAGGACCACCAGGTCCGCACCCCGCACGCTGCGGGGATCGGTGACGAACTCCACGTCGACGTCCGGCTCCAGCCCCAGGGCGTCGACATCGGTGAAGTTGCTGATCCGGGGCAGCCGGATCACGGCGACCCGCAACGCCCGGCGACCGTCGGCGCGGCGACCGCCGATGTCGAGGGCATCCTCGGAGTCCAACCACACGTCGGGGCTCCAGGGCAGCACGCCGTGGACCGGCCGGCCGGTGAGCCCGGCGAGGCGGTCCAGTCCGGGTCCGAGGAGGGACGGGTCACCGCGGAACTTGTTGACGACGAACCCTGCGACGAGCCGCTGGTCGGCCGGCTCCAGGAGCGCCACCGTGCCGTACATCGAGGCGAACACCCCACCGCGGTCGATGTCGCCCACCACGATCACCGGCATGTCGGCGTGGCGCGCCAACCCCATGTTGACGTAGTCGCCGGCGCGCAGATTGATCTCCGCGGGGCTCCCGGCGCCCTCGCACAGCACCAGGTCGACACGGTCGGCCAGCTCGTCGTAGGCGGAGTGGGCGGCGGTGGCCAGGTGCGCGCGACCGTCGACGAAGTCCCGGGACGAGACGGTGCCGGCGGGTCGGCCCATCACCACCACGTGGCTACGCCGGTCACCGCCCGGTTTGAGCAGGACCGGGTTCATCGCCACCTCGGGCTCGGCGCGGGCCGCGAGAGCCTGGATCCATTGCGCGCGCCCGATCTCCCCGAACCCGGCCGGCCCCGGGACGACCATCGAGTTGTTGGACATGTTCTGCGCCTTGAACGGCGCGACCGTGACGCCCCGCCGGGCGAACGCCCGGCACAGCGCCGTGACCACCACGCTCTTCCCGGCATCCGACGTGGTGCCGGCGACGAGGAGGGAGGCTGCCATGGGGATCGATCCTAGCCGCGCCCCTCCGGGTCACTCCGGCAGCGGTTCCAGCCCGGCCCCCTCGAGTGCTCGGCGGCCGCGATCCGAGGTCACCAGCTCGCGGAACCGGTCGGCCGCGACACGCTCCGCCTCGCCTCCCGGGCCGCTCTCCCCACCGGGTACGCGGGCGAGGATGTACCGGGTGGTGCCCGCGGACCTCATCAGGTCGCGTTCACGACCGTCCACCTCCACCGGCGACACCCACCCGTTCGACCCCGCCACGTCGGTCCGGTAGACGATCCCCACGTCCACCCCACCGTCCGCGAGCCTGGCGGTGAGAGCCCGGGATCCACCCGATTCCCTCACGGCGTCAACGGGTTCCACCTCCCAGGCGGCGAGTACCTTCTCGGTCGCCTTCCCACACGGGGTGTCCACCGCGCACAAGCCCACCCTCAACTCCGGACGCGCCAGGTCGCTCATCCCGCGGACGCCGCCGGGGTTCCCGGACGGGACCGCCACCACCACGTGGTTGCGGGCGAAGACCTGCGGCCCCACGGCCGCGCCCCTCTCCACGGCCAGCTCCATGGCCTCCTCGCTCGCCGAGGCGAAGACGTTGAGGTCCGTCCGCTCGGGCAGACTCCTGGCGATCTCGTCCGACCACCCCAGCTCGAGATCGACCCGGATCCCGGGGTTCTCGTCCTCGAAGATGCGGATCAGATCGACGAAGGCCTCGGACAATGTCGGGGTGGCCGCGACGCCGAGCGAGACGACCGTGGTGGCCTCAGGCTCCTCGGTCGCACAGGCGACGCCGGAACACATCAGTGCGACGCCCAGCACGATCCCCGAACGCCGTCGCACCGGTCACCCCCCGGCGAACGGGGGCAGGACGTCGACCGCGGAGACCCCATCGATCGACGCGTGGGGGTCGCGGGTGGTCTCCTCGCCGATGAGGAAGGACGAGACCGTGACGATGCTGGCCAGCGGCTCGCCGTGGCGTTCGCAGACCTCTCGGGCCAGTTCCCCGAGGGTGATCGCGTCCGTGAGGAGTCGCTCGCGCGCCGTGCCTGCCGCGTCCTCGGCCGCCGCGTAGTAGCCCACGGTGATCATTCTGGATGTCCTGCTCACGGCGTCGACTCTAGCCGCTGTCGCGGGGCGGGTCACCACCATTTAATTGACTCGTCATCCACCTATCGCGCCCATCGACCTGCGCGGCCGGTGGAACGCCGTCCCGCCGATGCCGTGACCGGCCTGCTTGCCCCACATCGCCCCGCGCCAGACCTCCGCGACCTCCGCGTCCTTCGCGCCGGAGCGCAGGACGCCCAGGACGTCGGTCTCGTCGTCGCTGAACAGACAGGACCTCACGGTGCCCTCCGCGGTCAGCCTCGTCCGGTCGCAGGCCGCGCAGAAGTTCCGGGTGACGGTGGCGATCACCCCGACGTGTGCGGGCGACCCGGCCACCGAACGCCCGGCCACCTCCCACAACTCGGCCGGAGCGGACGGATCCTCGCGGCCGGCGGGGACGAGGTCGAATCGCGTGCCCAGCACCTTGAGCAACTCCTGCGCGGTGACCATCTCCACCCGGGACCAGGTGTTGTCGGCGTCGAGCGGCATCTCCTCGATGAACCGCAACTGCACGCCCTCGTCCAGAGCCCATTCCAGCAGGTCGGGAGCCCCTGGCAGGGTCGCGCGCATGGGCACCGCGTTGACCTTGACCGGGTCGAGGCCCGCCTCGACCGCGGCGCGCACCCCGCGCAGGACCGACGGCAGCCGATCGCGGCGGGTGAGCTCGGCGAACTCCAGCCGGTTGACCGTGTCCAGGGAGATGTTGATCCGGTCGAGCCCGGCGTCGACCAGCGCACCCACCCGGTGCTCGAGACCGACGCCGTTACTGGTCAGGGCGATCGGCAGGTCCGGGCACGCCGCCCGGGTGCCGGCGATGATCTGCTCGAGGTCCTGCCGCATCAGCGGTTCCCCGCCGGTGAAGCGCACCTCGCGCACCCCGAGTTCGTGGTGCGCGAGCGTGACCAGCCGGATCACCTCCTCGCCCGTCATCCGCGCGGCGTCGGGGATGGGGGGCAGCCCCTCCTCCGGCATGCAGTACGTGCACCGCAGGGAGCACTTCTCCGTCAGCGACACGCGCAGGTCTCGCGCGGTGCGGCCGAAGGTGTCGATGAGTACCGGCGTGGCAGGTCGGTTCGTGGTCACGCGCACCTCCGCTCTGCCGGCCGTCCGGGTCGAGTGTAGGCGCGTTAGCCTCGCCCCGCCGCCTACCTCTCCGGCAACTCCACCTCGGGGTTCGGTCCGAGCAGGGTGAGTTCGTGGATCTCGTCGCGCTCGGCCTGCGCCGCGAGCTGCGGGGCGATCACCCGGGCGAGGTGGTACCCCAGCACCACCACGAGGGTGCCGAGCGCGATCCCACCGAGCTGGAAGTCGTCCGTCACGACCAGAGTCGTGTCGCCCACGGCGATCACCACGCCCGCCGCCACCGGGACCAGGTTGAGCGGGTTGCCGAAGTCGACCCGGTTCTCCTTCCAGATCTTGGCACCGAGCAGGCCGATCATGCCGTAGAGGACCACCGTGATCCCGCCCAACACCCCGCCGGGCGTCGCCGAGATCACCGCACCAAGCTTGGGCGAACACCCCAGGAGGATGGCGGTCAGGGCGGCCACCACATATGCGGCGGTGGAGTAGACCTTGGTCGCGGCCATCACCCCGATGTTCTCGGCGTACGTCGTCGTCGCCGATCCGCCGAACGAGGTGGCCAGGACCGTGCCCGCCCCGTCGGCGGCCAGGGCGCGGCCCATCAGGCCGTCGGTCTCGGTGCGCGTGATCTCGCCGATCGCCTTGACGTGCCCGGCGTTCTCGGCGATCAGGGCGATGATCCCGGGGACGATGAGCAGCACGAACGCGAGCGAGAAGTCCGGGGCGTGGATCCCCACCACGCCCGCGGCCTCGTCGGTCATGGGCGGCAGCCCGAGCCACGGCGCGTCCCACACTCCCGACCAGTCCACCCGCAGGTGCTCGGTCACCTCACCGGCGGTGGCGTTGAACGAGGTGATGGGCCCGGTCACCAGGTCGAGGACCCACGACAGGACATACCCGAAGATCAGCGCGAGGAAGATCGCGATCCGGCCGGCGAAGCCCCTGAGTCCCACGGTCATGAGGATCAGCGCGATCATCACCGTCAATGCCACCCACTGGTCCTGCGGCCAGTAGGTCTCGGCCACCACGGGCGCCAGGTTGAAGCCCAGCAGCATCACCACGGCCCCGGTGACGACCGGGGGCAGCACGGCGGTGACCACGCGTCCGCCCACCACGTGGACGACGATCCCGACGACGGCGAGGGTCGCACCCGCGACCAGCATCGCGCCGGTGACCTCCGCGCTGGTGCCGCCCTGCGCGCGGATCGCCGCGACCGCCCCGACAAACGCCACCGAGGTGCCCAGGTAGCTGGGCACCTGCCCCTTGACGATCGCCAGGAACAGCAGCGTGCACACGCCGGAGAAGAGGATCGCGAGCTGTGGGTTGAGCCCCATGATGATGGGGAAGACGAACGTCGCGCCGAACATCGACACCACGTGTTGGGCGCCGATGCCGATGGTCCGGGGCCAACTCAACCGTTCCATGGGGGCCACGACCTCGCCGGGCCTGATGTTCTTACCGTCCCCGTGGACGGTCCACAACGTCGTTCTTCCCGGCTTTCGCGCCACCGTCGCCCCTTAGCTTCGCCGCCTGCGCCCCGCGCGCGGACCGTAGGCACAGTACAACGCGATTACCGTGGGGTCATGGCCTCCCACCCCGACCGCCCGACCCGCCCTGAGTCCCGTCGTGAGTCCCGCCCTGAGTCCCGCCCGTCCCCCGGCGGGTACCGAGAGCTCCTGCGCACGCATCTCGCGCCGGTGCTGCAGCGGGCCGCCCAGAGCACCCGGCTTCCCCTCGTGGCGTGCGCGGACTCGGTGCTCGCCCGCGACCTGCTCGCGTCGGCCGACCTCCCCCTGTTCGTGAACTCGCAGATGGACGGCTACGCGGTGCGATCGTCGGATGTCGCCGGGGCCGGACCGGACTCGCCGGTGCGGCTCCGGGTGGTGGGGTCGACCCACGCCGGCCACGGGCCGGGACCGGAGATCGACGACGACGAGGCCTGCAAGGTGATGACCGGAGCCCCCCTGCCCGATGGAGCGGACTGCGTCGTCCCAGTCGAGGACACCACCGTGGAGGACACCACGGTCGAGGACACGTCCGTCCTGGTCCACGCTCCGCGGGTCGCCGGGGAGTTCGTGCGGCGGCCGGGTGACGACGTCCGCGCGGGCGACCTCGTGATCCCCGCCGGGACCCGGCTCGAGGCCCGGCACCTCGCTGCGGCCGCCTCACTCGGGGAGTCCGGACTCGACGTGCGGCCGCGCCCGCGGGTCGGCGTGGTGGCCACGGGGTCCGAACTCGTCGCACCGGGCAGGCCCCTGGAGCCGGGCCAGATCTGGGAGTCCAACTCGCTCACACTCGGCGCGGCGCTCCGAGCCTGCGGGTGCGAGGTCACCGCGACCGTGATCAGCAGGGACGAGCGGGACGACTTCACCGCGGCGCTGGACATCGCCACCGGGGACGCCGACCTCGTGGTGACCGTCGGTGCGGTGTCCATGGGGGACGCGGAGGTGGTGCGTCAGGTCCTGGCTGACCGCGAGGGTGCCCGATTCGCCCCTGTCGCCATGCAGCCCGGTGGCCCGCAGGGCCTCTCGTCGTGGCGGGACACGCCGGTGGTGTGCCTGCCGGGTAACCCGGTGAGCGCGCTGGTGTCGTTCGTGGTGCTCCTGCGTCCGGTCATCCTCGAGGCCGTGGGTCGCGTGCCCGTGCAGACCGGCCGGGCTCTGCTGTCGCGCGACGTGTCCTCTCCCGCCGGCAAGACGCAGTACCTGCGGGCGGCGCTCGTCCCCGGTTCCGCCGGCGCCATGTCAGGGCCGCCCACCGCCGAGCCGGTCTCGGGCCCGGGATCGCACCTGGTCGCCTCGATGGCGCGGGCCGACGTACTGATCGAGATCCCTGCCGACGTGACCTCACTGGCGGCGGGCGACGAGGTCGTCGTCGTTCCGCTCTGAACGGTCACCACGTCGCAAGGGTCACCACGTCGCAAGGGTCACCACGTCGCAAGGGTCACCAACGACACGAGCGTTCCGCACACCCGCCTCTCGGGCGATGTGTGCGGAACGCTCGTGTCGACGGGCCTGCACCGGTGGTCAGTACCAGTGTTTGCGTCCACCGACCGCCCGGCCGGCCGAGCCGAGGATAAAGAGGATGACGCCGACCGCGATCAGCACCAGACCGATCGTCCAGAGGATGTTGATGTTCAAGATGAATCCGAGGATCAACAGAATCGCGCCCAGAATAATCATTGATTCGTCCTTTCGCTGTGACCTGACATGGAGCGATGAGCGTATATCGGCCCCGCCCGATCCACGACCGGTCCGAACACAGCGCCATCACCAGCTCAGCCCACGGTCACCGGCTCAGCCCACGCTGTCGAGAGCCTGTTGCCAGAAATCGGCCTCCAACCGGGTGGCCGTGGAGAACACCTCGGTGAGCTCGTCGAGACGCTGATCGCTGAGCCCGCCCGCGGCCAGCTGGTCGAGCTGGGCGATCGCCGCAGCCGACGCCGCGGTGAACTCCTCGCCCGAGTACTCGGCGATCCATTCGCCATACGGATGCTCGGCCACGTCGCGACCAACTCCATCGCCACTGCCACTGCCACTAACGTCACCGTGGTCGGCGAGGCGGGGCTGCAACAGCGCCCCGATCTCGGCGTACCCGATGGTGCACGGCGCCAGCGCCACGTGCAGGTCGAGCAGATCCCCGGACATGCCCGCGTCCAGTACGTAGCGGGTGTAGGCGACGGTGGCCTGCTTCTCGGCGGCGGCCTCGAGCTCGGCGCGCGGGATGCCCCACCGCTCGGTCAGCCGCAGGTGGAGCCCGGTCTCGGCGATGATGGCCCCCGTGGCCTGATGGGCGGCCGTGATGTCGGCCAGCGTGCGGCTCTTGAACGCGGCCAGTGCGTTGGCCCGGGCGAACTGCACCAGGAAGTGGAAGTCCTGGATCAGGTAGTCGCGGAACACGTCGATCGGCAGCGTGCCTTCCCCGAGCTTCTCCACGAACTCGTGCCGGATGTAGGCCTCCCACTCGGGGCGGCAGCGATCCTTGAGGGTCTCGAACAGGGTCATATCGCGTCTCCTCTGGTGAGTGTCGGGATGCCGAGTAGTCCGCTCGGTCGGTGTGCGGATCGTCGCGCTCGAGACCGGGGCCCGCGGCCGCACCCCGCCGAGCCGGTCCTCTCCGCGCAGTGTCGCTGACGCCCACCAGCCTGCCACCCGGGTCGAGTGGCACCGCCGATGACCATGCGTCCTGATCGGTCACGATTCGTGAGTACCGGTCACAGTCCGTGGAATCCGGGCGCGATCCGGGAGGAACCCACTCGGCCGATGCCTCACGGAACTCGCTCGATCTGCACGGCCCGCCGGGCTCGACTGGGCGGGACCCCCTCCCATCGGGTGAACGTGCGTGTGAAGGTGGCGGTCTCGGAGTACCCGAGTTCGCGCGCCACCTCCGACACCGGCACGCGGAGCGCCAACAACTCAAGCGCCCGGTGATGCCTCACCTCGTCGAGCAGCCGCCGGAACGAGGTCCCCTCCGCGGCCAGGCGGCGACGCAGGGTGCGGACGTCGATGTGCAGCTCACTGGCCACCTCCGCCATCGACGGCCAACTCAAGCGCTCGTGCCGCAGTCGGCTGCGGACCTGACCGGCCACACCCACTCGCGCCAGCCGGTCGTCGAGCAGTTCTCGACACTGCCTCTCGAAGAGCTTCGCCGTGTTCTCGTCGCCCTGCGGCAGCCGCGCGTCCAGTCGCTCCCGGGTGATGGCCAGTCGGTTCCGCTCGGCGTGTGGCCGGACCTCGTCGGCGGTCAGGCCCCACGACTCACCGAGGATCACAGCGCTCTCCGGGCCGAGGGTCGTCTCGAGTCCGGTGATCCCCACATCGATCTGAGCCCCACGGAGCGCCGCAGCCAGGCCTGCCAGGTCACGCTCGACCACGAACGTCCGGACATCCGCCGGGATCTCGTCATCGGCGGCGAGCAGAGAGGCCACGTCGATCCCGTCTCCGTTGGGTCCCGCCGAGCCCTCCTCGAGGGAGAACCGCAGGTGAGTGGGCGAGAGCGCGAGGTACGGGATGGCCCGGTCGAGCGCCGCCCGCACGGTGGGTCCCGCGAGCATCATGAAGCCGATGACGCCGGTGCGCCCGAGCGTCGAATGGGCACCGATACCCGCACCCAGACCCGGCCGGTCCCCGAGCGCGCCCAGGAGGTTGCGGATCACCACGAACTCCTGATGCGCCCAGATCTGCTCGGTCTCGTCGTCGAGGTCCACCGCGTCGAGCCCGGTGCCGGCAAGGCACTCCGTCGTCGTCATACCGCGGGCGACGCCGCCGTCCACCATGATGCGGATCCCCTCCGTGCCGCGGGGCACCGCCCACACGGGCGAGGTCGAGCCGAGCGTTCTCGAACCGAGTGCGGCCGAGCCGAGCGCGGCCGAGCCCGACGACGAGGTCATCGTCCGACCGTATCAACGCAACCCGCCAAGTGACCGAAAATGCCAACCATGCGACCGCCAGCGCCCTGTTCCCGGCCCTCACGAGTGGCTACCGTCACATCCATGACTCTCGCCAGTGGCATCAGCGCAGGTACGGGCTCGGAGGGTTCACAGCCGGGGGACCCGATGAACGGGGCGGCACCGCCGTCCGGCCTGGCCGCGGCAGTGGAGGAGCTCTACGCGCGGGCCAAGGCCGAGGTGGGTCAGGAGGACCTGGATCACATCCGCCACGTCACCGCCTACGGGCGGGCGATCGACGCCCGCCGCCGTGAGCTGCTGCGCGAAGGGGGCCCGCGCGCGATCCGCCGGGCCACCGCGCTGGAGATGATGTACCGGCTCATGCAGTTCTCCGAGCTGGGCCACAACATCGTCCACGGCAGCTACGACCACCTTCCGGGCAACGGCGAGTACCACTCGGACCGCTACGACTGGGACTTCAACGTCGATGTGGACCACTGGAAGACGATGCACCACGCGGGCCACCACCCCAACACCAACATCGTCGGCAAGGACCACGACCTCGGTTACAGCGTCTTCCGCGGCAGTGCAGGTCAGGACTGGTACGGCCACCACCTCGGGCAGGTCGCGTTGATCTCCGCGCTCGCGGCCCTGGCCCCGGTCGCGGCACCGTTCTTCCTGGCCAACATCGCGCGCAAGGTCGAGCACCACCCGTTCTTCAGTGCGTACACCCTGCGCTCGCCGGCGAGGATCGCGCGGCGGGACGCGCGCCGCCGCTTCGTGGACGAGCCCTTCCGCTCCGGATGGAAGCCGCTGCCGACCCTGGTGGCCAACTACTTCGGCGGAGTGGCCGGATACATGTCCGTGCTGTTCCTGGTGCTCATCGAACACCACGCGGGTGAGCTGGAACTGTTCACCGATCCCGGCCCCGACGAGACCGCCGACCAGTACTACGAGCGGCAGATCCGTGCGACCCGCAACTTTCTGCCGAGCGCTCAGATGGACGAGGCGCTGACCCGGATCCTGGAGGAGGAGGTACCGTTCGATAACCGCCCCGACCTGCGGATCTTCTACGGCGGACTGGACACCCACGTCGAGCATCACCTGTTTCCCGACCTGCCGCCGTCCATGCAGCGCAAGATCGCGCCGGAGGTACGCGCCCTCGCCGCCCGGTTCGGGCTGCCGTACCACGAGACCCCGTTGCTGGAGACGGTGCCGCTCATCGCCAAGACGCTCACGGGCCTGTCGGTGCCGTTCGGCGAGCGCGAGTTCGGGCGCCCGGCGGAGTTGCTGCGCGACCCCTCCTCGCTGGTGCGGCGCGTGATCTCGGGTTTCACGTATCGGCCCCTGCCCGAGTCCCCGTACCTGGATAAACCGCGTTTCCACAATGCTCCCGCGAGGGTTCTGTCCGCCACACCGGTCGCCGGCGGTGACGCGATCTCCGTGCGCCTGGCCAGGCCGCGCGGGTGGGAGGACGTGGAGTGGGAGGCCGGGGCGTACATCTCGGTGCGGGTGGAGGTCGACGACGACGACCACGGCACCGGCACCGGCACCGGCCGCGTCGAGCTGGTCCGTCAGTACAGCCTGGTCCGCGACAGCATCGACTCGCGACTCGACGACTCGCGGCTCGACGGGCCGGGACCTCTGGAGATCTGCGTCAAGCGGGTCAACGGGGGCAGGGTCTCCACCCGGTTGAACGACGCTCTCAAGCCGGGACGCCACGTCACTCTCGTCGGCGTGCCGCAGTCCTCGGGCGACTTCGCCATGCCGGAGCCCGGCGCCCCGTCACTGCTCATCGCCGGCGGGGTGGGCATCACGCCGATCATCAGCCTCCTGCGCCGCATCGCCCGCGACGCAGGGGCCAGCGCAGGGGTCGATGCCACCCTGCTGTACTTCAACCGCGACGAGCGCTCGATCATCTACGAGGCCGAACTCCGTCGGCTGGCCCGCGACTCGGGCGCCACGCTGCACCTGTTCACCGACACGCCGTCCGGTCGCGACGGCCTGACCACCGGCCGACTGGATCCAAAGGTGCTGCGGAGTCTCGTCCCGGACGCCGCCGACCGGGAGACCTACGTGTGCGCTCCGGCCGCCGTGATCGACCTGGCCCGCGGCTGGCTGCGCGACCTCGGGCAACCGGCCGAGCGGTTCCACGCCGAGTCGTTCACCGCCCCGGAACTCGAGCGACCGGCGGACGACGGCAGCCGCTACACCGTGCACTTCCGCCGAACCGGGGCCTCGGTCGAGATCGACGGGGCCACGACCCTGCTCGAAGCCGCGGGCCGAGCGGGCATCTCCGTACCGACCGGGTGTGAACGCGGACTGTGCAAGGCCTGCGTGACCGGCAAACTCAGCGGTACCACCAGCACGGAGGCCCGTGCGGCCGGCGGCGCGACCGACGCGGAGGTCCGGGAGCGGATCACCGTGTGCACGGCGATGCCCTGCTCGGACATCGAGCTGGACCTCTGACATCGAGCTGGACCTCCGACTCCCGCCCCGGTGGGCCCGCCGCGTTGCCCGGCGGGCCCATCGAGAAGGACGTTCCGCGCACTGCTACTCGGCCGATATGCGTGGAACGCTCTTCCGGATGGCGGGCATCACCACTTGCCGCGCGTGTACTGCGGCGGGTACGGCGCGTCACGCCATGGCACCCCGAGTTCGGCGGCCGCGCGAAGCGGCCAGGCGGGCTCGCGCAGTCCCACTCTGCCCAGGAACACCACGTCGGCCCGCCCGTCGACCAGCACCTGTTCGGCGTAGTGCGGGTCGCTGATGAGTCCCACCGCGCCGGCGAGCACCGCGCCGGACGCCCGGACCTCCTCGGCCAGAGGCACCTGATACCCCTGCTCGAGCGGCACCGGCGGGACCGCGGGGGTGTTGGCGGCCGACGAGACGTCCACCAGGTCGATGCCGTGCCCGGCGAGACGGCCTGCCAGCCAGCGTGAATCCTCCGGGGTCCAACCGCCGGGTACCCAGTCCGTGGCCGAGATGCGAACGAACAGCGGCTTGCCCTCCGGCCAGACCTGACGGACCGCGTCGCAGATCTCGACCAGCAGTCGCGAGCGGTTCTCGCGGGAGCCGCCGTACTCGTCCGATCGCTCGTTGGACAGGGGCGAGAGGAACTCGTGGACCAGGTAGCCGTGGGCCGCGTGGATCTCGACCACGTCGAAGCCCGCCTCGTCCGCGCGTCGGGCGGCCGCGGCGAAGGCGTCCACGACGTCACGGATCCCGTCGGAGTCGAGCGCGACCGGGGCCGCCATGTCGCCGAAGGGGATGGCCGAGGGTGCAACAGTGATCCACCCGCCCTCCGCCACGGGGATCGACCCCGTGGGTTCTCCGGGGAAGGCTCGGTGGGTCGACGCCTTGCGCCCGGCATGGGCGAGCTGGATGCCGATCGCGGCGCCCTGCGTGTGCACGAAGTCCACGATCGGCGCCCATGCGTCCCGCTGCGCGTCGTTCCACAACCCGGCGTCGTGGGGGCTGATTCGACCCTCGGGCACGACGGCGGACGCCTCCGCGAGGATCAGTCCGAACCCGCCCTGCGCCCGCGCACCCAGGTGCACGAGATGCCACGGGGTGGGGACGCCGTCGCCGGCGTCGCACGAGTACTGGCACATGGGCGACAACCACGCGCGGTTGCGGATCTCGAGATCGCGGATGCGGATGGGGTCGAAGAGGAGTGGCATCCCGCCGATTAAACCCCTGCGGGCCACATCCGCGTCGAAGGGCACCACCCCCACTCGGGCTCTCACACACCCGGGCATCGCCGACTAGCGTGGTCGACATGACTGACGCCCAGACCGGACCGGGTTCCACCGCACAGCACGGACCGGGTTCGACCTCGCGGCAGCAGCCGACCCACCAGCCGCAGCTGACCCACCTCGACGCCGAGGGCCGGGTCCGGATGGTCGACGTGGGCGGCAAGGCCGTCACCACTCGCACCGCCACCGCCGAGGGGGTCTTCCGCACCCGGCCCGAGGTCGTGACGATGGTGTCGGGGGACGACCTGGGGAAGGCCGACGTGCTGGCCACCGCCCGGTTGGCCGGTATCGGCGCGGCCAAGAAGACCTCGGAGCTCATTCCGCTGTGCCACCAGATCCCCCTGAACTCGGTCAAGGTGCGCTTCGAGCTCGACGCGCCGGCCGGCGAGATCCGGGTGTGGGCCACAGCCAAGACGACCGGCCGTACAGGCGTGGAGATGGAGGCGCTCACGGCCGTCTCGGTGGCCGGGCTGACACTGCACGACATGGTCAAGGCCGTCGACCCGCTGGCCACGATGGACGGGGTGAGGCTGGCCGCCAAGACCGGCGGGAAGCGGGGCGACTGGACCAGGGACCACGACGAGTCCGCCCTCGACGCCACCGCCCTCGACGCCACGGCCCTCGATGCCACCGCGCGGGCCGCGGTGGAGTCGGGCCGCAGCGCCGTCGTCGTCGTCTCCTCCACCGCCGCCGCGCACGGGCGACGGGAGGACACCACCGGCCCCGCCATCGAGGGCTGGCTCCTCGAGCGGGACTTCTCCCCGGTCGAGGTCCACGTGGTCGCCGACGCGGACGTCGCCGCGGCTGTGACCGAGCAGGTCCGCCGCTCCCCGGCCGTGCTGTTGACCACCGGCGGGACCGGTGTCGCCCCGGATGACCGCACCCCCGAGGCGACCGCGCCGCACCTGGACCTCGAACTCCCGGGCGTCGCCGAGGCGATCCGGGCCCGCGGGCTGGTCTCGACCCCCACCGCCGCCATGAGTCGCGGCCTGACCGGCTTCGCCGGACGTACCCTGGTGGTGAACCTCCCGGGTTCGACGGGCGGGGTGCGCGACGGGCTGGCGGTCCTCGACGAACTGCTGGAGCACCTGCTCGCGGTGCACGCCGACGGCGGCGGACACTGATCGCCGCGCCGGCCCGAGACCGCACCGCACCGCACCGAGACACACCGCACCACGAGGAGGCACCGACCATGACCGTTCACAGTCCACTCGTGCAGATCACCGGGGACGCGATCGACCCCAGGGAGGTCGAGAAAGCGGTCTGGAGCACCGCCGACGGGGCCATGGTGACGTTCTCCGGCGTGGTGCGTGACCACGACCACGGACGCGACGTGGTCGACATCGAGTACTCGGCGCACCCGACAGCCCAGGATGTCCTGACGCGACTCTGTGACGAGGTCGCGACCGAACACACGTCGCCGGACCTGGAGAAGGGCGGACCGCTCGACCCGCGGCGCAGCGTCCGCATCGGCGCAGTGCACCGGGTCGGCGTGCTTGCTGTGGGCGAGATCGCGGTGGTGGTGGTGGCCGTGGCGCCGCACCGAGGCGAGGCCTTTGCCGCGTGCTCGGAGCTCATCGAGCGGCTCAAGCGGGGGGTGCCCATCTGGAAGCGGCAGCGCTTCACCGACGGCGTCTCCGAGTGGGTGGGCGTCGGCGACTGCTGAGGGGTCAGGCTGGTCGTCTGCGGGGGCCGTTCCCGGGACGGCCCGGCGGGTTCACGAGCGTGCCGTCGGCGGCGATGGTCCGATCCGCGAAGGCGTTCCACTCGCGTTCCCGGATGGCGTCACGGGCACGGGCCAGGGGGCCCTTGGGTCTGGTGCGGTGTTCGTGTCCGGTGTCGGTGAGGATGACGAGTTCACCCAGCGGTCCGGTCCGGTAGGAGTTGGTCCCGAACGTCTTCTCCCGATGGTGTTTCCGACACAGGCAGACGAGGTTCCACTCGGTGGTCGGCCCGCCGAGTTCAGGGTCTTTCGTGTTGAACGCGATCACGTGGTCCACGTCGCAGTCCTTGGCGGAGACCGAACACCCCGGGTGCCGGCACGTCCCGTCGCGAAGACGGATCCGCTCGGCCATCGCCGGGGTGATCACGTAGCGCAGGGCGTGATCAGGGGAATCGAGCACGCCCGGGGCGGGATCGATGAGCTCGAACCGCACGCTCGCGTCGTCGCCCTCGAGCAACTCCGTGCAGAGCCACTCGAAACTGCTGTAAGCACCGTGAACGAACTCGACGCGATTGGGCAGCCCCCGGGCCGCGGAGGCGATCACGCTGATGCGGATCGGCCGACCCGCCCGCGCGGCGTTGCCCAGTGTGGGCCGGGGCAGGTCCGCCCCCACCCTGACGTCGCCGAGTTCTATGTCGCCGAGGTCTATGTCACCGAGATCTGTGTTCTCGTGCTCGGTCGCGGACGGGCCGGCCTCACCCTCGTAGACGGCGAGCGCGGCGAGGGCGTCGGCGCGGAGCTGGTCCATGGGACGATCCAGCCCGTCCGCGGAGGCGACGGAGGCGTCGGTCTCGATACGCCGCCGAAGGAGCTCGGCATCGGCGGAGGTGAGCCTGGCCCACATCGTGGCCATGCCGTTACGCGCGCCGCGGAAGCGGACGGAGCGGGTCGCGGCCGCAGCGGCGGCGGCGTCCTCCGCGGCAGCCGGGTCGTGTCGTTCCACGGCATCGTCGATCGCCGAATCCACCGCGAGGCGACTTGGTCGGTCGCCGCCGTCGAGATCGTCAACAAAACGCGCGACCACCTCGTCTTCCACGTCCGACACGATCGCGTCGGGAACCTCGGCCAGGCGGCACGCGATATCGATCGCCAACTGTTCAGGCATCAGCCCGCGGTCGACGGTGGACCGCAGACGGGGCAGCCGCCGGTGGATCTGCGTCCCGGCCGTCACCAACCGCGCGGCATGCCAACACGTGAGCTGACATGCCGCCACCAGGTGATCGCGGGCCCGCGCCTGGGGATCCAACCGGGCGTAGGCCGGCCGGCGCGAACCGGCGCCGCGCGCGTCGGACCGGGCCTCGTCGCACCGGGCCTCGTCGCACCGGGCCTCGTCGGCTCGGGCGAACTGTGCGACCAGGACATGCGCCGCTTCCAACCGCGTGGCCCCGGCGCGGTTCTGCGCCAGCGTCGCGGCGCGGGCCGCCTCGCTGACGGCCTCCGCGTCGATCATGCCGAGGGGCTGGGGGACGGCGAACAGCGCACTCGTCGTCATCGTGATCCCACCTCGCCCTCGTCAGTATCGAACTCACATTCGATAATACCGCAGTAGGTCGTATGGCACAAGTGTTCGAATACTCACTCCAGCCGGCTACCGACCCACTCGGCCAGCACCCGGGCGCACGCGTCCACGCTCTGGACCCACGTGGCCCCCGCCGACTCGTCGGCCGGGTCGGAGACGTACTTGACCAGACGGGTGGGCACGCCCAGCATCGCCCCGGCAGCGGCGACCGCATACCCTTCCATGTCCACCAGATCCGCGATCGCCGCGAGGTGGTCCCGCAACGGCCCGCCGGCCACGAAGCGATCACCGGAAGCGAGCACAGGCGCATCCGTCCCGCCGGGCGCCGACGGCAGCGCGCGGGCAGGCTCCGGAGTGATCGCGAGCTCGGCGGAGAGGGTCAACGGCGGTCCGTCGTGCCGTCCGGTCACGGCGTGGAGCGCCATGTTGTCGAAGTCGTGCTGGAACACGGTGGCGATCTCGTGAACGCCCTGCATCCCCGGGTGCAGACCTCCGGCGGTGCCCACGTTGACGAGCTCGCGGGGCCGGATTCCGCCACCGAGTGCATGCGCCACCGCCACCGCGGCCCGGACCTTGCCGACGCCCGTGACCAGGACGGGAAAGTCCGTGACGAAGTGACGGGCCTCCTGCTCCAGTGCGACGACGACGAGAGGGTGTGCCGGATCGACGGTTCCGAGGAGTTCCACGGTCCCCACGGTAGTCACCGGTGATCAGACGCCTCCACTGCGTTCTGAGTGCGATCCAGCCGCCACGCCTACGGTGGGAGGAGAATGCCACCCGTCGAACCCGTCGACCCCAGAGGTGAACCATGACGCCGCTCCAGTCTCCCCACACCACAGCTCGCCACACCACAGCCCGCCGCGCACTGCTCCTGCCGGCGGTCGCGTTGCTCGCCGCCGCCGGATGCGCCACCGGCGCGGAGGACGAGCAGGCCGATGCCGCGCCGACGGTCACCGCCACCGTGACCGCTCCCGTCGAGACGACCGAGTTGCCCGCCGGCCAGCGGGACGGCGATCGACAGGGGGAGCCCGCCGATCGGGGGGCGTTCGACCGCTCGAACTGCGGGACCGAGGTCTCGGGGCAGGACATCTCCGGCGACGTCCAAATCCGCGACGGTCAGACGTGCGTGCTGTCCGACCTCACCGTCACCGGCGATATCGATATCTGGGGCGGCGGTCGGCTCGAGGCCCGCAACGTCCGGGTCACCGAGGACATCGAGGCCGACGGGCATGCCTTCGTCCTGGTGTCCGGGGGCGAGGTGGCGGGGTCGATCGAGCTGGACAGGGGCGGCGAGGCGACGGTGGAGAACGTCCGGATCGCCGGCGATCTGGAATCGCAGGAGAACTCCGGCCCCCAGCGCTTCGAGGGCAACTCCATCGGTGGCGACCTCGAGTGCGAGGGCAACGCCGAGGCCCCGACCGGCGGCGGCAACCAGGTCGGCGGCGAGCGGGAAGGGCAGTGCGCCGGGCTGTGACCCCGGGACCAGATCTACCCGGAGGGTGACCACCACCGGGTGTCGGACTCCCCCAGTGGCAGACGGTCCACCACCTCGTGTCGGGCCCGCCCCCTGGGACCCTCACCGAGAAAGGAGTCGACCAGCGCGATCTCGGAGACTGTCCAGGCGCTGCTGGTGAAGGTGTCGAGGATGCGGAGCCACGCCGTGGCGTCGGAGCGGCCGTTGAGCCGGGCGAGCGTGAGGTGCGGGTGAAACCGAGCCCCGTCGGGGACGCAGCCGGCGGCGTTGGCGGCCGATCGGGCCCCCGCGGCCAGGGCTCGCAACGGAGTCTCTCGCGACCCGGAATCGGCCGGTGTGGCCGACAGGTGCTCGACGCCCGCCCACAGCACCTTCGCCCGGTCGACCGAGGGGAACGCCCCCGCCCCGGCGAGCCGGATCCGGAACGGCTCGTGTCTGCGGGCGACCGCGCCGAGCCTGTCGGAGAGGTCGTCGATCCGCCACTCGTCGACATCCGGGCAGAACGTCAGAGTGAGATGCCACTGGGCGGGATCGGTCCACCCGAGTCCCGGGCGCGGCTCGAGGAACCGCTCGAGCTCCGCCCTGACCCCGTCCGGCGGCAACACCGCGGCGAACATGCGATGACCCATCTGCGACCCGCTCCTCACAGCTCGTCGGACACTGCACGTCAGACACTGCTCGTCCTGGCCCGCGCCGTGCCCATCCCGGCGCGCGCCACCCCGCGATGTACCCCACCACCGTGGCCCACCTCACGCCCCATCGCAAGAACCGGTCCACGCGGAGGTTGTTAACGTGGTCGTCACGGCGGTGGGGCTCGCCTTCAACCACGGCACGGATGTCGTCAACGGTCCCTGTTTCCTTCTCGAGGCTGGTAGCTGCGTGAATGTCGACGACGGCCACCTGACCGGTCACCCCGACCGGGCCTCGTCCGAACCGGGCGCCCCGCGGCGTCCAAGGACAGGAGGCAGAGCTGATGAGCCGCCCACCACATCTGCACCCCGGGTTGATCGCCCTCGTCGCGCTCGGCGGAGCCGCGGGCACCCTGGCCCGCTGGGGCATGACCACGTCGATCCCACACCCGCACGGGTGGCCGGTGTCGACGCTCGCCGAGAACCTCATCGGAGCGTTCCTCCTCGGGCTGTTGCTCGAAGCCCTGGTCCGTGCAGGTGACGAGACCCGTCCACGACGGATGATCCGACTCGGTCTGTGCACCGGCGCCCTCGGCGGATTCACCACCTTCTCCACGTTCGCCCTCGAGGTCGAGAGGCTGCTCACCTCCGGTCACGTCGGCCAGGCGATCGGCTACTTCTCGGTCTCGCTCCTCGGCGGATTCCTCACCTGCGTGCTCGGGGTCATCGTGGCCAGCCGCCACCATCAGTGGCGCATGCGTCGTCTCCCCCTCGATCCCGACCAGGGTTTCGTCTCCGACCCCACCCCGCCGGTAGGAGACCGCCCGTGACCATCGCCCTCATCGCCCTGTTCGGCGGGCTCGGAGCCGCAGCCAGATTCGTGGTGGACGGCCTCGTCAGAACCCGATGGTCCAGCGGTTTCCCCGTCGGAACCGTCGCCATCAACATCACCGGCTCACTGCTCATGGGCTTCCTCACCGGGGCGGCGATCGCCGGGACGATCGGCGGCGTCGGCCTGGAGGCGACCACCGTCGGTTTCTGCGCCGGGTACACCACGTTCTCGACCGCCATGGTGGAGACCGTCCGCCTGGTCCAGGGCGGCGACTACCGCAAAGCCCTGGTCAACGTCGTGGGAACGGGGATCGCAGTGGTCGCGGCGGTGGCCGCCGGGCTCGCACTGGCTACCGCGCTCCTCTGAGTGCCCGCCACCAGACGCCAGGTCTCACCCCGCGAGTCCGGCCTCCAGGACGGCCTCGAGCCCGGCGCGGTCACCCGTGATCTCCAGACCCGGGTCGTCGGCCCCGATCCGTCCCCACAGCAGGAGCGCGAGCGTCTCCGGCGGGCCCGTCACCTCGACCTCACCGGCCTCCTCCGCGCCGGCCAGGACCCACTCGGGGTCGGCGGCCGGGGCGCGTGCACCCACCGGCTCGGCGCCCGTCGCCAGCCCCTCGGGGGCGTGCAGGACCGCCCGCAGCCGGATCGTCACGGGCAGCGACCCTCGGGGCCCCTTGTGCGGGAACATCACCGCGCAGAACTCGTCCACCGTGTCCACCGCCACGTCCTCCGGGAGCGGAGTGGTGGCGGCGGGCCCGCCGAGCGCGTCCTCGAGGTCCCAGCGGTGGACGGCGGTCTCGTGGAGTTGCCGCCGAAGCCAGAAATCGGCCCGCCCGGGGCCGGAGAAGGTCCACACCGGGGCGTCGGGTGCGGTCTCCGTGAAGGTCTCGAGCATTCCCGACGCCTGCGTCGCGTACCAGTCGGCGAGCGCCGCGACACCCGCGGAGGCGGGCGGGGCGGACTTCATCGCGTCACCCAGACCCCGCGAGCGCTCGTGCGGGTTCCCGTCGCGCACCGTGGCTCCGCCCCACCGGTTGACGGCGCCGAGGTGGGTGACGAGATCATGGATCGTCCACTCCGGACACGACGGCACCCGGGTTGTCGGGGCGGTGGCCGGGTCGGTGGCCG
>NZ_KB714653.1:219249-247635 GCF_000349585.1 Dietzia sp. UCD-THP
GCCGGGTCGGTGGCCGGGTCGAGCGCGAACCGCACCAGCCCGACCTGGGCCTCGATCGCGTCGAGCATCCGCTCCCGCGTCAACCCGGGGCTCATACCCGCGTCGCCGCCTCGTTCGATCCGATCGATCCACTGTCCTCGGTGCCCGGTCGCCGCCGGGTGAAGTCGATCTGCCGCCCCGCGTTGGACACGGCCACCACGGTCCCGGTGCCGAACACGCCGTCCCGGTCGAACAGGGACGCGCTGCCCACCGCCACGCCCGCGTCGCTGAGATGCTCGTCTGCCTCGATACCGATGTCGCCCGAGCGGGGCAGACGGGCCAGCGCCACGGTGAGGTCGGCGTTGATGAAGCCGATGCCCTCGTCGCCCCAGTGGGACATCAGGCTGGTGGATTCGGCGAGGGTGACGGCGCGCTGGAACGGGGAGGCGTCCTCACCGGCCACCACGTCCAACGGCCGCAGCCAGAAGCGTTTGCGCTGGTCGTTCTGGTGCGCGCCCATGTCGCGACTCCACGCCTCGCCCTGGTCGCCGCTGCCGAAGAAGACGTTCGACCCCGGCGTGTCCTCGAGCGGGTCCGCCTCCGGCGGGGCCCCGACGCGCCGGCCCGAGCGCCACACGTTCCCGGGCGGCTGCTCGCCCCGGCGCAACTGGACCAGGGTGCCGCGGGCCACGAGCTTGTCCCCCTGCAGCATCCGGACGTCGGCGACCCGGATGCGGTTGCCGGCCCGGACCTCCTCCGTCACGGCGACCAGAGGTTCGGTGCGGACGGGCGCGAAGAGGTCCACGGTGAGTCGGGCGGGTTGGAACCCCTCCGCCCCGTGCTCGGACTCGAGGGCACGGGCGGCGGCCACCACCACGGCGGGCCCGTTGACCATCGTGTCCGACCACGCGCTGCGGGCGTACCTGGTGGGGATGTACGCCCCCGAGTCGTCGAGTGTGAAAAACGACCGCTCGCCCATGGATTCAGCCCACCATTCCGGTTGAGGAGTTCGCGGACCCGTGTGGTGTGGCCCGCTGGCCCTCCCCCGCGGCCCAGGAGCGCAGCACGGCCGCGAGTTGTGTCTCGAAGTACTGCTCGGCGCTCGGCGACTGACGCCACACGCTCAGTTCCAGCGACACGACCCCGTGCAGTGAGGCCCAGATCGACGTGGTCGCCTCGCGGACATCCGTGGCCCGGAAAACCCCCTCGTCCACGAGCGCGTCGACGATCTCGAGCAGCGGCTCCCTCCACTGGGGGTCCCGGTGGCCCGGATCGGTGCGGGGCGAACGGACGGGCTCCGCCACCACGAGCGCGTACAGGCCCTGGTTCTCCAGTGCCCACCGGCGGTACGCGCGGCACAGGGAGCGCATGTCGGTCTCGACACTGTCGTGGCGCAGCGACTCGCGCAGGGCCTCGGCGAGCATCCGGTCCGCCTCCTCCGCGACCGCAGCGAGCAGCCCGGACTTCCCCCCGAACATCGTGTAGATGGCGGTGGTGGAGGTGCCCTGAGAGGCCGCCAGCGGCCGCAGTCCGAGCTTCTCCGGCGCCGCGCTCCGGAGCCGGCGCGTCGCCTCGCGCAAGATCCCCAGCCGGAGGGCCTCGTCGTACTGGGCGTGGGGTGGGGCGCCGGCGGTGCCGCGGGAGGGAGAACGGGTCACCGGGGAAGACTACGACGACGACGTCGCGATCGCGTCACAACGCCGTGGCGTGTCCACCCGAGAACAGTGTCATTCGAGAACTGTGTCACTCGAAAGCAGTGTCACCGCACCGCCCTCGCACTCCCCGCGCACGCCGTGACAACGGCGTCCCACCTGCCGTGACGGCGTTCCCGTAGCTCTACGCTGGACACCATGCCCACTCTGAACCGTCATGATTCCGTCTTCGTCCTGCGCTTCGCCGAGCCGGACGACCCGGCGGACGCCCCGGACAACGCCTTCTCCCCGGAGTTCCTGGACTCCCTCGACGCCGCACTCGCCGAGGTCGAGGCATCCGAGGGACCGGCGGCGCTGGTCACGACCGGGGCGGGGAAGTTCTACTCGAACGGTCTCGATCTGTCGGTCGTCGCCTCCGATCCCGCCGGGCTGCCCGCGTACGTCTCGCGGGCCCAGCGGTTGTTCGCCCGCGTCCTGCGGCTCGAACTGCCCACGGTCGCGGCGGTCAACGGCCACGCCTTCGGTGCCGGCGCGATGCTGGCCCTGTCTCACGACCACCGCGTCATGCGCGCCGATCGCGGGTTCTGGAACCTCCCCGAGGCGCAGCTCGGCATGCCGTTCCCCCCGGGCATGAACTCGCTCATCACCACTCGCCTCACGCCCGGGGTGGCGAGCACGGCGATGCTCACCTCGAGGCGCTACCCGGCGTCCGACGCCATCGAGGCCGGGATCGTCCACGAGGCGGCCGAGGCCGACGCGGTACTGGACCGCGCGGTAGCAGTGGCCGCAGAGATGGCTCCGCTCCGTGGCGCCAACTACGCGGGGATCCGCGCAGGACTCGTCGACGCCGCCCTCTCGCACCTGGACGCGCCGATCACACAGCTCTGAGCGGTCAATTCTCGCGCTGTCACCGCGGCCTTCCACCAATTCCGGTCGTCGACCGAGTGGGGGCCCTTCCGCCGGGCGAGGGCGGCCTGCGAATAGGCGGAAGGGCCCGCACCCCGTTACCGGGGATGCGGGCCCTCGATTTCGCGGTCAGTTCGCGGCGGCGTACGCCTCCATCACGTCGGACGGGATGCGGCCACGATCGGAGACCTCGAAGCCGTTTTCCCTCGCCCATTCACGAATGATCTTGGTATCACCCGAGGAGGACTTGGCCGCGGACTTGCGAGCCGGCTTACTCCTGCCACCGGTCACGCGGTGACCAGCGTCGATGTACGGGGCCATGACATCCCGGAAGGCCTGGGCGTTCTCGTCACTCAGGTCGATGGAGTATTCCTTGCCCTCGAAGGCGAACGAGAGGGAATTGGCCTCTTCACCCAGTTCGGTTCCGTCGAGGTCGTCGATGTACTTGACCTGGAATTGCTGCGCCACTGTCACTCCCTAGCTGGTTGCCGTTACTACTGCACAACAGTATGCACAATCTCGGTAAATTATGCGTGATCACATGCTTCGACCATTCCCCGCGATAGTCCGAACTTTCGCGATCCGATATCTCCGGGTTCGATCACGGAGTTAATCCCGCCGAATTCTCTCGATATAACCGGACGATCAGGTCGACTATCTCCGGGCTCGCACCGAGCGGCGGAGAGGTCACGTCCGCGCCGGCCGCCGCGAGTCGATCCGCGAAGAACCCGGGCGCGAGCAGATGCGTCGCGACGGCCACCCGGCGGCGTCCTGCCTCCCGGAACGCGGCGATCGCGTCGGCGACGGCGGGGGCGGCGGAGGTGGCGAAACCGGCGCTCACCGGCACGCCCAGCACCCGTTCCAGGGCTGCGGCCAGGGCGCGCGTCTCCGCCTGCGAGGACTCGTCCCGGCTGCCCGCCGCCCCCAGGACCACCGCGTCGGAGCCGAACGCCCCCACGGCCCCTGCCTCCGCCAGCCGCTGGATCAGCGCGCGAACGATCTCCGGCTCCCCGCCCACGTGGGGCGCGAGAGCCACCGGACCGGGAGCGCGGTCGCAGGCTCCTTCGACGTCCTCGGTCACGTGGTAGCCGCGGGCCAAGAAGGCCGGGACCACGACCGTGGGGACGGCGTCGGCGAGGATGCGGTCCGGGCCCGGTGCCTGCACGTCGACCCATGCCAACCGACAGTCCACGTCGTCGAGTCTCTTGCGGGTCTCCACCAGGACCCGGCCCAGCTCGCGACGACCCGCCGACGACCGGGTCCCGTGCGCCACCAACAGCAGGCGGGGCCGCTCGGTGACCGGGTGGGCGGTGTGCGAGTTCGTCGTCATCCCCCGAGCATGCCGGATTCCGGGTGCGCCGCCCCGGACGCTCGGCGAGACTGGGGAGATGGAGGCAGGAGCCGAACGCAGCGGGCAGGCCCTCGGACCGGGCCGGGGGCGCCGGGCCCGTCCGGAGGTGACCCTGTCCAATTTCGAGGCCGTCTACGACTACTACGGCCCCGGCCGGCGAAGGGACGGATTCACCCATCCCCTGCTGGCGTTCGTGGGAGCGCTGTACTCACCCGAGGTGCGGATCGGGGCCGGGACGGTGGACGAGTTGCACCGACTCCACGACGCCGGGGTGGGGATCGTCGTCGCCGCCAACCACCCCTCCAAACACGACCCGTTCGTCCTGGCGTCGGCGGTGTACGACCGGCGGGTCCGGTTCCTCTCCTCCGGAACCGGCCTGACCAAGGACCCGCTCTTCCGCGGTCCGCTGCGACCGGTGTTCGAGTACACGGGCACCGTCCCGGTCTTCCGGGCCAAGAACTACGTGGGTACCGACCGCGCGGTGCACGACGCCGCGGCCGCCCGGCTGATCGGCCTGTGTGTGGACCGGCTCGCCACCGGCGGGGTGGTCCTGACGTTCGTGGAGGGCACCAACTCCTCGGCCGACGACCTGCGCACACTGCGGCTCGACTCGGTCAAGAAGGGCGTGGGCCAGATGACCCGCGGGGCCCGCGAGGCGGGCGGCCCGGTGGCGATCCTGCCGGTCGGGATCGTCTACCGCGGGCGGGAGCACTCGACGCTGCCCCCGCGCCGCCCCGTGGTGTCGGCCGGTCCGCTCGCCCTGTGGGAGGGCCCCGGGTCCGCGCCGTCGATCGACGAGGTACGTCGGGTGGTGCGCGACGGTATCGACGACGCCCTCACCGACGCCTGGCGCTGACTTGCTCAGGCCCCGCCGTCGGTCACGCCCGGGACGATCTCGAACTCCACCCCGGCGGCCCGGAGGTCGCGGGCGCGATCGGCAAGGGTGTCCGCCGCGACGATCCGCACGACCCCGTGCCCTGCGGCGCACCGGGCGGCCACCACCCGCGCGACCGCGTCGACGGGCAGGGTCGACCCGACCTCGATCACCTCGACGTCGTCGTCGATCTCCGCCAGCAGCCCCGGATCGGCCGCACCGTCCACCACCAGCACGTCCGCGGCGTGGACGAAGCGCCGGGCGCGGACGGTGAGGAGGTCGCCGTCACCGCACCCACCGACCAACACGAGCCACCCCGCCTCGGGGCGACGCCGGGCGCGCAGGCCCGCCGGTGCGGTGGCCAGCGACCTCGCCACGTGCCGCCCCACGCGGACCGACCGGCGCGGGTCCGAGGAGTCCACGGCGATCCGGACGAGCCCCGCAGGCGTCGACACCGCGGTGCGAGCAGGCACCCGTGCCGACCCGAGCGCGGCGTCGCCGGCGGCCACGCACCAGATCCGCCGCTGCTCGCACAACGCCGCGACCTCGGCGTCGACCACCGGGTCCCCGGTGGCGACGTGCACCATCCAGGGAGTGTCCAGGTCCGAGGCGCGGAAGTTCCTGGCGACGACGACGAGCCGGGCACCCGCCCGCGCCGCGAGGTCGGCCATCGCCGGGTCCACGCGAGGGGCCACGACCCGGACCACCGCCCCGGCCTCGAGGAAGGTCTCGGCACGGCGGACCGACACGGGCCCCGCGCCCACCACCAGCACCTCGCGCGCGGACAGCCCCACCGTCAGGGGGAGGCCGTCCAACGCGGGTGCCGCCGGCCGCTCGGCCGCGGGGGCCGGGTCGGCGAAGGCGACGGTCACAGGTGGATGCCGCACTCGGTCTTGGAGGAACCGGCCCAGCGACCTGAGCGCGGATCCGCTCCGGCTTCGACGCGGTGGGTGCACGGTTCACAGCCTATCGACGGGAAGCCGTCGTCGAGCAGGGGATTGAGGAGGCACCCGTGCTCCTCCGCGTAGGCGTGGACGCGATCCAGGGTCCACGCCACGAGCGGGTTGATCTTGATCATTGAGTGCTTGGCGTCCCACTCCACGATCGCCGCTCCGGCGCGGTGGTCGGTGTCCACCCGGCGCAGACCGGTGATCCACGCCTCGTATCCGGACAGCGCCGCGTCGAGCGGCTCCACCTTGCGCAGGCGGCAGCACAGCTCCGGGTTCGTCTCGAACGGGCGCGGGCCGAGCGCGGCCTCGTGCTCCTCGCGGCTCGCGGGGCTGCGCACGTCCACGACGTTCAGGCCCGGTGTGGACGCGAGGGCGTCCCGGACGCCGATGGTCTCCGAGAAGTGGTACCCCGTGTCGAGGAAGAGCACGTCCACTCCCGGGGCGTACTGCGCGGTCATCTCCGGCACCACGGTGTTGGCCATCGAGCAGGCCACGGCGAGGGCGTCGCCGAAGGTCTCGCCCGCCCAGGCCAGGACCTCGGCGGGGTCGACCTCGCCGTGGTGGCCGTAGAGCCCGCGGTCGTCGAATCGACGCGCCGCGTCCTCGGCGATGGCCTTGAGTTCCTCGGTGGTCCGACGCCGGCCGGGGCCGGGGGTCAGGACGGTGCTGCGGGGCAGCAGATCGAGTGCGACTGCGGTCATACCAGAACCTCCTCCTCCACACGGTGGGCCCACTCGGCGAACGTCTCGCCGCTGGCACCGGTCTCCATGTACTTGCGGATCACGCGCTCCACGTAGTCGGGCAGGTCCGCGGACGGCACGCGGAGTCCGCGGACCGTGCGGCCGAGCCCACCCGACTCCTGGTCCTGGGAGGCCAGGCCGCCACCGAGGTGGACCTGGAAGCCCGGGGTGTCGCCGTCGAGCAGCTGGCCCTTGAGGCCGATGTCGGCGGTCTGGATGCGCGCACAGCTGTTGGGGCAGCCGTTGAGGTGGATCGACAACGGCGTGCGCAGGGGCGCGTCGTCGGCGAACCGGTTCTCGAGCTCGCCGATCAGCGCGGTGGCGGTGTCCTTGGTGTCGACAAAGGCGAGCTTGCAGAACTCGATGCCGGTGCACGCCATGGTGGAGCGGCGGAACGAGCTCGGGCGGGCGTGCAGCCCGATGGCGGCCAGTCCCTCGACCAACTCCTCGACCTTCTCCGGCTCGACGTCCAGGACGAGCAGCTTCTGGTGCGGGGTAAAGCGGACCCGGTGGGAGCCCGCGGCCTCGGCGAGGTCGGCGACCTGCGAGAGCTTCTCGCCGCCCACGCGGCCGACGGTGGGGGCGGCGCCGACGTAGAAGCGGCCGTCCTTCTGCTCGTAGACGCCCACGTGGTCGCTCGAACCCACGCCACGCTCGGGAGCGGGTCCGTCCGGGAGCTCGCGGGCCAGGTACTCGTCCTGGAGGACCTGGCGGAACTTCTCGGCACCCCAGTCCTTGATGAGGAACTTGAGCCGGGCGCGGGTGCGCATGCGCCGGTAGCCGTAGTCGCGGAAGATCCCCACCACGCCGGCCCACACCTCGGCCGCCTCCTCCTGGCGGACGAACACGCCGATGCGGGTGGCGAGCTGCGGGTTGGTGGAAAGCCCGCCGCCCACCCAGAGGTCGTAGCCCGGGCCGAGCTCCGGATGCCGGACGCCCACCAGCGAGATGTCGTTGATCTCGTGGACCACGTCGAGGCTCGGGTGCCCGGTGATGGCGGACTTGAACTTACGCGGCAGGTTGGAGAACTCGGGCGTGCCGATGTACTTGGCCTTGATCTCGCCGATCACCGGGGTCGGGTCCAGGATCTCGGACTCGGCCACGCCGGCGACCGGGCTGCCGAGGATCACGCGCGGGCAGTCGCCGCAGGCCTCGACGGTATCGATCCCCACGTCCTCGAGCCGCTGCCAGATCTCCGGGACGTCCTCGATGGCGATCCAGTGGTACTGGATGTTCTGCCGGTCGGAGATGTCGGCGGTGCCGCGGGCGAAGTCGGTCGAGATGCCAGCGAGGACCCGAAGCTGGTCGGTGGTCACCGCTCCGCCGTCGGTGCGGACCCGCATCATGAAGTACTCGTCCTGGAGCTCGTCGGCCTCGAGCTTGGAGGTCCGGGAACCGTCCAGGCCCTGCTTGCGCTGGGTGTACAGGCCCCACCAGCGCATCCGGCCCGACAGGTCGTCGGACGGGATGGAGGCGAAGCCCTCCTTGGAGTAGGTGTCGAGGATGCGCTGGCGGACGTTGAGCGCGTCGTCCTCGAGCTTGAACTCCTCGTTGTGGTTGAGGGTGAGCTTGCCGTCGATCTTCCACTGGCCCTGGGGCTTGGGGGCGCGCGCGGGTCGAGCGGGGCGGGAGGCGGCGTCGGTACCGGTCATGACGGCGAGGGTAGCCGCCGACAGACCGGTCTGTCTAATGCGCTCGGGGGCCGCACCCACCCCTCACGCCCCCACCATGCGTCGATCCGGGACCGATCACGAGAGAAGCCGCCCCCCGTTCACAGGGGGCGGCCAGAACTCACCTCGATGCGTGGTCCGTCAGACCGGCGGAATGATGTTCGACCCCAGATCCTCGGCGACGCCGAAAACGGTGTACCAGAACACCTCCACGATGTGGACCGGCAGGAACGTCAGGGTGTCGACGATCGTCGATCCTGTGTCAGTGGCCAGACTGCCCGCCGCCCCGATGGACGAACCGGCGAACTCCATGAGACTTCCCCACATGATGAACTCCTTCCAGAGCGGCCCTGGACAGCCCACCCGTTGGACTACATCTCGGTCGCCCTGCGTTCGATCATAGGACGATCCTCATTAAGTAGAAACCCCCCAGCAAGCATGATGCGAATACCCTGAGAAGGTTTACTTCGAGGGATTGTTAGTGGAAACCGCGGTCGATCGTCAGTAACGTGAACCACAAGCCCCACCAACCACTGGGGACTCACCTCTCGAAAGGACATCCCATGTTCTCTGACTTCTGGGCCAACCTCGCCAGCGGCTCCGCCGACCTGCTCCCCGACACCGGCACCGGCTCGGCGGCCATCGACGGCTTCCTCGCGCTGCCCTCCTACATCCTCGGCACCCTCGCCGGCGGAGCGGCGCTGTTCGGCTCCTGAGCCACGCAGCTCGTCGGCTTCCGAGCCCCAAGCCCGAACGCCCCGGTGGTCCGCCACCGGGGCGTTCGCCGTCACATCCCGCAGAACTCCATCCAGGTGGCGACCTCTCGCCGCGCCTGTTCCCGCCCGAGGACGTAGGCCTCCGCGAGGCGGTCGACCCTGCGCTCGTAACTCCGGATCAGCACGCGCTCCGGGCGGAACACCACCGCGTCGCCCGACTCCTCCAGCGCCTCGATCTCGTCGAGCGTCTCGTTGTAGAGCGCCCATCTGTGCAGAAGTGCCTCACCCACCGCCGGGAACCTCCGGAAGTACGAGCGGTAGAAGGGGGTGAGTCTCCTCGGTGGGATCTTCCGGTACCCCCTCGGTTGGGTCAGCACCACCAGAAATCTCTCGTATCCGGCCTCCCGCGCCGCGGACAGCGGGATCCCGCCGTCATGGCCCAGGGCCCCGTCCACGTAGTACTCACCGTCGATCAGCACCGGCGGCATCCACACCGGCATCGTCGAGGATGACCTGACCATCCGCATGAGTTCCGACATGCTCGAGACGTCGTCCTCGCTCCAGAAGACCGTGGCGCCGTCCGAACACCGGAACGTCCCGATCCTCGCGGCCGTGCCGCTGGCCGAGAACGTGTCGAAGTCGTACGGCAGCACCTGGTCCGGGAGACCGGTCTGCTCGTAGATGTACTCCGCGTTGAACAGACCCTTCCCCCGGGCGAAACTGCGCCAGTCCCCGAAGTTGGGGTCCGCCGCGAGTTCCACGAAACTCTTCCGCGCCCGGACGCCCTCCCGGGACAGATAGTTGGCCACGTGCGTGGCCCCCGCGGAGATCCCGGCAGCCATCCCCCCGTGGATGCCCGCGTCGATGAGGGTCTCCACGACCCCCGCCGTGTGGACCGCCCGCATTCCCCCGCCCTCGAACAGGACGGCGACATCCGGAGCGGTGGGCGATAAGTCGGTCACGACACCCAGGGTAAGTCGCATCGTCACTTCAGTGATGATCGACTACCGTCTCCGAGGTGAGCGCAATCGCCGACTTCATCGCATCCGTCAACGATGCCTATTGGTACGCGGTCATCGCGCTCCTCGTCATCGCCGGTCTGTACTTCTCCTTCACGACCCTGATCGTGCAGATCCGGATGTTCCCGGAGATGTTCAGGACGATCGTCGAGAAGCCCTCGGACATCGAGCCGGACAAGAAGGGCATCTCCGCCTTCCGCGCCTTCACCGTCTCCGCCGCGTCCCGCGTGGGCACCGGGAACATCGCCGGCGTCGCCATCGCGATCACGGTCGGCGGGCCCGGTGCGGTGTTCTGGATGTGGATGTTGGCGATCATCGGCGGCGCCACGGCGTTCATCGAGTCCACGCTCGCCCAGCTCTACAAGGTGCGCGGCAAGGACTCCTACATCGGTGGCCCCGCCTACTACATCCGTGACGGACTCGGGTGGAAGCGGGTGGCGGTCGCCTTCGCGGTGATCATCACCCTGACCTACGGCTTCGTCTTCAACGCCGTCCAGGCCAACTCCATCTCCGCGTCCGTGCGCAACCAGTTCGGCCTCGAGGGGCTCGGGTCGGGCCTGCTCATCGGCGTCGTGTTGGCCATTGTGGTGGCCGCGGTGATCTTCGGCGGCATCCGGCGGCTGTCGGCGGTCACCGAGATCGTGGTCCCGCTCATGGCGATCGCCTACATCGTCGTCGCCCTGGTGGTCGTGGCGATCAACATCACCGAGGTCCCGGAGATGATCTCGCTGATCGTCGGCCACGCTCTGGGCTTCCGCGAGGTCGCGGGCGCGGCGATCGGCGCGGCGATCATGCAGGGCATGCGGCGTGGCCTGTTCTCCAACGAGGCCGGCATGGGCTCGGTTCCCAACGCGGCCGCCACCGCATCCGTCTCCCACCCCGTCAAGCAGGGACTGGTGCAGGCCCTCGGTGTCTACTTCGACACCCTCGTCGTCTGCTCGGCGACCGCGTTCATCATCCTCCTCGCCAACCCGGACTTCGGCGGCGACCGCGAGGGGATCACCCTTACCCAGGATTCCCTGGCCTCTCAGGTCGGCGACTGGGGCGTGCCCTTCCTGATGGTCGTCATCTTCTTCCTGGCCTTCTCCTCGATCCTCGGCAACTCGTACTACGGCGAGGCCAACATCCGGTTCCTCCGCGAGAGCCCCATGGCGCTGCGGGTCTTCCGCGTCCTGGTCGTCCTCGCCGTGCTCGGAGGTTGCCTGGGGTCCGTCGACCTCATCTGGAACATGGCGGACCTGTTCATGGGCGTCATGGCCACGATCAACCTCATCGCGATCATCCCGCTCAGCGGGCTCGCGGTGGCGCTGCTGCAGCACTACCTGCGACAGAAGGCCAAGGGCCACAACCCCGTGTTCCACCGGGACGACCTGCCCCAGGCCCGGAACGTCTCGACCTGGGACGGCTCCGATCCGATGACGCACCAGCACGTCGCCGACGAGGCGCGGGACGTCGAGCCGAAGGAGTGATCCGCCCGGCGCCACCCGGGCACTGCCCCGCATACGAGCGCTACGCCGCCCTGCCCAAGGCGCACCTGCACGTCCACCTCGAGGCCGCCATGCGCCCCGGGACGATGCGCGAGTGGTGCGCCGAGGACAGCGTGGAGGTCCCGCCGCTCGTCGACTTCCCCCACTTCACCGGCTTCCTCGACGCCTACGGAGTGCTCATCTCTCTGCTGCACACCCCGGAGCGGCTCGGCCGACTGCTCGACGAGGTGGTGGCCGACGCCGCCGCCCAGGGCGTCGTGGCGCTCGAGTTCGCCTCCATCCCGGACAAGTCGGCCGCCTTCGACTCGGCCGAGGAGGCCCTGGAGTTCATCTTGCCGGCCGCCTCGGCCGCCGGCCGGCGCCACGGGGTGTGGACCGGTGCCATCGTGAGCATCGACCGCGGGGCCGGGCCCGGGCACGCACTGGAGGCCGCCGGGCTCGCGGCACGGTTCGCGGAGCGAGGTGTCGTGGCCGTGGGCCTCGTGGCCGACGAGCGTGGTAACCCCGTGGCCGACGTGGCGGAGGCCTTCGCGATCGCCCGCGAGGCCGGTCTGGGTGTCGTGCCGCACGCCGGCGAGCTGGCCGGACCGGAGGAGGTGAGGTCCGCACTCGACCTGGGCGTCGACCGGATCCAGCACGGCGTCCGCGCAGCGGAGGACCCCCGGGTGGTGGCGGAGCTCGCCGCCAGCGGGGTCTGTCTGGACGTCTGCCCGAGCTCGAACGTCATCCTCGGCGTGTATCCCACGCTCGCCGAGCACCCGCTGCCCACACTGCTGGACGCCGGGGTGCGTTGCTCGATCGGTGCCGACGACCCGTTGCTGTTCGGAGTCGACGTGGTGGACGAGTACGTACTGGCGCACGAGCAGATGGGCATACCGGACGCGGGTCTCGCGGGGTGCGCGCGGGCGTCGATCGACTCGTCCTTCGCTCCCGCCGATCTCAAGCGCGGCGCCCTGGCAGGGGTGGACGACTGGGTCGCCGGGGGGACAGGGGTGGCCGCCCAGCGCCCGAGGGCAGCGCACTGAACGAACCCCGTGCAGCGCGTCGCGCGATGGCGTTGTCAGCAGCTCACGAGAACCGTCGGATCACTGGTGGTGTCGAGCCATCGCCCGTAGGCGCCGGCCGGTGCGGCCGCCACGTCAGCGCACAGCTCGGCCCTGCTGTACCCGGACTCGCGGTACACCGCATAGATCACGTTGCCGTTCTCGTCGCGCTGACGGAGAGACGGGCAGGCCTGATCGGTGCGTAGGTAGCGCGCGCCCGGGTTGGACGCCAACGCGGATCGGACCTCCGACTCGTACGCCCCGGGTGTCACCGCGGAGTAGAGAACGACGATCCCTCGGCCGTCGCATGACGGCCTGGTCATGGGAGTCGCGAGACCGAGGTCCCCGTACGGTCTCGAATCGCTCCCCGCACGAGCGGAATCGTTCTGCGGGGCGCGGGCTTCCTGCCCGATGGGGAGCACGAGCTGGACATCTCCCTTGAGGCAGGACGTCCCGTACCCGCGCTCAGCGGCGGCCCCCGCCGTGGCGGTGGCGCACCTCCAGCCGTCGAACTCCTTGGGGGCGGTGTTGCCGCCGTTCGGATCAACCGGCAGGTCGTAGTACCTCTGGACGACCCGCGTGGCCTCGACACACCCGATACTTCCGCGCTCGATCCGGACGGGGGCCGGCTCGCCAAATGTCGGTTCGACCAGTCCGCACTCGGTCCCGGGGCCGCTCAGCTCTTCGCCTCCGCCCGGCTCGTTCTGCTCGGAGGTCGCCGGGGCCGAGGTCTCGGTCCACTCGGCGGCTGAGGACGTCTCCGACTCCCCGGCAGGTCGGTCCGCGGAATCCCTGGTCCCGGGCAGCGCCAGCACAATGCCCCCCGCCAGCGCCACAACGGCGCCCACGGCGAGAATCGCGAGACCCGCCGTGGTCGCCCCTCCACGGCGTGCTCCGGTGCCGCCGCGGTGGCCCGCGACCGGAGACTGCGGCTGGTCGTACGCGGCCCAGTCCGAGCGGTCGACCGGGTGGGAGTCCCCCCGTGCCGTGCGGCTCGTGGCCGCGACCATCACCCCGAGGAGCGCGGCAAGCAACCCCACGCCCACCAGGACCAGTGCGAGAGTGTTCACCCGGCACATCGTGCCACCAGGCGACCCTCGACGGTGTGTGTTTGTCCTGGCCCTATGGGCCAGCCCCGGGTTTCTCAGCCACATTCTCCCGCCGGAAGAGTGCCGAGCTCGGCGGACACGAGGTCTGCGGTCTGCGAGAGCGTCGCCGCGCCGTCATCGAAGGTTGCCCCGTGGACCGCAATCGCGATGGCGAACCGGCCCTGTGGGCTCGGCACGACCCCGAACTGCCGTACCAGATAGCCGCCCCCGTCCATCGTCGGTCCCCAGCCGCCCTTGTACGCCGCTCCGGGGATACGTCCGAGCCCCCAGCTCTGAGAAGGGTCGACGCGGGTCATCGGCTCGAGGACCGCCGACCCGTCCGCCAGACAGGCCAGTCCCGCACCGAAGACCGCCTGGGACTCGAGCGACCACTCCGTCTGGCCGAACACGCTGAACCCAGGGCGTCGACGCTCGCTCGGGACCCTGGTCTCAGAATCCCCCGCCTCTGCGAGAACGGACTCCACTGACGCCGACGCCTGACCCCCTCCGCCGAGCGCCGTCCAGAGCCCCTCGGCGGAAGCGTTGTCCGACACGGTGAGCGCTCGCTCCACCGCATCGCGCTCTCCGACGGATGCCCGCAGCGCGGCCAGAGCGAGCGGCACCTTGATCGTCGACCACGCCACACCGGAAGTGAGATCACCACCGGCCAGAGCGGTCCGCGGTGCGCCCACCGGCGCCACGGCCACACCCACCCCGACAGGGAGGGACGCGACGAGCCGGTCGAACCCGTCCTGTGTCCCCGCGCCCATCTCGGCGGCTGACGGGTCCCACCCCGGGCCGGCCTCCGACCTCGTCTCCGCCCCCGCCCCCGCATTCCCCGTACCTCCCTGAACGGGCGCCTCGGTCACGATGGTCACCGTCCGAGGCGTCGTCACCGTCCCCACTCCGCACCCCGCCGCGACGAGGACAGCGGTCGACGTCGACAGAACCCGCTTGATCGCCCTCCGCCCGGCCGCCACGTCAGTAGAGGTAGACCACGGCGTTGCCGCCACCACGACACACCACGGCGTCCCGCTCCCCCGCGCACACCATGGTGTACGTCAGGCCGGTGACCGGGCTCGACGCGTCGATAACGGCTGCTCCGCCGTGATGACCCGCCCCCAGATACGCCTCTCGGACCTCCCTCGCAAACGGGCAGCTCGTGACGGTCGTCCCCAGGCCGGAGCGCGGGAGGACGACGTCGCCGGCGTCGCTGCACTCCTCGAGAACCGCCGTTGGCGCGGCCGCCCGGGTCGTCGGGCTCTGACGCGGGGAGGCCTCCGTCGTGGTGGGGGACGCAGTTGACCAGACCGTCACCGCATCCGGTGGGGCCGAACCGGGCTCCTCGCCTGACCGGCCGAGAAAGAAGAACGCCAGAAGGCCGACGAGAGCGAGGAGAACCACAGCGACCACGACCAGGACTGCCACCGTCCCCGGACCGGGCCCGCCGGTCTCGTGATCGTAGGCCGCCCAATCCTCGGACATCGGTGGATACCCGTTCGAGACGTCTTGAGCCCGGCCGGCCGCGTACCACGTGTCGTCCTGGCCGCCCCCCTGCCCTGGGTACATGTTCTCTTCTCCCGGTCTACGGCCGACTCGGGCCGTTCGCTCGGACGGCCACCGATTCCGCCACTGTCAAAAGACTCCCACAGAGTCGACCGTCGAGCCCTAGGATCAGTGGCCTGATGCACACACCGTGAACAGTCGCCGGCGAAGGAGATCCCCCCACGATGAGTCAAGGCGATCAACCCGGCGATCAACCCGGCGACCACTACGGCCACTCGGCGGATCCGACCGCGAGGTTCACCCGACCCGATCACCCGGATCACCACGAGCCGACAGAACGATTCCCGGCGCAGGGCCCCGACCACTCGAGCACCGATCAGTGGGTGGCCTCGGCCGCGGGCGCCGCGGGCCAGACAGCGCGCCGGGTCCAGTCCATGCCGTGGCAGGAACGCCTGCTCCGACTGCCCGGTGTCCTCGCCGTGACCTCGGGGGTCTTCGCGTTGCTGAGTTGCCTCTTCCCCTGGTGGGCCCTGTTCGATCGCTCGGGCGGCTCCCTGATCGAGTACTCGGTCGCCCCGTTCCGGGGGGTTTCGGCGTCGAGCGGCAGTCGGTGGAGCGACATGGCCGCCATCAACACCCTGGACCAGGACGATCTCGAGGTCGCGCGGGTGCTCACGGTGTCCGTGGGCCTCGCACTGGTGGTCGCCGCGGTGACCCTGATCGCCGGGGGGATCCTGATAGCGCGTGGCCGGATGCAGGCAGTGGGCATCTCACTGATCCTGTTCGGCGCGGTCACCCTCGGGTACGCGAGAGTCCCCTCTGAGATCGTGGGGAACGTCTCCGATGCCGCCTCGGACATCAGCTCGGCGATAGGCGCCGAGTTCTCGCTCGTCGCGGAGCTGGTGGGGTCCATGGTGCCCGAGGCCCGCCTCGGGCTTGGACTGTCCACCTTCGCACTGACTCTCGCGGCCCTCGGCATCATCGTGTACCTGGTGATGATCGCCTACCGCGAAACCATCCGGATCACGAGGTGGATCGCATGACCGACCCCCGCGAGAACCAGTGGCAGCCGTGGGCGGACGGCCCGGCCGACTCCACCGGTCGATACGGACACGACCCCCGGGCGACCTACCGCCAACCCTTGACGAACCGACCGGGCGTGGGCTCCAGACTCATGGCCTTCCTCACCCGCGACATGATCGCCGCCGTCGCGGGGATCGTCACGGTGGTCGCGGGGATCCTGCTCCTCATCACGCCCCGACTCGCCTGGCTGGTCGATCGCTCCTTCGACATCGTCGAGGGGACGATGAGCATCTCCGCGACCGGGGCGATCGACCTCAGCTCGGCGGCGCAGCGGGGACTGTCGGACTCCGACGCACTCGAACTGGGCATCGTCGAGATGTCGACCAAGATGCTCCTCGAGCCGGTCGCCGGGATGCTCGCTCTCTCCGGGGTGTTGGTGATCGTGGGCGGCCTTCTCATGCTCACCACCGCTCGTCAGCTCGGCGCGGTGTTCGCGGTGATCGGCGTGGTGCCACAACTCTTCGTTCTCGCCATCGGGGTTCTCGTCGTCGCCATCGTCTCGGACGACACACCGCCCGCGCCGGGTTCCCCCGCCACGTCCGGCCCGGACGTCGAACCAGGGGCGGGGCCCATCCTCACGGTGGCCACCTATGTGGTGGTCATCGGGTGCGCCATCGTCGCCGTACTCCGCCACGGTGAGCATCCGCGCCCCGCGGTTCAGAACGCCCCGGGCCCCAACGGTCCCACCGGAGCCGGGGAGGCGGGCGAGTATGGCGCCTCCCCACGGCCAGGATCGGGAGCGCCTTCCACGGGCGCGCCGCGCCCTGACCCATGGGGGCCCGGCAACTCCGGGACACAAGGCCCCGGGCGCGACCACCCGGCACCGGGGGACGGGCCCCGGTACTCGTGACCTGAGGCCGGGCAGCTGCCCGGGTGACCCCGACCACGGTCACGGTGAGGTCAGGGGCGATCGTCAATGCCGCTCAGGCGCCGCGGCGGATCCGGTCGGCCGCGAGGATCATCGGCACCTGCAACGGCAATCGACCCCACGCGATCGCCTGGTAGGGCCACACGGGCTTGCGGCGCCAGGCCCGCACCATCTGGATGTTCCCGGGCAGTACCCCCACGAACAGCGCCACGGCCGCCGCCCCACCGAGCGCGCGGGTCCGCGGGACGGCCAGCAGCGCCGCCACGGCCATCTCGGCCACGCCAGATCCGTAGGTCCACGCCCGGGCGCTGCCGGGCAGCTCCGGCGGGATCAACCCGTCGAATGGGCGGGGCGCCACGAAGTGCAGGGCGCCCATCGCCCCCAGAGCGGCGGGCATGGACCAGTACCGGACGGCGCGTGCCGTGTCTTTGAGTGCCGTGTCGTTTCCCATTCGCCCGACACTACGGCCCCCCGGGGAGGACCGGTGGTCGACGACACGTCCTCACCGGAGGTTCGGCAGCACCTGCTCCCCGATCAGCCGCAGCGACTCCCACGCGGCGTCGACCGGCATCCCGCCACACAGCGGGTGGCTGGCGATCAGGCCCAGTTCGCGAGCCCGGACCCGCTCGACGAGCTCGTCCGGGGTGGCCACCAGGTACACCCCCTCGGCGCGCAGGTCCTCGACCGAGCGCGCGTCGGAGTGCACGAACGAACTCCGTCCGGGCCCCATCTGCCAGGCGCGGTAGGCCTCCGCGTCGGCGAGCAGGTGGCCGCCGCACCGGCCCCAGAACTCGTCGGGGTCGTGGGCGCAGAACACCGCGGCGGGTCCGGGGACCGGGGCCACGACCAGTCCGGGCTCGTGCCCGTTCGCGCGGCATTCGGCGCGGTAGAGCTCGGTGAGCGCGGGATCGTCGAGCTGGGGCTGGTAGTGCATCCCGAGGCGTCCCGCCCGGCGCGCGGCCGCGCCCCCACCACCGAGAAAGACCAGCGGATACGGGGTGGAGAACGGCCGCGGTGTCACCGCTACGCGCCGCGAACCGTCGACGGGGTCGTCCCCGACGGGCTCCCCCGCCCACGCGGCGAGCATGGTCTCCAACTGTCGTTCGAGGCGAGCGCCCCGCTCCTTCCAGTCCCGGGAATGCATCGCGTACTCGACCGGTCGGTAGCCGAGGCCGAAGGTGAGGCTCACCCGTCCGGATGCCAGGTGGTCGAGGACGGCGATGTCCTCGGCCAGCCGGACCGGGTCGTACAGGGGCGCGACGAGGGCCCACACCGCGATCTGGATCCGTTCGGTCACCGCGGCGACCGCCGCCGCCGCGATGAGCGGGGACGGGAGATAACCGTCCTCCGACCCGTGGTGCTCGGAGAGGTTGACGGCGTCGTGGCCCGTCTCCTCCGCGTATCGGGCCATGTCGAGGGCCGAGCGGTAGCGGTCCCGCCGCTCGGCCGCGTCCGCCCCGGGCGCGCGGAAGTCGAAGCGGGTGACGACGTAGACCATCAGAGCCCGGCACCCGCGCGGGAGCCGGCGAGCACCGAAAAGGACGTTCCGCGCTCCTCCCGCTCCCACCAGGTGTCGCCGCCACCGGTGCCGCCCACGCCGTCCTCTATTAGCTCGCGCTTGAGGACCTTGTTGGTCGCGGTGGTGGGGAGCGCGTCCGAGACCCGCACCCAGCGCGGCCACGCCTTGGGCGAGAGGTCGGGCTGGGCGGCCAGGAACTCCTCGAGGCCGGCGGGGTCGAGCTCGCCGTCGTGGCGTATCACCACGGCCACGGCGAGCTGGTCCCCGACGCCGCGGGGGTCGGGCAGTCCGTACACCGCCGCCCGGGAGACCGCGGGATGGCGGAGGATGATCTCCTCGACGATGCCGGCTGCCATGTTCTCCCCGTCGACCCGCAGCCAGTCACCGCTGCGACCGGCCATGTACACGTTGCCGTCCACGTCCCGGTACGCCAGGTCGCCCGACCAGTACATCCCGTCCCGCATCCGCTCCGAGGTGGCCTGCTCGTTGTTGTAGTAGCCGGCGAAGAAGCCCGCGCCCTCGGTGTTGACCAGCTCGCCCACACACTCGTCGAGATTGGCCACCGCCCCGTTGTCGTCGAACACCGCCCGGGGGCACTCGGTCGCCGTCGCCGGGTCGTACACCGCGACCCCCGGGAACGGCTCGCCGATCGACTCGAGCGGTGAGTTCTCGGTCCGGACCACGATGATCGCCAGTTCGGTGGAGCCGTAGGCATCCCGGACGGTGCAGCCGAAGCGCTCGGCGAACGCGGGGATGTCCTTGGCCGCCGCCTCGTTCCCGAAGGCCGCACGGAGCGTGGTCTCGGCGTCGTCGGGGCGGGGCGGGGTGTCGAGAATGTACGCGAGTGGCTTGCCCACGTAGTTCATGTACGTGACCCCGTACCTGCGGATGTCGTCGCCGAAGCGGGTCGCGCTGAAGCGGCGGGCGAGCGCCATGGTGGCGCCCACGGCGATCGCGGGCGAGAAGCCTCCCATGATGGCGTTGGAGTGGAACAGCGGCATGGACAGGTACAGCACGTCATCGGCGGTGAGCTCGAAGGACGGCGCGAGCGCCTCCCCCGACATGGTGACCGTGAAGTTCCCCACCCGGACCGCCTTGGGGTCGCCGGAGGTCCCCGAGGTGAATATGAGCATGAACGGGTCGCCGGCGTCGGCCGGCGGGAGACCCGCCGGCGGTTCGGACGAGGCGACCGTGGCCGCCCATTCGTCTGAGTCCGTGTCGATGATCGTGACGTCCCCCAGGTCCAGCCCGTCGAGCAGGGGCGCGAGCTGGGAGTCGGTGAGCAGGAGCTGGCAGTCCGCACGTCTAATGTCGCGGGCCAGTCCCTCGCCGCGCCGGGTGGCGTTGATCCCGGCGACGACGATCCCGCCGAGGGCGCCGGCGGCGAGGGCGTAGAGCATCTCCGGGGTGTTCTCCAGGAGCGTGCCCACATGGCGGGGTCGGGAGTCGTCGAGCATCGCGTGCAGGGCGCCGACGCGGCGGTCGGCGCCCGAGACGTACTCACGCCAGGTGACGGTCAGGTCCTCGTAGCGGATCGCCGGGGAGTCGGAGTCGGCGTGTCGGCGGAGTTGTTCGCGAACGGTGTCGGCCATGGGGGTCCTCGGAAGCGAGAGAAGGTGTGACCCAGATCATAGCGAACTGAGCTGACACCCGTCAGGAAAGTCCGATCGTCGAACGCCCCGCGACTCCCGTCCCCTTCCTGTCCGCCCGGAACTGCCTGGCCGTGACCCCCCACCACCGGCGCGCGTACTGACTGAACGTCGTCACGTCGTCGAGCGCGAGGGCCGAGGCGATCTGATAGAGGGGGATCTCGGTGGTGGCCAGCAGGCGGGCGGCCACGTCGCGGCGCGCCTCGTCCCGGATCGCGGTGAACGAGGTGCCCTCCCCGGTGAGGTGCCGCTGCAGGGTCCGCGGGGAGACCGAGAGGAGCCCGGCGACGTCACCGAGGGTCGAGGTCCCGGTGTCGAGGGACCGCAGCAGCAGTGCCCTGGTCCGCTCGCTGTAGGTCTGGTCTCGCGCGGGGCCGTGCTGGTCCAGGTAGCTCAGGGCGAGCTCATGGGCCATCAGGTCGCCGCCGGTGATCTCCCGGCCGAGGAGCACGGCGGGGACGCGGAGCATCGCGGCCGTCGCGAAGGGTCTGGCCGGGGCGGCGAAGAGCTCCCGGTAGCGGCCCGGTGCCGTGTTGAGCGCGTTCGGCAGCTCGACCGACAGCAGTCCGTACTCTCCCCCGAGGAGCGCGAGCATGGACCGGTGGAGGAACAGCAGGACCAGGTCGACCGCCTGGGGCGGCAGCGCGGCCGCGTCGTCGCGGTAGCCGAACCGCACCCCCAGCACATCGGGGTCCCCCTCCGGATCGGCGACCACGGTGATCTCGAGCGAGCGGGCGTGGAAGAAGAGATACTTGGAGGTGATCTCCAACGCCCGGGTGGTGGTCGGAGCGTGCCGGATGGCGGCGGCCACGGGTCCGAGCAGTCCCAGATCTTGGCGCAACGCCACCCGCAGGCCGAAGTCCGGACAGCGCAGTTCCACCGCCGCGGTCTCGAGGAGGAGCCCGATCGCGAGGTCCTGCACGAGGATCTCGTCGCTGTCCAGGGCGCCGCGCGGCAGCCCGCAGCGCAGCTTCAGGTCGTCGGCGTCGCCCCCGAGTTCGTCGATCACGGCCCTGACGCCCCGCAGTCCCGCAGATCGCACATATGCCACGGGGAACACTGTCCGCCGAATGGCGCGATAGAGCAACCTCTTGGCGCATTACGGCAACTTATCGAGGCAGATCGGCGCTATCTTCCTCTTCATGACAGCCTCAGCTGACCGCCGCCCCCCGGCCGGCGCACCCGAGAACCCGCTGGACCTCCTGATCGTCGGCGCCGGCATCTCCGGCATCGACCTGGCGCACCACGTCCGCAACGCCTTTCCCCAGTGGTCGTGGGAGGTCCACGACGCCCAGGACGACCTGGGCGGGACCTGGCACACGTTCCGCTACCCGGGCATCCGCTCGGATTCGGACATGGCCACGTTCGGATTCCCGTTCCGCCCCTGGCCGCACTCCTCGACCCTCGGGCAGGGCGAGGAGATCAAGGAGTACATCCGGGACACCGCCCGGGAGTGCGGAGTCCTCGACCGCCTCCATCTGGGCTCCTGGATCCGGAACGCCGACTGGCGCGGCGAGAAGGGCCTGTGGAAGGTCACGAGCGTCCGGACCGAGAACGGGACCACCAGCGAGCGCACGGTGTGGACCCGCCGACTGCACTTCGGCGCCGGGTACTACTCCCACTCGGCCGGCTTCCGGCCCGACTTCCCGGGGGAGGAGGCGTTCGCCGGTGAGATCATCCACCCCCAGCACTGGCCCGAGAACGTCGAGTACGCGGGACGCAAGTTCATCGTGATCGGCTCCGGCGCCACCGCCGTCACCCTCGTTCCGGCTCTCGAGCAGCTCGGCGCCGAGGTCACCATGCTCCAGCGCACCCCCAGCTATGTGGCCCCGCTCCCGGAGAAGGACATCATCAGCGCCGTGTGGAAGCGCGTCCTGCCGACGCAGGCGGCCTACCGCGCCGCCCGGTTCACCCACGGCGCCCGGGACATGGCGCAGTACATCGTCGCCCAGCGGTTCCCCTGGGCGTTCAAGCAGGGGCTGCGGACCCTGCAGGGCCGCTACATCTCGCGTGCACAGATCAACGAGCACTTCACACCGTCCTACAAGCCCTGGGACCAGCGGGTGTGCAAGGCCCCGGACGGGGACATCTTCCGGGCGATCCAGCGGGGCGCGCGGGTGGTGACCGGGCACATCGACACGTTCACCGAACGCGGGATCCGCCTGAAGTCCCGCGTGGAACTGGAGGCCGACGTCATCGTCTCCGCCACCGGCCTGGAACTCGAGGCGTTCGGCGGCGGAACCCTGAGCATCGACGGCCGGGAACTCCTTCCCGCGGATCTGACCACCTACCGCGGCATGATGCTCGCCGGCGTGCCCAACTTCAGCTTCACGGTGGGATACGTCAACGCCTCCTGGACCCTGCGCGCGGACATGGTCTCCCGGTACATGGTCAAGCTGTGGCGGGCCGGGGAGAAGAACGGGGAGAAGATCTACGCGCCGATCCCGCCGCAGGAGAAAGGGGACCGGCCACTGTTGGACCTCGACGCCGGCTACGTCCGACGCGGCGTGCACAAGTTCCCCCGACAGGGCACCGCCCGGCCCTGGACCTACGTGCAGAACTACCTCGCCGAGATCCCCGAGCTGACCTTCGGTGACCAGCGCCGCGACATGGCGTTCGACGCACAGATCCCGCAGGAGGCGATCCGATGACCCGCCGCATCCTCATCACCGGTGCCGCCTCGGGGCTGGGCCTGGCGCTCGCCCGCGAATACCTCGCCGGAGGGGACGACGTCATCCTCACCGACCTCCACCCGGAGGCGCCGCCCGCCGTGCGCGAGCTCGGCGGACAGTGGAGCTACCTGACGCTCGACGTGACGAACGACGACGACTGGGCCGCGGCCGCGCTCGCCGTCGACAGGTTGGACATCCTCATCAACAACGCGGGGATCGCGGTCGGCGGACGGCTCGACGCCACGTCCATGGAGACGTGGAAGCGCATAGTGGACATCAACCTTCTCGGCGTGGTCCGCGGGTGCAAGACGATGGTCCCCAAGCTCGGCCGCGGCGGGCGGGTCGTCATCACCGCCTCCGCCGCCGGCCTGGTGCACGCTCCCTCCATGGGGGCCTACAACGCGACCAAGGCGGCAGCGGTCGCCCTGGCGGAAACGCTCGACGCCGAGCTGCGGCCCCGCGGCATCTCCACCTCCGTGATCTGCCCGCTGTTCTTCCGCTCGGGCCTCGCGGATTCGTTGTCCGGGGATGACCCCAAGGCCGACGAGGCAGCCCGCATGCTGCTCTCCAAGACGCCGCTCACGTCGGAGAAGGTCGCCGCGCGGTCGGTCCGGGGCATCCAGGCCCGGCGGGTGGTCATCACCCCGGACGCGCTGAGCACGCTCACGTGGTACACCAAGCGGTTCACCCGGATCCCCTTCCTGGCGGGGACCCGTCTCATCGGCCGCGTGGTCGAGCGGCGGGGCTGAGCAGCGACTTGAGCGGCAATATCGGGGTTCAGTGTGTGGCAGATTGTCCCATCTCCTCCGCGTAGCGGGGCGCCAGCGCCTCCATCTGCTGCATGACCAGCTGGATGGCCTCCGGTTGCTTGTCCGGTGGGTATTTGTACTTACGCAGGGTCCGCTTAACCGATGCGCGGAGTTTGGCTTTGACGTCCTCACGGACCGTCCAGTCGGTTCGGATGTCGCGGCGCATGGTGGCGACGATCGAGCGGGCGATCTCGGCCAGCACGTCGTCGCCCAGGACGTCGACCGCGGACTCGTTCAACGCGACCACGTCGTAGAACGCCAGCTCGTAGCTCTCCAGCGGCGGTTCGAACCGCTGTCCGCGGTCGGCCTCGGCGCTGACCTCCTTGGCCAGCTCGACCAACTCCGCGATCACCTCGGCGGCGGTGAGCTGCTGGTTGGTGTAGCGCACCATCAACTCGTTGACGCGCTCGGAGAACAGCCTGCGCCGCACCTCGTTCCCGTAGGTGACCTTCGCGGCCTCCTCCAGCAACGTCGCCTTGAGCGCCTCGATCGCCAGGTGGGCCTTGGAGGGCTTCTGCGCCTCCTCGACCCACTGCGGGGTGAGCGTGTCCAACCGCGGAAGCGGCAGTCCGGCCTCGCGATAGATGTCAACGACGCCCGTGCTCGCGGCGGAGTCGACGATCAGCTCGCCGAGAATGCGCTTGATCTCGTCCGGAACCAGCTCTCCGGCGCCGATCTTCTGCTGCGCGTCGAGCTTGAGCATCCAGACGCGGACCTCTTCGACGAACCGCACCTCGGGTCGGACCGTGTCGAGCGAGTCGTTCCCCGCCGCCAGGGCCCACGCCCGCGCGAGTTTGGATGACAGGTCGCGGAAGCGGTCGGCGAGAGGGCGCGCGTCCGGGTCGTCGTCGTCGCGGTTTCCCGGTGTGCCCGGCGACCGCAGGCGGGTGACCACGGTGAGGAGCGCATCACGCCAGCCGGTCTTGGCGTTGGCGTGCCACTGCGCCTTCCACTCGTCGCCGATGAGCTCACGCACGCCTGCGAGCAGGTCGAGCACGATCTGCGCGGCCTCCTCGGAGGTGCGGCCGACGAGCCGGTCGCCGCCCTCCGGGGCCTCGCGGGTGAACTCCTCCAATGCTCTGGAGAGGTTGTCGGTGAGCGGCGCGTAACCCACGAGCAGCCCGTCCTGCTTTCCGCGGAAGGTGCGGTTGACGCGGGCGAGCGTCTGCATGAGCAGCGCCCCCTTGAGCGGCCGGTCCACGTACAGCGTGTGCAGCGCCGGGGCGTCGAAGCCGGTGAGCATCATGTCCTTGACGATGATCAACTCGAGCTCGTCGTCGGGGTTCTTCACCCGCTGCTTCACCGCAGCGATCGCACTCGGACGTCGGAGATGCCTCGTGACGTGCTCCTCGTCGCCCGGGTCGGCGGTATAGACCACCTTGAGCTTGCCCGTGTCGTCGGCGTCGGAGTGCCACTCGGGGCGGAGGGCGACGATCTCCTGGTACAGGTTCGCGGCGATGGATCGGGTGGCGCAGACGATCATCGCCTTGCCCGGGACGCCGAGGAAGGGCCGCATGGCGTCACGGCGGGTCTCCCAGTGGGTCACCAGGTCGGCGGCCAGGGTGCGGATGCGCTCGGGGGCGCCGTAGACGGTGTCGAGCTTGGCCACCGCGCGCTGGAGGCGTTCGGCGTCCGCGGCGTCGAGGCCGCTCAGTGCCTCCTCCGCGGCGTCGTCGAGCGACTCGTCGTCCACACCCGGCAGGCGCGCCAGGCTGATTAGCCGCGGTTCGTAGACCACGGGGACCGTGGCTCCGTCCTCCACCGCCCGGTGCAGGTCGTAGACGTCGATGTCGGCGCCGAATACCCGGCGGGTGTCGCGTTCGCCCTCGGTGATGGGGGTCCCGGTAAAGGCGATGAGGGTCGCGTGCGGCAACGCGCTCTTGAGGTGCGCGGCGTAGCCGTCCAGGTTGTCGTAGTGACTGCGATGGGCCTCGTCGGCGATGACGACGATGTTGCGCCGGTCCGAGAGCAGCGGGTGAGTCGCTCCGGAGTCGCGTTCGGACTTGCTCAGGCCGAACTTCTGCAGGGTGGTGAAGTAGATGCCGCCCGAGCGGCGGTCCGCCAGCTGTGTCCGCAGATCGTCGCGGGTGCGGACCTGCACCGGCTGCTCCGGGAGCAGGTCGGAGATCTGGAAGCCGTCGAACAGTTGGGAGTCCAGCTCGGTGCGGTCGGTGATGACGATGACCGTGGGGTTGGCCAGTCGCGGGTGCCGCATGATCTTGGCGGTGTAGAGCTCCATCTCCATGGACTTGCCGGAGCCCTGGGTGTGCCACACGACGCCGGCCCGGCCGTCGGAGTCCACCGCGCGGACGGTGGCACCGACGGCTTTGGTGACGGCGAAGTACTGGTGGGGTTTGGCGATGCGTTTGATCAGACCGGACTCGGTGGCGTCGAAGGCGGTGAAGTCGCGGTGGAGCTGGCCGAATCGTTCGACGTTGAACACGCCGTCGATGAGGAGGTCGAGTTCGGTGATGGGTTCCGCGGAGCCGTCGAGGGTGGTGAAGGGGGCGACGCGGCGGCCGTCGTCGTCGACGTTCCAGGGCGCGAAGTGGTTCCACGGGGTGAACGGCGTGCCGTAGCGGGCGGAGAGGTCGTCGGTGGCGACGACGACGGCGGCGAAGCGGAACGCCATGGGGAATTCGTGGAGATAGGTGCGCAGCTGGTTGTACGCGAGCTCAGCGGTGGCGTTCTTGGCGCCCGGCTTCTTGAGTTCGACGATCGCGAGCGGCAGTCCGTTGACGTAGGCCACCACGTCGAATCGTCGTTCGTGTTCGCGGCTGCGGACGGTCACCTGGTCTACGGCGTGGTACCGGTTACGCGAGGCGTCGGCGGACAGGAAGCGAATGACCGGCGCGACCTCGCGGCCGTCGTCGTCGATGTAGGTCAGGCCCTTGTAGCCGTCGAGCAGGATGTGGTGAAGCCGGTGGTTCTCGGTGACGGCGTCCTGCGACTTAGGGGTGATCACCTCGGCCATGGCCTGCTGGAGGTACTCCTCGGGCACGTCCGGGTTGAGGTTTATCAGCGACTGCAGGAGGGTGCCCCGCAAGACGATGTCGTGCCACGAGTCGCGCTCCCCCGAGCCGGGCGCGAGCGATGGCCCGGAGCGGTGCTCCCATTCGCGCTCGGCGAGGGCGTCGAGGATGCCCTGCTCGGCTTGGGCCTCAGACCAGCCGTAAGTCATCGCGCCCTCTCCAGGTCAGAGCGGCGGGAAGAGTGGTCGGACATAAAAAAACCTGCCCCCAGAGGGGGCAGGTGGTATGCCCCTACGGTAGTTCGTCCACGGCGCGCGCACAACTGCCGCAGGGCCGAGCTGTTCAGCGAGAAGCCGGTGGCGGATCCCTCACTGTATACGTCACTGCACTCACCACCACTGACGTTCAGTGACCTACAGTGAGCAACACTGACGGGTAGACACTGAGCCGCCTCCGGGGTGCCGCCGAACGACCATGGGGACCGTTGCGATACCGCTGCCTGGCGCGCCTCGCCCCTAAACTTCAGACTCACAGTGAACCTCCCATGGTCCAACGTTGTGGAACGATGCATCGTTTCCGACGTTCCACGGTTCATCCCGAATCCAGGCCTGAGCTGAGAAGATGACTCTTTCTTCGGCCTACTTGTTTCTTAACTGCATGATTTCTGTCGCGCATGTATTCAAGCTTCTGCTCGGCGTCTACTTCGGACCGTCCCCCGAGGCGTGGCCCGAGCATTGTTAATTTAGGCACCCCCCTAATCTCACAGAGATCCGCGAAACTCGCTGACGTTGACGGATTAGGTTGCCGCCGGATCGCGCGTTGGGACACGGCAGCCCAACAACCCCCGGCCTCGAGCGATCGCCAGTGCAACGCGCGACCCGACCCCTGGGCCTCGTCTGGGGGTCGACTTACCTCCTCACTGCCGTCACTGCATCCATCGAGGTTCAGTGACCTACAGTGACCTACAGTGAGCAGCACTGACCAACAGCGACGGAGACCAGCATGGATGAGTCCGATTTCGGGACTGTCATCGATCGACTCCGCCGGCAAGGCACCGACGACGCAACGACCGAGGTCAAAGCAGCCGCCGAGTCCTTGGGCAAGTCCGTCTGGGATTCCGTCAGCGCGTTTGCCAACACCGCTGGCGGCTGGATCATTCTCGGCGTCAGTGAAGAACTTGGGTTCCAGCCTGTCGAGGGGTTCCGCGTAGACGCGGTGTGCAGCCAGTTCATCGACGGCATGGGCGACGGTAACGAGCAGGGCGCTCGATTGGTAAATCCGCCCGCTTATCACGTCAATCGATTCAACTATGAAGGCCAGCAGGTCCTGGCAATCGAGATTCTCGAGAACGGTATCGGCGCCAAACCGTGCTACATCAAGAGCAAGGGCGTTGAAACCGGCAGTTACAAACGGATCGACGATCGCGACGTTCGTTTGAGCAGAAGTGAGATCTTCAGCCTTCAGACTGCACACACGATCTCTGAAGCTGACCGAGCACTGGTCGAGGACTGTTCTGTGGATGACCTCGACCCGAAACTGGTCGACCTCTTGGTCACCGCCCCAGGAAACGCCAGGGCGGTGCGGCGATTGACGGAGCGCGGCGATATGCTCGCCCGACTGAATGTGACCGACAACGAAGGACATGTGCGACTGGCCGGGCTTCTCACCGTGGGCGATTACCCGCAGCAGTTTTTCCCGCAACTGTACGTCGACGTGAGCGTGCACCCAACTGTAGAGAAAGCGTAGGCCACTACTCAGCTTCGGTTTCTTGACCGAGTCGAATGCGTGGGACCGCTGTCCGAGGTGGTATCTGGGCTCTTCGCATCTGAGCGT
>NZ_KB714654.1:0-8464 GCF_000349585.1 Dietzia sp. UCD-THP
TCACCGCCGAACACAACTTCATGACCAGCGGGAGGGACTCATCGTTCCTCCCGCTGGTCTTATTTGTGCTCCCTACTTCAACAGCAGTGCCGGTAGTCCGGCGCACGTAAGGTGAACGACGTGAACGAACCTCGGTCAGAGCATTCAGATCGCACCCCGCGACGGGGCGATGGTGACGTACCCCGTAGGGGCGACCGGGCCGCCGGTGGCGGTCGTAGGGACAACAGTTCCTACGGTGAACGTCGTGGAACCCGATACGACGGGACGGGCGCCGGCGACCCGGGTCGGCGACCGGCAGCCCGGGGTGAATCCGCCGGCGGTCGCGGTGGCGCGGGTCGCGGCGCCGGACAGCGCACCGGAGCCTCGCGGGCAGGTCAGGGCCGAGGGGACGCGGCCGTCGATCGCCGAGGGGGCTCCTCCCGTGGTGACTCCCGTGCCGGAGGTCGACAGGGTGTCGACCGTCGGACTGCTGGCCGTCCGGGACAGGATGCCCGGCATGCTGCACGCGTCGATGAACCCACTCTTCCCGAGGATATCGAGGCCGCGGACCTCGACATGGAGATCCGTCGAGACCTGCGGGGTCTCGACAAGGCCAATGCCGAGCTCGTCGCGCGGCATCTGGTGGCGGCCATGTACTTCGTCGACGACGACCCCGAGCTCGCTCTCGCCCACGGGCGTGCCGCGAAGAACCGGGCCGGGCGGATCGGTGTCGTCCGGGAGACCGTGGGCGTTCTCGCGTACCGGGCGCGTGAGTGGTCGGAGGCGCTGGGAGAGCTCCGTGCGGCGCGACGGATCTCGGGAGGTCCCGGACTGCTGGCGATGATGGCGGACTGTGAGCGTGGCCTCGGCCGGCCGGAGAAGGCTATCGAACTCGCCCGGGGTGACGAGTCCCGTCAGGTCACCGGCGAGGACCTCGTGGAGCTCCGCATCGTCGAAGCCGGCGCGCGGGTGGACATGGGTCAGCTCGACGCCGCCCTCGTGACTCTCCAGGATGCGGGAGCGGACCCGGAAGCGGTGGGCGAGGAGGCGGCGCGACTGGACTACGCGTACGCGGAGGTGCTGTTGGCGTCCGGCCGTAAGGACGAGGCGGCCGCCTGGTTCGGCCACGCGGTGTCCGCCGACCCGGACAATCACACGGACGCGGAGTCGCGTCTGGCCGAACTCGAGGTCTAGTCCCGTGTCCGCAGGCCCGACCTCGGCATCGTCAGAGACAGCAGTGCCAGAGACCGCAGGATCAGAGCCATTAGCGTCAGGGACGGTAGCCACCCTGTCCGATCAGCATGACGCGCTTCTCGTGGACCTCGACGGGACGCTCATCCGCGGTACCGAACCCATACCGGGTGCGGCCGAGGCGCTGGACCGCTCGGGACTCCCGGTGGTCTACGTGACCAACAACGCGAGCCGCTCGCCCGGCCAGACCGCTGCACACCTGCGGGATCTGGGCTTCTCGGCCCAGGCGTCCGACGTCATGACCAGCGCCCAGGCGGCGGTGATGATGCTTGGCGCACACGTCGACGCCGGGGCGAAGGTTCTCGTGGTGGGGCACGACAGTTTCCGCGACCTCGCCAGACAGGCGGGGTACGAGGTCGTCTACTCGGCCGACGATGGACCCGAGGCGGTCCTCCAGGGACTGTCCCGCGAGTTGACCTGGGGTGACCTGGCTGAAGGATGCCTGGCGATCCGGCGAGGGGTGCCATGGGTCGCGTCCAATACCGATACCACCCTGCCCACCGAGCGCGGTCTGCTGCCAGGGAACGGTTCGCTCGTCGCCGCGCTCCGCGCGGCGACGGACAGAGACCCCGTCGTGGCGGGCAAACCGGCGGCGGGAGTGCTCAGGGCCGCCGCGGACCTCGTCGGCTCCCGCCGTCCACTCGTCATCGGGGACCGGCTGGACACCGACATCGAGGGGGCTCTCGCGGCCGGAATGCCCGCGCTGATGGTTCTGACGGGCGTTCACGGGACGGCCGATCTGCTAGTCGCCGACGCGCATCGTCGCGCCACCCACCTCGCCCCCGACCTGTCCGCCCTCGCCGCGCCGCCGGAATCGAGTCATATCGACTCGGCCCCCGGCCTCGACGCGAGGGTGGAGGAGGGTGTTCTCCACCTCGACGGGCTCCCCGCGGCACTCGACGGCGTCGACCTGGCGCGTGGCGTCCTCCGGCAGGCGTGGAGGCACGGTGTGAGCGCCCTGGCGGATCCCGGAGACGCAGCTCGGTCACGGTTCGTCGATGCGGGACTGCTCGTGGGCTAGCGTGGAGCGTGTGAGCACTCCCGGACCGACACCATTGCCAGGGCCTGCGGGCCCGGACATCGACGAGCTCCGCTCGGCCTTCGACGATCTGCTCGCCGACTCCGCCCCCGATCCTGCCGACCATGCCGACCATGCCGGGCCTGCCGACTCCGCTGGGTCCCGCGATGAGGTCGGTGGGGTTCGCGACGAACAGGTCGCAGCCCTGGATGCGGCCCATGATCTGCTCGCCCGCGCCCTGTCCTCCCTGGACTCGGCCCGCTGATGGCGGTCACCCGGAGGCGCCTGGATGCCGAGTTGGTCCGCCGCAAGATGTGTGACAGCCGGGAACGGGCGCGGGACCTCATCGGTGCCGGGCGTGTGATCGTCAACGGGGTCGCCGCGAGTAAGCCCGCCACCCAGGTGGAGCCCACCACGTCCATCGCGGTCGCCGCGTCCGGCGAACCGGACTGGGCCTCGCGGGGGGCCCACAAGCTCATCGGCGCTCTGGACGCCTTCGGGGTGGACGTCGCCGGTACGCGCTGCCTCGACGCCGGCGCCTCCACGGGAGGGTTCACCGACGTCCTGCTCTCGCGAGGTGCCGACCGCGTCGAAGCCGTGGACGTGGGCTACGGACAACTCGTGTGGCGTCTGCGCAGCGACGATCGCGTGGGCGTCCACGACAAGACCAACGTGCGGTCGCTCACCCCTGAGGACATCGGCGGCGAGGTCGACGTGGTGGTCTCCGACCTGTCGTTCATCTCTCTCCCACTCGTTCTTCCCGCGCTGTCCGCCTGTGTCCGCGCCGGCGGGGAGCTGCTACCGATGGTCAAGCCGCAATTCGAGGTGGGGCGCGAACGGGTCGGTCACGGGGGCGTGGTCCGTGACCCCGCACTCCGCATCGACGCGGTCACCGGTGTCGCGCGGGCCGCCGCGGCGCTCGGGTTGGAGGCTCTCGGGTGCGTGGCGAGTCCGCTCCCGGGCCCGTCCGGGAACGTCGAGTACTTCCTTCACCTCCGCAAGACCGAACCGGGATCCCCGGTGGAACTGGCGGACCGGGCGCAGGACGCCATCCGCAGCGCGGTGGAAGAGGGACCGAAGTGACGCAGAACGCAGAAATGGGGGCGTCCCGCCGCATCCTGCTCGAGGCCAACATCGAGCGGCCGGACATCGTCGCGATCGTCGCCCAGGTCGTCGACTCCTGCGCGCACCGCGGAATCGCGGTGCGGATGCTCGCCGACACCAGTGAGAACGTGGCCACCGGGACGGGTGTGGAGTCGGTAGCGGATACCCCGCACGCCGCTGAGGGATGCGAGCTGGTTCTGGTCCTGGGTGGAGACGGGACGTTCCTGCGGGCATGTCAGTACGCGACCGCGGCCGATGTGCCGGTGCTGGGAGTGAACCTCGGGCACGTCGGCTTCCTCGCCGAATCCGAGATCTCCTCGCTCCACGGCGTCGTCGAACAGATCGCGGACCACGACTACCGGGTGGTCGAGCGCATGACGGTCGAGGCCACCGTGATCCACGGGGACACCGTGCTCGGCCGTGACTGGGCGCTCAACGAGGTGAGCATCGAGAAGGTCTCGCGGCAGGGCGTCCTCGAGGCGTCGGTCGAGATCGACGGGCGACCGGTGAGCGATTTCGGGTGCGACGGCATGCTCGTGTCGACGCCGACCGGGTCGACGGCCTACGCGTTCTCGGCGGGGGGCCCGATCCTCTGGCCGGAACTCGACGCGATCCTGGTGGTCCCGAACAACGCCCACGCCCTGTTCGCCCGGCCCATGGTCGTGGCGCCCAGTTCGCGGGTCGCCGTGGAGACCGGGACCCGGTCCGGACCCGCGGTGGTCGTGCTGGACGGGCGACGATCGATCGACGCCCCCGCCGGCAGTCGAGTGGAAGTGGTGCGTGGTCACAGACCGGTCAAGTGGGTGAGATTGGACGACTCTCCGTTCACAGACCGGTTGGTGACGAAGTTCGAACTCCCGGTCACGGGGTGGCGTGGCCGGTCCTCCGCACGCCCGCTCACCTAGGGTGGGTGCGTGCTCACGGAACTTCGGATCAGCGGACTCGGCGTCATCGACGAGGCCGTGGCCGACTTCGCCCCGGGCCTGTCCGTCCTGACCGGTGAGACCGGCGCCGGAAAGACCATGGTGGTCACCGGTCTGAGGCTCCTGGCCGGGGGGCGCGCCGATCCGGGGCGGGTGCGTCGCGGTGCGGACAAGGCCGTGGTGGAGGGGCGTTTCGACCTGGCCGACGCCCAGACGATGCACCCCGAGGACCGGGACGAGCTCGACCGTCTACTCGAGGAGGCGGACGCGGAGGTCGACGACGACGGGACGGTGATCGCGGCCCGCCGGGTCGGCGCCGACGGGCGCTCCCGGGCCCGGCTCGGGGGTCGTTCGGTCCCGGCGGGGACGTTGGCCCGGTTCTGCGCTCCGGTACTCGCGGTTCACGGCCAGAACGACCAGCTCCGGCTCCTGCGTCCGGACCGGCAACGGGAGGCGGTCGATTCCCACGGGGGCGAACCGGCACGGCGGGCCCTGAGCGACTACCGGTCGACCTTCCATCGGTGGCGCGAGGCGGAGAGATCCCTCGCCGAGCGCACCGGCCGCGCCCGTGAGCTGGCCCGAGAGGCCGACCTCCTCCGCCACGGGCTCGACGAGATCGATGCCCTGGACCCCAGGCCGGGGGAGGAGGCCGAGCTCGACGCCGTCATCCGTCGACTGTCGGACTCGGAGGAGTTGCGCGAGGTGGCGGGGCAGGCACACGAGGTCCTGAGCGGTGAGGCCGAGGCCGCCGAACCCGTCGTCAGCCTCCTGGACCACCTCCGGCAGCGGCTGGCCGGGGCGGGGGACCCCGCACTGGAGACCATCGCCACGAGCATCGACCAGGCCGTCGCCGCGCTCGGGGACGCCGCGACCGAGCTCGGCCTCTACCTGGCCGAGCTCCCGGTCGACGCCGCCGATCTCGACGCCGCCCTCGAGAGGCGACAGGAGCTCCGGGCGCTCACGCGCAAGTACGGGACCGACGTGGACGACGTGATCGAGTGGGCCGCGAAGGCGCGGATCCGCCTGTCGGAGGTGGACACCTCTGACACGGCGGTGGCGGAGCTCGAGGCCACGGTGGCGAGGCTCGCGGCCGAACTGGAGCAGCGCGGCGCGGAGCTCACCGCGGTCCGCAGGACCGCGGGGGAGGACCTGGCGCGAAGGGTCACCTCCGAGCTGGCCGAGCTGTCCATGGGAGGGGCCGGGTTGGTCGTGCGGGTGACACCCGCCGGTGACGGCCTGGCCGCCGCCACGGAGTCCGGGCTGGACGACGTCGAACTGGCGCTCGACGGGCCCTCCGGGGTGGTCCCGTTGGGTCGGGGTGCCTCCGGCGGCGAGTTGTCCAGGGTGATGCTCGCGCTCGAGGTCGTCCTGGCCGAACGCTCAGGGGGTGGGACGCTGGTGTTCGACGAGGTCGACGCGGGGGTGGGCGGGCGCGCCGCGCTGAGCATCGGCAAGCGGCTGGCGAGGCTGGCGCGGACACATCAGGTGATCGCGGTGACGCACCTCGCGCAGGTCGCCGCGTACGCGGACACGCACCTGGTGATCCACAAGGCCACCGGCTCCGCCGCCGACCCCGCCGACCCCACCGGCTCCGCCGACGAGCGCACCGGCGGCGAGGGCGTCGTGTCGGGTGTGCGGGCGGTCGACGACTCGGACCGGGTCACCGAACTCGCGAGGATGCTCGCGGGCATGGAGGACACCGACACGGGGCTCGCGCACGCCGAGGAGCTTCTGGCCAAGGCGCAATCGGAGAAGTCTCAAGCTCAAGTCGACCGTTAACCCGACACGCCGATCCGACCTCCCTCGTCACTCGAATCACACGCGTGATACTCGGGCACATGAAGATGACGGGTCTGCTCAATCGCCGCTCCAACGATCTCGCCGGTGTGGTCGGTACCGTCCGCCAGATCCGGGCGGGGTCCCCGCTCCCACGGAAGCTCGGCACAAAGGACGTCGCCGTGCTGGACCTCAACCGGACGTCGGCCGCCACCGCCCGTGCCGTCGTCGACGCCGGTGTCGCCGCCGTCGTCCATGTGCCGCGCCCCGGGGACGAGAGGCTGCCCCGGGCTGCGTACCGGATCCTCGCCTCCTCCGACATCCCGGTCGTCGAGGACGCGGATCTCGCGGAGGTCGAGGACGGGACCCGGATTCGGATCGACGAGGGAGTGATCTACTCCGTCAAGTCCGAGGACCAACTGGCCACCGGGCGCGAGTCCGGTTCCGCCACCCTGCTCACCGAGGTCCACGCGGCAGAACACGACTACGTCGAGTCCGCGCTGGCACACCTGGCCAACGCCACGGAGTTCCTCAGCCTCGAGCACCAGCTGCTCCTCGACGGCGAGGGCCTGCCCGGGATCGATGTGGACTTCTCCGGCCGCCACGTGGTGGTGGTGACCGGGGACCGGTCCTCGGAGGCCCAACTCGCCGGGCTCAAGCCGTTCATAAAGGAGTACCGACCGCTGGTCATCGGTGTGGACAGGGGCGCCGAGGTCCTGCGTGCGGCCCGCGTCACCGCCGACGTCGTGGTCGCGACCCCGACCGGTGTCTCCGAGGAGGTCCTCACCGACGGCGCGGTGCTGGTGGTGCCGGCCGATCGCGACGGCAGGGCCGAGGGACTCGAGCGGGTCACCGAACTCGGCGTGGGCGCGACCACCTTCCCGGCCGCGGCGACCGCGCGCGACATGGCCCTGTTGCTGGCCTATCACGGCGGGGCCGAGATGATCGTGGTGACCGGTGATGACCGCGGTCTGGAGAACTCCTTCGGGGGCTCCTCCGCGCCGTCGTCGACCATGGTCGACACCGCCGTCTCGTCCCGTCTCGTCCACGCCGACGCGTGTGCGACCCTGTACCGCTCGCGCGGTGCCGGGATCGGCCTGGCCCTCGTGGTGCTCGCCGCGCTGATCGCGGTGGCCGCGGTGGTGGTCGCCCGCGATTCCGCCCAGGACCTGCTCATCTGGGCCATCGACACGTGGAACACCTTCGCGCTCTGGGTCCAGGGGCTCGTCCGTTGATCTCTCTGCGTCGCCACGTTCTCACGCTGGTGGCCGTGTTCCTCGCCCTCGGGCTGGGAGTTGTCCTGGGGTCGACGTCCGTGGCGACGTCGATCCGGGACGCGGTCGTCGACCGCGAGGAGACCACGGTGGCGCAGCTCGAGGCCGCCCGCGAGGAGGTGGCCACCCGTCGACTCGCCGCGCAGCGGCTGGACGACATGGCCGGTGAGCTCACCCGGCCCGTGGTCGACGGCACGCTCGAGGGCCGCCCCGTCCTCGTCGTCGTCGCCCCAGGGGCGTCCGACGAGGACGTCAGCGCCGCCCTCGACGTGATCGGTGCCGCCGGCGGGATCACCGCGGGACGCGTGACACTCACCGACAAGGCGTTCGACCCCGAGGCCGACGCCGAGGTCCAGGCTCTCGTGGCGAACCTCCCGATCGGCCGTGCGCCGGCAGCGGACGCGGACCTGGGCACCCAGCTGGGGACCGCGCTGGGCCGCGCCGGGCTGCTCCGGACCGAGGACTCCGAACCGCACCTCGACGACGACGACCGCGAGACGGTGCTCACCACCCTGTCCGACGCTGAGCTCATCGAGTTCGAGCAGGGCACCCTCCGGCCGGGACAGCTGGCCCTGATCGTCACCGGCCCCGGCGAGGCCGAATCGACCGCCGTCCGGCTGGCCTCGCTCGCCCGGACACTCGACGCCGAGGGGGCGGGGACGGTCGTGTCGGCCGAACTCACGGGCACGCAGGGGTACGACGCGGTGACCGTGCTGCGGTCCTCCGGGGAGGACGGGGTCTCGACCGTCGACTCCGCCGGTTCCGAGTCGGGCCGCCTGGCGACGGGACTCGCGCTCGCGCAGCAGCTCGAGCGAGGCCAGGGTCACTACGGTCTGCGTCCGGACGCGACCGCGGCGGTGCCGTCGCTCCCCACCGCGCCTGCGCGGTGATAGCCTGAAGCCCCGTGGGGTGCACCGGAGCCGCACCAGCATTCATCCATTCCGGCGTCTGGACACGGGAGTCCCCTTGGCACTGAACCGAGCCGCGTCGCGGTCCGCGACCAAGCACATCTTCGTCACCGGTGGCGTGGCGTCGTCGCTGGGTAAGGGGCTGACCGCCTCCAGCCTGGGGCAGCTGCTCACCGCACGCGGACTGCGCGTGACCATGCAGAAGCTGGACCCGTACATCAACGTGGACCC
>NZ_KB714654.1:8534-90847 GCF_000349585.1 Dietzia sp. UCD-THP
CAGGTGATCCCGCACATCACCGACGCGATCAAGGAGCGCATCATCGCGATGGGCGCTCCCGACGAGCAGGGGCGCCGCCCGGACGTCGTGATCACCGAGGTCGGTGGCACCGTCGGCGACATCGAGTCGCAGCCCTTCCTGGAGGCCTGTCGGCAGGTCCGCCACGAGGTCGGTCGCGAGAACATCTTCTTCCTCCACGTGTCGCTGGTTCCGTATCTCGCACCCTCGGGCGAGCTCAAGACCAAGCCCACCCAGCACTCCGTGGCGGCGCTCCGGTCCATCGGCATCGTCCCCGACGGCCTGGTCCTGCGCTGCGACCGCGAGGTGCCGGACGGACTGAAGTCCAAGATCGCGCTCATGTGCGACGTGGACCTCGAGGGCGTCGTCTCGACCCCCGACGCGCCCAGCATCTACGACATCCCCAAGGTCCTCTTCGGCGAGCACCTCGACACCCACGTCATCCGCAAGCTCAATCTCCCCTTCCGGGACGTCGACTGGACCGTGTGGGGCGAGCTGCTCAGGCGGGTGCATGAGCCCCGCGAGGAGGTCGAGATCGCCCTGGTCGGCAAGTACATCGACCTGCCCGACGCCTACCTCTCGGTGACCGAGGCCCTGCGCGCGGGTGGCTTCGCCCACCGGGCGCGGGTCAACATCCGGTGGGTGGAATCCGACGCCTGCGCCACCGAGGCCGGCGCGCGGGAGGCCCTCCGGGGAGTCGACGGCATGCTGATCCCCGGCGGCTTCGGCATCAGGGGGATCGAGGGCAAGCTCGGCGCGATCTCGTGGTCCCGCAGGAACGGGATCCCCTTGCTGGGCCTGTGCCTGGGACTGCAGTGCTCGGTGATCGAGGCGGCCCGGTCGGTGGGACTCGAGGGCGCGTCCTCGACGGAGTTCGAGCCCGACACCGAGCACCCGGTGATCTCCACGATGGCGGACCAGGTCGACGCCGTGGCGGGCAACGCCGACCTGGGGGGCACCATGCGCCTGGGCGCGTACCCGGCGGTTCTGAGCAAGGGGTCGCTGGTCGCCGAGGCGTACGGCGCCACCGAGATCTCCGAACGGCACCGGCACCGGTTCGAGGTCAACAACGCCTACCGGGACAGGGTCGCCGAGTCCGGTCTGCGGTTCTCGGGCACCTCGCCCGATGGTCACCTGGTGGAGTTCGTCGAGTACCCGCGGGAGCAGCACCCGTTCTTCGTCGCCACGCAGGCTCATCCGGAGTACAAGTCGCGGCCCACCCGCCCGCACCCGTTGTTCGTCGCCTTCATCAAGGCGGCCCTGGACTACGAGAACGAGATGCGGCTGCCGGTCGAGCCGTGGCGGGCCGACCAGTCGGGGGAGTCCGCTCCGGCGACCGTCGCCGCGCCGGACGCCGGGACGTCCAGCGTGCGCGTCGATGACGTTGCCGCCGAACTGACCTCCGACGTGCGCGCCGACGGGAGCTGATCACCGGTGGCCGACTTCGGCGCCCCCGGGTCGCACGACTACCGAACCGTCGCCAGCCGGGAGGTCTTCGACGGCCGGATAGTCCGGTTGCGTGTGGACACCCTCACCATGCCGGGCGGGGGGACCGCCCAGCGTGAGATCTGCGGGCATGACGACGCGGTCGCGGTGATCGCGCTCGACGACGCCGATCAGATCACGCTGGTCCGTCAGTACCGCCACGCGGTGGGGGAGCGACTCTGGGAGCTGCCGGCGGGGCTGTGCGACGTCGAGGGGGAGCAGCCCGTGGAGACCGCACAGCGTGAGCTGGTCGAGGAGACCGGGTTGGAGGCGCGGTTCTGGGAGCCTGTCATCTCGATCGTCCCGTCACCGGGTTTCTGTACCGAGCGCGTCCACGTGTTCCTGGCCAGGGAGCTGAGTGAGGTGGATCGTCCGGAGGCCCATCACGAGGAGGCGGACATGGAGGTCACTCGGATCCCGTTCACCGACGCCGTGGACGCCGTGCTGGACGGGCGCATCGTCAACGGCATCGCCGTCGCCGGCATCCTCGCCGCACGGGCGACACTCGCCGGGCGCTGACCGGGCGTCAGCGATGAGGCCGGCCGTCCCCCCGATGACGCTGTCCGTCCCGCGATGACACCTCACGACGGCGCCGCGGTCCAGATCCGCGGTTACCTCGACCACCTCGCCGTCGAACAGGGGGCCTCCGCCCACACCCTCGCCGCCTACCGGCGTGACCTGGAGAAGTACCGGCGCTACCTGTCGGAGGCGGGGATCGGGGATCTCGGGGCCGTGACCGAATCGCATGTCGAAGAGTTCCGGGCGGGGCTCGCCACCGCTGACCCGGACGTCGGCAGGAGAGCGCTCGCGCCCAGTTCTGTCGCCCGTGCGCTGGCCGCGGTCCGGGGACTGCACCGGTTCGCTACGAGGGACGGTGTGACCCGTGTCGACGCCGCGGCCGCCGTGACCCCGCCGCGGCCGCCGCGGCGACTTCCCAAGGCGCTCCCCGTGGACCGGATCATCGCGGTGATCGAGGCCGCCGGCGCAACCGAGGTGGACACCGATCCCGCCCGCCTGCGGGACCGGGCGATGCTCGAGCTCCTCTACGCGACCGGGGCGCGAGCGGCCGAGCTCGTCGGTCTCGACGTGGACGATCTCGACGGTCTGGACCGCCCGGACGGGGGCACGGTGATCCTGCGCGGGAAGGGGGGCAAGGAGCGGGTGGTCCCCGTGGGGCGCCCGGCCTGCAACGCGGTCGGCGCCTACCTGGTGCGCGCCCGACCCGCCCTGGCCGTTCGAGGTGGGCCGGCGCTCTTCCTCAACGCCCGCGGCGGGCGCATCACCCGGCAGAGTCTGTGGAACGTGGTCTCGGCGTCCGCCCAGAGGGCGGGCGCCGGGTCTGAGGTCTCCCCGCACTCGTTCCGGCACTCCTTCGCGACCCACCTGCTGGACGGCGGGGCTGACATCCGGGTGGTCCAGGAGCTGTTGGGGCACGCCTCGGTCACCACGACCCAGGTCTACACCCTCGTCACCGTCGAGACGCTCCGCGAGGTCTGGGCCGAGTGTCACCCCCGGGCACGGTAACGTGACCGGGGACCGGCCTGGGCGCAGGCGACGACGCAGCGAGAGGAGACGCGGGTGGCGCAGGACTCTGGGACAATGGATCCCGCACTGTTCTCCCGCGCGGAACTCCTGGGCGCCGACGACCCGGCGGCCGGCGAGGGTTTCTCGGCGATCCCTGAGCCCCAGCCGCTCACCTCCCACGGTCCCGCGGTGGTGCTCTCGATGTGCAACCAGAAGGGCGGGGTGGGCAAGACCACCAGCACGATCAACCTCGCCGCCTCGCTCGCCGAATACGGCCGGAGGGTCCTCGTGGTGGATCTCGACCCCCAGGGTGCGCTGTCGGCGGGTCTGGGCATCCCGCACCACCAGCTGGAGCTGACGGTCTACAACCTGCTGGTGGACACCACCGTGTCGACCGAGGAGGTGCTGGTCCGGACCCGGGTGGAGGGGGTGGACCTGATCCCCGCGAACATCGACCTGTCCGCCGCGGAGATCCAACTGGTCAACGAGGTGGGTCGGGAGCAGGCGCTGGGCCGCGCGCTGTACCCGGTGCTCGACAGGTACGACTATGTGCTGATCGACTGCCAGCCGTCGCTGGGCCTGCTCACCGTCAACGCGTTGGCCTGCTCGGACGGGGTGCTGATCCCGATGGAGTGTGAGTACTTCTCGCTGCGCGGGCTCGCACTGTTGACGGACACCATCGAGAAGGTCCGTGACCGGATCAACCCGCGCCTGCACCTGTCCGGCATCCTCATCACCATGTTCGACCGGCGGACGGTCCACGCCCGCGATGTCCTCGGCCGAGTGGTCGAGGTGTTCGGTGACAAGGTCTTCGACACCCTCGTCACCCGGACGGTCCGGTTCCCGGAGACCACCGTCGCCGGCGAACCCATCACCACGTGGGCGCCCAGATCCGCGGGAGCGCAGGCCTACCGGGCGCTGGCTCGCGAGGTCATCCAGCGCGGTAGATGAGCGCTCCGGTGACCGGTCCGGTGAGTGGCGTCGGGGACACGCCCGAGGACCTGCCCGGGGCCCCCTCCGGGGACGGGGACGGAGACGGGGTCGCCGAGGCCGGGGAACCGCGCGCGTTCACCGTCCACCTGGCCAACTTCACCGGCCCGTTCGACCTGCTCCTGGGACTCATCGACTCGCGCCGCCTCGACGTGACCGAGGTCGCGCTCCACATGGTGACCGACGAGTTCATCGCGCACGCCCGCGAGCTGGGCCGGGAGGCGGGCCTCGAGGAGGTCACCGAGTTCCTCGTGGTGGCGGCCACCCTGCTCGACCTCAAGACGGCGCGGCTCGTGCCGTCCGGTGAGGTCCAGGACCCGGAGGATCTGGCGCTGCTCCAGGCCCGAGATCTGCTCTTCGCGCGGCTCCTGCAGTTCCGGGCGTTCCGCCAGGTGGCCGAGCTGTTCGCCGAGCTGGACAGGACCGCCCGTCACTCCCATCCGCGGACGGCCGGCCCGGACGACGAGTTCCTGGACGTGTTGCCCGAGGTGGAGCTGGGGGTGGATGTGGAGCAGTTCGCCACCATCGCCGCCGTGGCGTTTCGCCCCCGGCCCGTGGAGGAGGTGGGGGTCTCCCACGTCCACACCCCGACCGTCTCCGTCCCCGAGCAGGCCGCCCGCGTCCTGGAGCTGCTGAGATTCCGGGGACGGGGCCAGTGGGTGGACTTCCGGGACCTGGTCTCCGGGTGCGGCGACTCCCTCGTCGTCGTCGCCAGGTTCCTCGCCCTGTTGGAGTTGTACAGGGCGCGCGCGGTCGCGCTCGCCCAGGACGAGGCGCTCGGTGACCTGTCGGTGAGTTGGACGGGTGAGGAGGCCGCCGAGGTGACACGCGGGAGGGACGAATGGATGTGACTGACGACGACGACACGCGCGCGGGCGGCGCGGTGGGAGACGACGGGCTCGACGACGACGAACTCGGCAGCGACACGTCATCGCCGCTGCGGTCCCGACTCGAGGCGCTCCTACTGGTCGTGGACCAACCGACCGCCGAGGGGGCGCTCGCTGAGGCGGCGGACTCGACACCTGCTGAGGTGGCGGCCGAGCTGCGCGGCTGGCGGGACGACCTCACGGCCCGCGGCAGCGGGATCGACCTGAGGCGCACCGAGGAGGGATGGCGCCTCTACACCCGTCGGGAGTTCGCCCCGTACGTAGAGCGGCTGCTCACCGATGGCACCCGGTCGACCCTCACGCGGGCTGCGCTCGAGACGTTGGCGGTGATCGCCTACCGGCAGCCCGTCACCCGGTCACGCGTGGCGGCGGTCCGCGGGGTCAACGTGGACGGGGTCATGCGGACCCTCGTGGCCCGTGGTCTGACCGTGGAATGCGGCACCGACCCGGACACAGGGGGCCTCCTGTATAGGACCACGGAGCTCTTTCTGGAAAGATTGGGGCTGACGTCGCTCGACGAGCTCCCGGACATCGCCCCGTTGCTGCCGGATGTCGACCTGGTCGACGAGATGAGCGACGACCCCGCGGAGGACCCGCGGATACCCCTGGGGCGGCGCAGAACCGCAGCGCCCGACCCCGACCCCGACCTCACCAACGACCACCAGAACGAAGAGATGTGACTTACTCATGACAGAGTCCGCTGGCCGAGACGGCTCACCGGTACGACTCCAGAAGATCCTGGCCCAGGCCGGGATCGCCTCCCGCAGGGCCTCGGAGGACCTCATCGCCCGTGGGCGCGTGGAGGTCAACGGGAAGATCGTGCGCGAGATGGGCGTGAAGGTCGATCCCGCCACGGCCGTGATCAGGGTCGACGGCACCCGGATCGTCCTCGACGACAACCTGGTCTACCTGGCGCTCAACAAGCCCCGCGGGTACCACACCACCATGTCCGACGACATGGGTCGTCCCTGCGTGGGCGACCTGGTCGCCGATCGCGTCGACGCCGGTCAGCGGCTCTTCCACGTGGGTCGCCTGGACGCCGACACCGAGGGGTTGTTGTTGGTGACGAACGACGGCGAACTCGCGCACCGGCTGATGCACCCGTCCTACGAGGTGTCCAAGACCTACATGGCCACCGTGACGGGCGTCGTCGGCAAGGGTGTCGGCAAGACTCTGCGCGAGGGGGTCGAACTCGAGGACGGTCCCGCGAAGGTCGACCAGTTCTCGGTGCTCGACGTCCACGAGGGGCGGTCGCTGGTCAAGGTCGTGCTGCACGAGGGGCGCAAGCACATCGTCCGCCGTCTGCTGAGCGAGGTCGGCCACCCGGTCGAGTCGCTGGTACGGACTCGTTTCGGAGCCGTCGCGCTGGGGGACCAGCGCGCGGGCAGCTTCCGCAAGCTGGGCCGCAAAGAGGTCTCGGATCTCTACGCGGCGGTGGGCCTGTGAGCGCGCCGGCCGGACCGACCGTGCCGGACGGCCCCCGTCGGCGCCGGATCGCGATCGACGGTCCCGCGGGCACCGGAAAGTCCACCCTGGCCCGCCTGCTCGCCGAACGGCTCGGCGGGGCCTACCTCGACACCGGTGCGATGTACCGGGTGGCCACCCTCCAGGTGCTGCGCGCCGGGATCGACCCGGAGGACGCCGCGGCGGTGATCGCCACGTCCGCCGACCTGCCGATGGAGATCGGCACCGACGCGGGATCCGAGCGGATCCTGCTCGCCGGTGAGGACGTGAGCGACGAGATCCGCACCGCCCGCGTCACCGCAGGCGTCTCGGCGGTCTCCGCCGTCCCGGAGGTCCGGGCCAACCTGGTCGGCCTGCAGCGGCGCCTGGCGTCCGGGGGCGGCACCGTCGTCCTCGAGGGCCGCGACATCGGCACGGTGGTGCTCCCCGACGCCGAGGTCAAGGTGTACCTCACCGCGAGCCCGGAGATCCGGGCCCGCCGCCGAACCGACCAGGATCGCCTCGCGGGACGCGACGCCGACTACGACGAGGTGCTGGCAGCGGTGATCGAGCGTGACCGCAAGGACTCCACCCGCGCCGCGAGCCCGCTCCGCCCCGCGGACGACGCGATAGTCCTCGACACCTCAGACCTCACCCTCGACGAGGTGCTCGACCGGTTGGTCGCACTCGCGGAGGGCACCGACGCGTCGCACGGCGACGCCGCAGAAGGGAACACACGATGACCAGCAACGAGGACTTCGACCTGCCCACCGGACCGGTCGAGGAGACCGTCGAGGACGGTTGGAACGACGACACCGACTGGGACGCCGTGGCCGAGGAGTGGGCCGACGAGATCGGCGCCGAACTCGACGGGGTGGAGATCCTGCCCACCGTCGCCATCGTGGGGCGCCCCAACGTGGGCAAGTCCACGCTGGTCAACCGGATCATCGGCCGCCGCGAGGCCGTGGTGGAGGACGTCCCCGGCGTGACCCGGGACCGCGTCTCCTATGAGGCCCTGTGGAACGGCCGCACGTTCATGGTCCAGGACACCGGTGGGTGGGAGCAGGACGCCAAGGGCATGCACCGCTCCATCGCGCAGCAGGCCGAGATCGCGATGGGCACCGCCGACCTCATCGTCTTGGTGTGCGACGGGACCGTGGGCATCACCGCCGCGGACGAGACGGTGGCCAAGAGCCTGCGCCGCTCGAAAACCCCGGTGATCCTGGCGGTCAACAAGGTGGACAGCGAGAAGGCCGAGCTCCAGGCGGCCGAATTCTGGGGGCTGGGGCTCGACCAGCCCTATGCCATCTCCGCCGCGCACGGCCGGGGCACCGCGGACCTGCTCGACGAGATCCTGCGCCAACTCCCGTCCAAGGCCCGGATGCGGGAGACGACCGACGTGCCGCGGCGCGTGGCGCTGGTCGGCAAGCCCAACGTCGGGAAGTCGAGCCTGCTCAACAAGCTCACCGGCGAGGAGAGGTCGGTGGTCGACAACGTCGCCGGCACCACCGTCGATCCCGTGGACTCGCTCGTCGAGCTGGGTGGCAAGACGTGGCGCTTCGTCGACACCGCCGGCCTGCGACGCAAGGTCAACCAGGCCTACGGGCACGAGTACTACGCCTCGCTGCGGACCCGCGGGGCCATCGAGGCCGCCGAGGTCGTGGTGCTGCTGCTGGACGCCTCGGAACCGATCACCGAGCAAGACCTGCGGGTGATCTCCATGGTCGCCGACGCCGGTCGGGCGCTCGTGATCGCCTTCAACAAGTGGGACCTGGTGGACGAGGACCGCCGGTACGACCTGGACAAGGAGATCGACCGGGAACTGTCCAAGATCCTGACCTGGGCCTACCGGGTGAACATCTCGGCCACCACCGGGCGTGCCCTGGCCAAGCTGGTGCCGGCGATGGAGGGCGCACTCGACTCCTGGGACAAGCGCATCCCCACGGGTCCGCTCAACACGTGGATGAGCGAGGTTGTAGCGGCCACCCCGCCGCCGATGCGCGGCGGCAAGCTGCCGCGGATCCGCTTCTGCACCCAGGCCACCACCCGGCCGCCCACGTTCGTGTTCTTCTCCACCGGGTTCCTGGAGGCCGGCTACCGGCGGTTCCTCGAGCGTCGCCTGCGCGAGACCTTCGGTTTCGACGGCTCTCCGGTCCGGGTGAACGTGCGCGTCAAGGAGCGCCGACAGCGCAAGTGACCAGGCGATTGGAGTGCGCCGATAGCCGTGCGCTAGTCTGATCCAGTCGCCGCGAGAGCGGTGGCGGGCGGGCTGTGGCGCAGCTTGGTAGCGCACTTGACTGGGGGTCAAGGGGTCGCAGGTTCAAATCCTGTCAGCCCGACGCAAAGATGACGATCTCAGGGGCGGTTTCCCACTCGGGAGACCGCCCCTGAGTCATGTGCGCCCACGGTTGTTCCGCTCCGACATCGCTCCTAGGCGACGGGCTCCGACGAGTGCGCGATTGGGCTGCGTCCCACGGCGAGCCAGATTCCGGTGACGACAAGCCAGAACGGCATGAGGATCCCGGGGAGTCCGGGGACCCCGGACACCACCACGGCGCCGAGCGTCCCCACACCGAGGATCGCCGCGACCGTCCCGAGGATGCGGGAGACGTCCCGCTCTACCCACGCCATCCAGGCCAGCGCGAGCGCCGAGGCGATGAGCCCGGTCCACGGGATGTACGCGCCGAAGTCGGTCAGCATGTAGTAGACGAACAGTCCCTCCTCGCCGTACGCGCCCGCCTCCGGGCCGAGGTAGTTGGCCAGGGCACCTCGCCACCCGTACCCCAGGATGAGCGCCCCCGCGGACGCGATCAGGCCGATGCTCACGACCCTGGCGGCCGTGGAGCGGGTGAACCGGGTCTCGACGTGTCGGCGCCAGGCTGCGGCGAAGACAATCAGGGCGAAGACGGCGAGCAGGCCCGCCAGGAATCCGATCCGGCCGATCGCGGGATCGAGGCCGATCATGTCGGCCGGGACGACGGCGTGGCTCTCGCCGCGGTTGATCGCCTCCACCTCAGCGTCGGGTCGGAGGTCTGTCGCGACGGTCCCGACCAGCCCGGCCGCACCGGCGAGCACCGCCCAAAGGGGCCATGCGGTGAACCGGCCGGGGTTCGCTGACGCTGTGGGGTTGTCGATAGGGGGCGTGGAACTCATGGAGTGACCTTTCGTGGGTCGGCGGGGCGCGGCGGCCACGAGCGGCAGCGGCGGCCCTAGTCCAATCATTCCCACCTGACCGGCCCCGCGGAAGACCTTCGATGCCTTACCACCGGGGTTGGATGGGGGGGCGTCGGACCGATGGAACCCACGATCTCGGGTCTCTGCAGTCTCCCGAGGAGCAACTGATTTGTGGGTTACGCTGGGCAATTAAAACGAATGGAGACAGAATGACCGGGCTCGTGATCGGTTCGGGCGTCGATGTTCCGGGGGAGCCCGTGACCCTCGACGCCCGTCGCTTCAATCGCCACACCTTCTGGTGCGGGCAGAGCGGTAGCGGGAAGACCTACGCGTTGGGAGTTGTCCTGGAGCAGTTGCTGCTGCACACCGAGCTCCCGATGGTCATCCTGGACCCGAACGCGGACTTCGTCAGGCTGCCCGAGGCCCGCGAGGATGCCAGCGCGGCGGAGGCGGCCCGGCTCGCGGAGCTCGACATCCGGGTGCTGCGCTCATCGGGCGACTCGCCGGGCGACTCGTCAGGCAGCTCGGGGGATGGCTCGGGGAAGAGTCCCGCGGGGCGGCTGCGCGCCCGCTACGTGGACCTGACCCCGGCGTCGAAGGCCGCCCTGCTCCAACTCGATCCGATCGCGGACGCGGAGGAGTACAACGTCTTGTTGCGGGCGGAGGTCCGCGCCGAGAACTTCGACTCGGCGGGCGCGCTCGCGGCGTTCCGGCAGTCGTCCGACCCGGGGGAGGTCCGGCTGTCCTACCGGATGGAGAACCTCCAGGTGCTCGAGTGGGACCTGTGGTCCAGGGGCGCAGGTTCCGTCGTCGACGTGATCGATCAACGACCACGCGCTACGGTGATGGACCTCGGAGGCTTCACTCACCCGGCCGAATCCAAGGTCGCGGCACTAGCGGTCCTGGAGCACCTGTGGACACGGCGCGAGGACCGGAAGCCGATCCTCATCGTGATCGACGAGGCGCACAACATCTGCCCACCAGACCCTCAGACCGATGTCGAGCGTGCCCTCACCCGGCAACTGGTCCAGATCGCCGCGGAGGGCCGCAAGTTCGGCTTGTGGTTGTTGCTCTCCACCCAGCGACCCAACAAGATCCACCCCAACGTGCTCTCCCAGTGCGACAACCTCGGCCTCATGAGGGTCAACTCGCCCAGGGACCTGAAGGAGCTCGCGGGGGTGTTCGGGTTCGCAGGCGAAGACCAGATCCGACGCTCGGCGTCGTTCGCCCAAGGGCAGGCGCTCTTCGCCGGGGGGTTCCTCTCCGAGCCGACGTTCGTGCAGATGGGCCGCCGCATCACCGAGGAGTCGGGCGGGGACGTGGGGGTGCCGCTCCGCGGCGGCAGGTGAGATGACGGACGGCTCCCGTCCCCGGGAGGGCAGCAGTCACAGCAGCGCCGACAGTCGCTTCTTGCGCAGATTCTGCGTGACGATCCACTGGACGTCGGGGTCGTCGGTCGGCAGCTCCTGAAACGCAGTGAGCCCGGGCTCGGGATCCGCTGCCACGGCGACACTCCAGCAGTACCCCAACGCCTGGCGGAGGTTGCGGACCGCGGGGTCTTTGCGCTGCGCCGGCGGCAGCGCCGTGAGGTGGTCCGTGCAGCGCCGGCACACCTCGATGGCGACGGCCGCCGCCGGGGCGGTGCGCAGGAGGCGGGGTTCGCAGATCGCCACCACGGCGACGCGCTGGACATAGGGCTCGGGATCCTCGGCCCACCGCCGGACCAGCTCGATCAGCACCTCGGGTGTGTCGTCTCCGAGGAGCTGCAGGCCGATGGCCACCCCCTCGCGAACCCGCCACCGGTCATCCGTCGCGAGCGCCCGGGCACGCTCCTCGCACTGCGTGGAGCCCGCTCTCACTCCGAGGGCCGCGGCGGCGCACGCCACGGGATACTCGTCGCCGTCGGCCAGCATCGCCTCGATGGCGCGCTCGTCCGCCAGCCTGGCGGCGACAGTGAGTAGCGAGAGGTTGGCGCGTGGCCCGGGGAGGCCGGACCGGGCCGAGAGGTACTCCGGCCACTCGTCCGGTTCCAGAGCGTGGAGATCGTTGCGTGATGACTGAACAGTCCCCATCGGCTGACGGTACGTCCGACGCGGTGCCCCTCGCGGGGGTATGGCGCCGCGTGCCCACCGTTGGGGTGTGGCTCGCCCGTTGACCGTCGTCGGGCGGCCCGGGCGCGTCGGCATGAGGCGCCCCGGCATCAGGTGTGATCGTCGAGGAGCCGGATCGCGGTGTCGATGCACTGCAGCGCGGCCACATTGTCGACGCGGGTGAGCGCGAAGGCCGCGACGATCATCGCGGTGCAGGCGTCGGCGAGCCGGGCGTTGGCATCCGTGTCGTGCGTGGGGCGGTGGGCGAGGACACCGCGGCCGACGGCGGCCCGCAACTCTTCGCGATACGCGGCCACCACCTCGCGCACGGCCGCGTCCCGCGCGATCGGCGAGGTTGCCGAGTTGATGAGCAGGCACCCGTGGGCGAACGCCGGGGAATCGGAGTCGAGGAACGTGCTCCGCAGTCTGCCGAGGTAGTCGACGATCGCGTCGGGCGCGACCGGGGTCTCGGCGAACGGCCGGAGCATCGGACGGACCACCTCGTCGAGATAGCTCTCGACCGCCGCGTCGAAGAGACCGCGCTTGCTGCCGAAGGCGTTGTAGATGCTGGAGCGATTCAACCCGGTGGCGCGTTCGAGGGTCGGGATGGCCGCGTCCTCGTACCCCGATTCCCAGAACACCTCACGCGCAGAGCGAACGGCGGCGGCGGTGTCGAATGCCTGCGTGCGAGCCATGGTCGGCCTCCTCTTGTGAAATGCCCGGTTTGTCAAATGCCAGGTTTGTGAAACGCCCGGTCCAGTATATAGTGGAACGATCAGTTCAGAACTCCCGCCCCATCGATCCGACGAGGTCAGCCCATGCTCATCTTCTCCCTTGTTCTCGCCGCGCTCGCGGCGCTGGTGCACGTCATCATCTTCGCGCTCGAATCGCTGATGTGGACGAGCGCCCGCGCCCGTCGGGTCTTCGGGACGAGCCCCGAGGAGGCGAGGGCTACCGAACAGATGGCCTTCAACCAGGGGTTCTAGAACCTCTTCCTCGCCATCGTCACGGCGGTCGGCATCGGGATCGTCCTGGCCGGCGTCGTGCCCGTGGGGGCCGCGTTGCTGTTCGCCGGTGCCGGTTCCATGGCCGCGGCGGCGCTCGTCCTGTTCTGTTCCGCTCCCGACAAGCGGGGGGCCGCCCTCAAGCAGGGTCTGCTCCCGCTGCTCTCGGCCCTCGCCCTGGCCCTCGCGCTCGCGCTGTAGCAGCCCGCGCCGCTGCCTTCCCGCACCCCGCACGCACCCTCACCAGAAAGCCGAACCATGACCCACGTCAAACACACCGCCACCGACTCCGCAACCAGCACCCAGATCCAGCTCGCCGCCCGCCCCACGGGGTGGCCGACGCACGAGGACTTCCGCACCGCCACCGTCACCTACGGGCCGGTCGGGCCGGGCGAGGTCCGGGTCTCGAACCTCTACGTCTCCGTCGACCCCTACATGCGGGGCCGGATGAACGACGTGCGTAGCTACACCGCCCCGTACGCCGTCGGCGCGACCATCACCGGCGGCGCGGTCGGCCGCGTCACCGCCTCCACCGACCCCGCCGTCCCCGTGGGCAGCGTGGTGCTCCACCAACACGGGTGGTCGGACGTCGTCCAGGCCGACGCCTCGACCTTCACCGTCGTACCCGAGCTGGAGGGAGCCCCGCTCTCGCTGTACCTCGGCATCCTCGGCATGACGGGACTGACCGGGTACGTGGGACTCACCGCGATCGCCGGCCTGAAGCCGGGGGACACGGTCTTCATCTCCGGCGCCGCCGGCGCGGTCGGCACCGCGGCGGGGCAGATCGCGCGACTCCTGGGTGCCGGTCGCGTCATCGGATCCGCGGGATCGCCCGAGAAGGTGCGGCTGCTCACCGAGAAGTACGGCTTCGACGCCGCGCTGAACTACAAGGAGGCGCCGGTGCGCGATCAGCTCGGCGAAGTGGTCCCGGAGGGCGTCGACGTCTACTTCGACAACGTCGGCGGCGACCACCTTCAGGCGGCGCTCGACGTGATGAACGACGGCGGGCGAATCGCGATGTGTGGGGCGATAGCGAGCTACAACGTCGAGGGCAGGACACCCGGCCCGGACAACCTGGCCACCATCATCACTCGGGGACTGACTCTCACGGGCTTCACCCTCGGCCGCTACCTCGACCTGCGCACCGAGTTCACCGACCGGATGACGACCTGGTTCGCCGGCGGAGAGATCGCCTACGACGAGACGGTGGTCGACGGCATCGAGAACACGGTCGACGCGTTCCTCGACATGATGCGCGGGGCCAACACCGGGAAGATGGTCGTGCGGGTCACGTCCGAGTAGCACTGGAGGCGTGCGATCGGCGGAGCGGGCATCATGGAAGCATGATGTCCATCGGCGGTGACCGCCGGCGCAGGGGAGAGGTGCTCGAGTATGACCAGTCGCGATCAGGACGGTGACGGCGAGGACGCCCGCGCCCGCCTGATCCGCCGCGTCGACGACCTGTGCACGGGCAAGGCCTCCACGAGTCGGGGGGAACTCTCCGACCGGGCCGCACTTCTGATCGCCTGCGGACTCGTCGAACCCCGGATCGCGGGGATCGTGCTGGCGCGTCTGCACCGTAACCTGCCCTTTCCCACGATCGGCGGCTTCCACCAGCTGCGGGTGATCGAGGAGCAGCGTCACGACCTCCGGCGTCAGCTGGGGACCCCGTTGCCGTCGGTCCTGAGGATGGCGTTGCGCACCCGGCTCGCGGAACTCGATCGGAAGTACGTCAGCCTGCGCACCGGGTTCACTCGTGGCGCCGGAGTCTTCGCCTATCGGATCAAGGACATCCGCGCGGACCGTAAGCGCGGCGTTCATCTGGACCCCGAGGACCGGGGCCGGCTCTTCGACGCCCTCGCCTCCACCCCGACGATGGCGCCGGTTCCGATGGTGCCCAGGACCATGGTCGAGTTGGGGACCGCCGCCGCGGCCTACGGTCAGCGTGAGATGGGCCGGGTCGTCCTGCCACACCGTGTCCAGGCGGTGGTGGATTCGCTGCCGTCGCTCCCGCGGATCCGTGCGGACAGCCGGCGCCTCCCTGAGATGTACACGGCGCTACTCATGGACGCCGGCGGGATGTACGACCGGCTGATCCGGGCCTACGTGCGCGGGGGGCGGTCCGTCGAGGAGATCCGACTGCAGTTCGACGCGGAGACCGAGCTGATGGGGCTCGCCGGAGATCTGTGCCGCCTGCGCGAGACGGCGTCGACTCCGGGTTTCTCCACCGCTCGGGACGGGTTCACCCTCCTGACCGGGATGGGAGCCGCGATCGACGAGGTCTGGGCGGAGGTCGTGGAGCGAGCGGTCGCCTTCCGCGAACTGGTGGAGTCCGTGGAGAACCGTGCCGAGGCCGCGGTCTCCGAGGCCGCGCGGCTCAACGACATCGCCCGGGAGAACGGGGTGCGGCCCCCGTCCACCGTGCACGCGCCCAGTCCCGCGGACCTCACGGCCGAGCACCTGGCCGCCCGTGCCGGTGACCGGATGCTGTCCACGGAGGCGATGCGGAGGCTGCGCGGGCAGATCGACCCGAATCGCTGACGCGGCGACCGGCGGGGTCGGCCGCCGATCGGCTCGGCCGCTGCGTACGGTGGCATCAACTGTTCGATTGACCGGGAAGGACTCCTCGCGTGGGATTCGCCAACCGCTTCTGGAAGCTGATGGGCTCCACCCAGGGCCGGGACACCTCGCGCGCGCAGAGTGCGGTCGAGGCGTCACACGGGTTCGACGAGTGGGCCTCGGGGGTGGCGGACGGCGATTTCGCGGACGAAGCCCACGGCCTGGAGCTGTTCGGTGAGTCTCCCGAGGACCTCGCCCGGTTCCTGGCTCTGGCCAGGGAGGCCGCGACCCGCGCTGTGGGCCTGAGGCCGTTCGACGTCCAGCTCCAGGGCGCCCTGCGGATGTTCGCGGGCGATGTGGTGGAGATGGCGACCGGTGAGGGCAAGACCCTCGCGGGTGCGGTCGCGGCGGCCGGATACGCCCTCCAGGGCCACACCGTCCACGTCATCTCCGTCAACGACTACCTCGCCGCGCGGGACGCGCGGTGGATGGGGCCGATGTTCGAGCTCCTGGGCCTGACGGTGGGTCACGTGACCGAGTCGTCGACGCGCGAGGAGCGTCGCCGGGCCTACGCCTGCGACATCACCTACGGGTCCGTCTCCGAGATCGGGTTCGATGTGCTGCGGGAGCAGCTGGTCACCGACCCGGCGGATCTCATCGCTCCCACCACGGACGTCGCCCTGGTCGACGAGGCGGACTCGGTGCTCGTCGACGAGGCGCTGGTCCCGCTGGTCCTCGCCGGGTCGACGTCCGGGGAGGCGCCCACGGGGGAGATCCTCTCCGCGGTGCGCAAACTGCGGCCGGGTCGCCACTACGAGACCGATTCCGAGCGGCGCAACATCTTTCTCACCGACGACGGCGCCGAGGCCATCGAGGGGGAACTGGGGATCGGTGACCTCTACGACGCGGAGCACGTGGGCACCACGCTGGTCCAGGTCAACGTGGCACTGCACGCCTGCTTTCTGCTGAGGCGGGATGTGGACTACATCGTCCGTGACGGCCGGGTCCAGCTGATCAACGCCTCGCGCGGTCGCGTCGCCGAGCTGCAGCGGTGGCCGGACGGGTTGCAGGCGGCCGTCGAGGCCAAGGAGGGCGTCGCGGTCTCCGAGGCCGGGCAGATCCTCGACAGCATCACGGTCCAGGCGTTCATCGGGAGGTACGACCGCGTGTGCGGCATGACGGGGACGGCTCTCGCCGCGGGGGCACAGCTCCGGGAGTTCTACTCGTTGGGTGTGTCCCAGATCGACCCCAACACCCCCTGCGTCCGGTTCGACGAGGCCGATCGGACCTACATCGACGGCGACAGCAAGACCCGCGCCGTCGTCGAGCACATCGCCGCCATCCACTCGACCGGCCAACCCGTGCTGGTGGGGACCCATGACGTCGCCGAGTCGGAGGAACTCGCCGCACGCCTGTCCGACAGGGGCGTGGACTGCGTCGTGCTCAACGCCAAGAACGACGAGGAGGAGGCCGCCATCATCGCCGAGGCGGGCGACGTGGGCAACGTCACCGTCTCCACCCAGATGGCCGGCCGGGGCACCGATATCAGACTGGGCGGGTCCGACGAGGCCCGCCGCGACGAGGTCGTCGCACTCGGCGGACTGCACGTGGTGGGGACCGGGCGGCATCGGACGGAGAGGCTCGACAACCAGCTCCGAGGTCGCGCCGGACGTCAGGGAGACCCCGGCAGCTCGGTCTTCTTCGCCGCCATGGACGACCCGGTGGTGACCTCGGCGCTGGAGCCCGAGAAGATCCCCACCGCGCACGACCGGATGAGTGGGCTGCTCAAGGGCAACCGAGGACGCGACGCGGTCGACCACGCGCAGCGGGTCACCGAGGGACAGATGCTCGCGATCCACTCGAACACCTGGCGGTACAGCCGACTACTCGCCGAGCAGCGGTCGATCCTCGCCGAGCGGCGCGCGGCGCTGCTGCTCACCGAGAAGGCGTTCGAGGAGCTGACCTCCCACGATCCCGATCGCAGTGCCGAGCTCGTGGAGGCCCACGGCCGCGACGCCGTGGTGCAGGGGTGCCGCGACATCATGCTGTGGCATCTCGACCGGGGGTGGGCCCGTCACCTGGAGACGATGAACGACGTGCGCGAGTCCATCCACCTACGCGCCCTCGGACGGGAGAACCCCCTGGACGAGTTCCACCGCATCGCGATCGACCACTTCAGGGACCTCGCCTCGGACGCCGTCCGTGAGTCGGAGACGACGTTCGCCGAGATCGAGTTCACCGATTCGGGGGTGGATCTGGTGGCCAACGCGATGGCGCGGCCCACCTCGACGTGGACGTACATGGTCCACGACAACCCGATGGCGGCCGGCGGGAACGTCTTCTCCGGGATGATGTCGACCTTCCGATGAGTGGGGCGCGGGAGGGCAGGCGGGAGACCGATCTGCGGGAATGGCGGACGGGTGAGGGCAAGGTCCTCGGCGCACGCATCCCGCCCCCGCGGGACGGACACCTCTCCGCCGCGGTGCCGCCCGGCCTCGGGTACGAACCGCCGCTCCGCGACCCCGAGGTCAGCGACAGGTTCTGGACGCTCCCCAACGTCATCTCGCTGGCGCGCATCGCTCTGATCCCGGTGCTCGTGATGAGCATCCTGGTCTGGGACGATCCACCCCTGGCACTGTGGCTCCTCGGCGCACTGGTGGTCTCCGACTGGCTCGACGGCAAGATCGCCCGCTTGTGGAACATGCGGTCGACGTGGGGCGAGCGTCTCGACCCCCTCGCGGACCGCCTCCTGGTGGCGGCCGTCCCGGTGGCCTTCGCCGTCGCCGGGTACATCCCCGTCTGGGTGGTGGTGATTCTGCTGGTCAGGGACGCCTTGTTGGTGGGGACCATGCCGGTCTACCGGAGGCGCGGGATCGACCCCGAGGTCACCTACCTGGGCAAAGCGGCCACGTTCGCACTGTTCTGGTCGCTGCCGCTGCTGCTCGCCGGGTACGCGGGGGTCCCCGGAGGGGAGGGGTTGATGATCCTGGGCGAAGCCTGCCTGTACTGGGGCGTGGGCCTCTACTGCTGGAGCGGCGCGATTTACCTGTGGCAGGCCTGGAGGATCGCCCGCTCCGTCCCCCCGCGCCGCGGCCTATCTACTTCAGTGGAGCCGCCCGGCGGTGTGTAATGTCGCCACATGTACACGCCAAGTGAGCCACGCGAGAAGGGCACGTCAGTGAGCGACCAGAACATCCCCGACCAGCTCCGGTACACCGACGAGCACGAGTGGGTCGAGCGGGTGTCCGATACCCGCGTTCGCATCGGCATCACCGAGTACGCGCAGTCCAAGTTGGGGGACATCGTCTTTGTCCAGCTCCCTGACGTGGGCGGGGAGACCGAGTCGGGTGAGCCGTTCGGCGAGGTCGAGTCGCCCAAGAGCGTCTCCGACCTGTACGCCCCGCTCAGTGGGAAGGTCGTCGAGGTGAACACTGCCCTCGAGACCTCACCCGAACTGGTCAACTCGGATCCCTACGGTGAAGGGTGGATCGTCGTCCTCGAGATCCCGGACGTCGACGATCTCGAGACGCAACTCGAGCAGACCCTGGACTCGGACGGGTACTCCAAGATCACGGAGGGCTGAGGGGGAGGGACCGCCCCCGGCCCCGCGGCCGGACGGTCCGACATAGAATCGCAGGCACCGCATGGTGAGCCCCACGCCCGGGCTCGGACGAGGAGAGACGAACGTGACCGAGAACAAGAACATGCCCGAGGCCACCGCCGAGACCACCTCGGTGTTCCGCGCTGAGCTTCTCAACGAGTCCGATCAGCAGGCGGCTCAGTCCGAGCCCGCCGTCACCGGTGTCGAGGGCCTGCCCGAGGGGCAGGCGCTGCTGGTGGTCAAGCGGGGGCCCAACGCGGGCTCGCGGTTCCTCCTGGACCAGTCGACCACGTCGGCCGGCCGGCACCCGGACAGCGACATCTTCCTGGACGACGTCACCGTGAGCCGTCGCCACGCCGAGTTCAGGACCGAGGCCGGCACCTTCACCGTCGTCGACGTGGGATCCCTGAACGGCACGTACGTCAACCGTGAGCCCGTGGACTCGGCATCGCTGTCGAACGGCGACGAGGTGCAGATCGGCAAGTTCCGCCTCGTGTTCCTGACGGGTACGCCCGGGCAGTGACCGCCGCCGGACACGGCGCCGCCGAGGAGAAGCACCTCTCCATCGGTGGCGTCATCGCACTCCTGAGTCCGGATTTCCCGGATCTCACGGTGTCGAAGGTCCGGTTCCTCGAGAACGAAGGCCTGGTCACCCCCGAGCGGACCGCCAGCGGGTACCGGCGGTTCAGTGTCGAGGACCGTGAGCGACTGCGTTATGTGCTCACGGCGCAGCGGGACCGGTACCTGCCGCTCAAGGTGATCCGGGAGGAGTTGGAGGCGCTCGACTCCGCCATCGCGGACGGTTCCACCACTGCCCTGCTCCCGCGGCACGGTGCGGACGGGGTGCCGGGGTCGACCCCGGACGATTTCCGGAGCGACACCGTCCTGCGTCTCACCCGCGAGGACGTTGTGACGCAGTCGGGGGTGGACGCGGAGTTCGTGGGGTCGCTCATCGACGCCGGGCTCATCGTGCCGGGCGCGGGTGGCTTCTTCGACCCGGAGGCGGTCCTGGTCGCGCGGACCGCACACGATCTCGGCGGACACGGTGTGGACGTCCGTCATCTCCGGGGGTTCCGGACCGCCGCTGACCGGCAGACGGGGTTGATCACCCAGATCGCCGGCCCGGTGGCCCGTCAGGGGGACGCGGATGCCCGCGACCGCGCGGCCGAGTTGGCCCGGGAGATCGCGGCGCTGTCTGTGGCGTTGCATTCCACTCTGGTCACCGTCGCCGTCCGTCACGCGTTGGAATCCTGACGCGAGCGCCCGCGGGCGGTTCGGGACTAGGCTGGCAGGCGTGCGAGAGGCGGAGGACATGGGACAGAACATGCGCGAGGTGAGCGTCGTCGGTATCCGTTTCGAGGAACCGGAGTACGCGCCGGTGTTGATCCTGCACGAGAAGGACGGGGGCAGGTACGTGCCGATCTGGATCGGCGCGTCCGAGGCCGCGGCCATCAGTCTCCACCAGCAGGGGGTGCAGCCGGGCAGGCCGCTGACCCATGACCTCGTCGCGACGCTCCTCGACACCTTCTCCCACCCGCTCGAACAGGTGGAGATCGTGGGGGTCTCCGAGGGGACGTTCCTCGCCGAGCTCGTCTTCGAGGGTCGACGGGTGTCCGCTCGCCCGTCGGACGCCGTGGCGGTCGCGCTGAGGACGTCCTCCCCGGTTCTCGTCAGCCGGGAGGTCCTCGACGAGGTCGGCATCTCACTGGTGGAGCAGGGCGAAGAGGAGGTCGAGGCGTTCCGGGAGTTCCTCGACCAGGTGAACCCGGACGACTTCCTCGGCGGGGGCGACGCCCCGCGGGAGCCCGGCGGCCGCACCTCCTGACCATCGCGACCAGGTATTTCGGTTCTCCCAACAGTCACTTCAGCACCAGTTGGCAGGTCGCAGCCATGTCTCAAGTTCAACTTGAGGTTGAGGTTTACCGCGTGTCCTATTGATCGCAGCCCCGAGCGGGCCTAGCGTTGCTCCCAGTGAACTACACCGATGGTGTTCACACGTTCAGGAACCGGGTCCGTCAGGGCCTGGCACCGTGCCGTCGCGACAGCGGAGGCACCCCACAGCTTGAGGGAGCAATCGTGGCCGACCACACCCGGGATCCGGAGTCGTCCTCCATCGTGACGCAGACGGAGGGTCTCTTCGGAGGCGACGTCGAGGCCACCCAGGCCACGTTCGACGAGGTGCAACCGGGACTGTTCCCCGACGACGGGATCCCGGACGGGACGAGTGGGTACCGGGTCCCGATCGCCTGCCAGATCGCCGGCATCACCTACCGGCAGCTCGACTACTGGGCCCGGACCGATCTGGTGGTGCCGTCGATCCGCAACGCCGCCGGGTCCGGGAGCCAGCGCCTGTACTCCTTCAAGGACATCCTCGTCCTCAAGATCGTCAAGCAGCTGCTCGACACCGGCATCTCGCTGCAGAACATCCGCAAGGCCGTGGACCAGATCCGCTCCCGCGGGGTCAAGGACCTGGCCACCATCACCCTGTTCTCCGACGGTCGCACGGTGTTCGAGTGCACCTCCAAGGAGGAGGTGTTCGACCTCCTCCAGGGTGGGCAGGGGGTCTTCGGTATCGGGATCGGCGGCGCGATGCGGGAACTCGCCGGGTCGATCTCCGAGTTCCCCGCCGAGACCGTCTCGGCCGAGGACGTGATCGAGCCCCTCGAGGACGAGTTGGCGGCCCGTCGGCGTGCCCGCGCCTCGCGGCGCACGGGCTGATCGGCGGGAGTCGTCTAGACTCGGCGGTGCGTTCACGCGACTCACGGGAGAGTTCCGCGGCTGCAGCTGCGGGCGCCGAAGGAGCAACTCCTCTCCGAGAATCTCTCAGGCACCCGGACCGTGCAGTCGTCTAACGCCTCTGGAGAGTGGTGGAACAGACCACCCGCCCACGGGGAAAGCGCGGCTCGCAGGTGGGCCCCGTGAATCTCTCAGGCGCCGGCGTCAGCCGGTTGGGGACAGAGCGGAGAGGGTAGCACCGGCCCGCAGGCCGCCCGCCCGGGCGGCCCCGCCCTTCGAGGAGCACCTGTGACGACGACCCCGCACACCGCCCGGACCGGAGGCGAGTTCGTCGCCCGCCATCTGGGACCCGATACCGACGGCCTGGCCCACATCCTGCGCACCATCGGCGTGGACTCGCTCGACGAGCTCGCCGAACGCGCGTTCCCCTCGGTCATTCTCGACGAGGTGGGGCCCGACGGACGGGCAGCCGGAATCGACGCGCTCCCCGAGCCGTTGTCCGAGGCCGACACCCTCGCCGCCCTGCGGGTGCTCGCCGACGGCAACGAGGTCGCGGTCTCGATGATCGGCCAGGGGTACTACGACACACTCACCCCGGCGGTCATCCGCCGCAACGTCGTCGAGAGCCCCGCCTGGTACACGGGCTACACGCCGTATCAGCCGGAGATCAGCCAGGGCCGGCTCGAGGCGCTCCTGAACTTCCAGACCATGGTGGCCGACCTCACCGGCATGGACATGGCGGGCGCCTCCATGCTGGACGAGGGCACCGCGGCCGCCGAGGCCATGACGATGCTCCGTCGGGCCAACCGGTCCTCCAAGAGTCCCCGCTTCGCGGTGGACACGGACGTCTTCGGCCAGACCGCCGCGATCCTCGCCACCCGCGCGGAACCACTGGGCATCGAGATCGTGACCGCGAACCTGATCGACGACGGATTACCCGAGGGAGACTTCTTCGGCGCACTCGTGCAGACGCCGGGCGCCTCGGGGCGGGTCGCCGACGTCGCCGGGCTGATCGAGCAGTGCCACGACCGGGGTGTCCTCGTGGCGTCGGGCGTCGACCTGCTCGCCGCCTCCGTCCTCACGCCGGCGGGGGAGAAGGGGGCGGACGCCTGCTTCGGTTCCTCCCAGCGCTTCGGCGTGCCCATGGGTTTCGGTGGCCCGCACGCGGGATTCCTCGCCTGCCGCACCGCGCACGCCCGCAACCTCCCCGGCCGCCTCGTGGGCGTGTCCACCGACGCCGACGGTCGGCCGGCCTACCGGCTGGCCCTGCAGACGCGGGAGCAGCACATCCGGCGCGACAAGGCGACGTCCAACATCTGTACCGCGCAGGTCCTGCTCGCGGTGGTCGCCGCCATGTACGCCTCGTACCACGGCGCCGAGGGTCTGGCGGCGATCGCCCGGCGCGTGCACGCCCACGCGGCCGTCCTGGCCGACGGCCTCGTGGCGGCCGGTGTCCAGGTGATCCACGCCGACTTCTTCGACACCGTCCTGGCCCGGGTGCCGGGCCGCGCTTCCGAGGTGCTGGCCGCCGCCGCCGAGCGGGGGGTGAACCTGTGGAAGGTCGACGACGACCACGTGTCCATCGCCTGCGACGAGGCCACCACCGGGGACCACGTCGCGCTCGTCCTCGAGGCGTTCGGCGGAGATGTGGCCGACGTCGCGGACGCAGGCGAGTTGGAGGTCCTGGTCGACCCCGCCTACGGCGACCGGACCTCGCCGTTCCTCGAGCACGAGGCGTTCGTGAAGTACCGGACCGAGACCGCGATGCTGCGCTATCTGCGCGCCCTGGCGGACAAGGATCTCGCCCTGGACCGCACCATGATCCCGTTGGGGTCCTGCACCATGAAGCTCAACGCGACCACGGAGATGGAGCCCATCACGTGGCCCGAGTTCGCCGGGCTCCACCCGTTCGCGCCGGCCGAGCAGACCCGCGGCATCCGCCGGCTGGTGGCCGACGTCGAGCAGTGGCTCGTCGACATCACGGGCTACGCCGCGGTGAGCCTGCAGCCCAACGCGGGCAGCCAGGGCGAGTACGCGGGACTGTTGGCGATCCGGCAGTACCACCGCTCCCGCGGCGACGAGGACCGCAGGGTGTGCCTGATCCCGTCCTCGGCACACGGGACCAACGCCGCGTCCGCGGTGATGGCCGGGATGAAGGTCGTCGTCGTCGGCTGTCGGCCGAACGGTGACGTGGACGTCGACGACCTCAAGGAGAAGGTCGAGCGGCACGCTGCCGAGCTCTCGGCCATCATGATCACCTACCCGTCGACGCACGGGGTGTACGAGCACGACATCGAACAGATCTGCGCGATCGTGCACGACGCCGGGGGGCAGGTCTACATCGACGGGGCCAACCTCAACGCCCTCGTGGGGGTGGCCCGGCCGGGGCGGTTCGGCGGCGATGTGAGCCACCTCAACCTGCACAAGACCTTCTGCATCCCCCACGGGGGCGGCGGTCCCGGGGTCGGCCCGGTCGCGGTGGCAGAGCACCTGCGCGAGTTCCTGCCGGGCCACCCGTACGAGGAAGGTCTGGGGTCGGGCGCGGTGGTCTCGGCCGCGGCGTTCGGGTCCGCATCGATCCTCCCCATCACGTGGGCCTACGTCCGCATGATGGGCGCGGACGGACTGCGTCGCGCCACCCTCACGGCGATCGCGAGCGCCAACTACCTGGCCCGCCGGATCGGTCAGGACTTCCCGGTGCTGTACTCCGGGGACGGCGGGTGGGTCGCCCACGAGTGCATCCTCGATCTCCGGCCGCTCATCGACTCGGTGGGCATCTCGATCGACGACGTGGCCAAGAGACTGGCGGACTACGGGTTCCACGCCCCCACGATGAGCTTCCCGGTCCCCAACACCCTGATGGTGGAGCCGACGGAGAGTGAGGACCTGGCCGAGTTGGACGCGTTCTGCGACGCGATGGCGGCGATCCGCGCCGAGATCGCCCGGGTCGAGGCGGGGGAGTGGACCGTGGAGGACAACCCGCTACGGGGAGCTCCCCACACCGCCGAGAGCGTCTCCGCGGACCAGTGGGATCACGCCTACCCCCGCAGCCTCGCGGGATACCCGCTGGGGCCGGCCTGGCGCCCGAAGGTCTGGCCCGCGGTGCGTCGGATCGACGGTGCCTACGGCGACCGCAACCTGGTGTGCTCGTGCCCTCCGCTGGACGCGTTCGCCGAGGACTGAGCCGAGGCGCCCCGGGGGGGCCGGGCCGACCGGCGTTCCGGGGTGTCGTACCCACGTGAGACCGTGCGGGCATGACGACGACCGGATCCCGTCCCATCCCGGACCTGCCCTCTTCGTGTCTCAGATGGTGCCGTGCCCAGCCCCCGGCTCTGCTGGTGGCGGACGAGTACGTGGAGATCGACCTCGACCTGTGGAACCTCAGGTTGGCGGAGCGCCGCGTCGACCTCCGCCTGGTCGCCGGTGGGCCGGACGGTGGCCGTGTCGAGTCCGGATCCGGATACCTCCGCAGGAGCGACCTGTGGGCGGCGGGTCGCCGGGCGCGGGGAAGCCTGGAGGAGTCGGTTGTCGCGCTCTACATGTGCGCGGCCTGGCTCACCGGTCACCCACTGAGATCCGGAGTGCGTCGGGGGCTACCGGACTTCCGCGTGCCCGAGCGGGACCGGTCCGGGTGGCGTTCGGTCTCCTCCCACGGTTATCCCCTGGTCCTACACGAGGCGGCGAACTGGCTGGACACGCCGGGGGAGGCCATGAACCTCCTGCGCAACGGTGCACCACACGGCAGGGCAGGTAGGGGAGTGCCCGATCTCGGGTTCCCTCTCGCGTCGCTCTACCTGTCGTCGCTGGGCATGGCGTGGTCGCAGCAGCACATCGTTCCCGTCGACCCGGCCGGGATCGGCACTCTCGTCCACGCCGGATGGACGGAGATCGAATCGATCGGCCGGATGACGCCCCGCAGGTACCAGTGGTACCTGGAGTTAGTCTCCGCGTGGGCGGAGGAGGCCGCCGTGGACCCGCTCGTCGTGGAGATGTGGCTGGTGCACGACTGGTGCGAGCGACGGTCTCTGGTCGCACCCACGGGCTCGTCCGCCCACAACCCGCCGGGAGGTCGGCTGCGGTGACTCCCTGACAGGGGCTAGGGTCTGATTCATGGAACCGCAGCACATGACCGTCGATATACCGGTCGGCACGCTCGACGTCCTGGAGTGGCGTGCGATCGGAGCGGAGCGGGGGACCGTGCTGGCCCTGCACGGCTTCCCGGAGTCACCGTGGGAGTGGGAGGCCGTCGCCGGGATGCTGACGCGGCAGGGCCTGCGGGTCGTCGCCCCGGCTCAGCGTGGCTACTCGACCGGTGCCCGTCCGGAGGACGTCGGGGAGTATGCGATCGAGCACCTGAGTGCGGACGCGCTCGCGGTCGTCGACCAGTTGGGTCTGGAGTCCGTGCACGTGCTCGGCCACGACTGGGGGGCATCGGTCGCGTGGTGGCTCGCCGGCCACCACCCCGAGCGGGTGACCAGCCTCACGGTGGTGTCCGTGCCCCACCTGACCGAGTTCGCCCGGGCTCTGGAGTCGGACCCGGACCAACGGGCACGGTCGGCGTACTTCGCACTGTTCCGCCAGGAAGGGAAAGCCGAGGACGTCCTCCTGGAGGACGGGGCCCGGCGGCTGCGGGAGATGTTCGACGAGCACGTGTCGGAGGAACTCGTGGACAGGCACCTCGAGTTGGTCGGCTCCCGGGCTGGACTGACGGGCGCGCTCAACTGGTACCGCGCGATGCGGCGGTACGACCTGCCGGCCATATCGGTTCCCACGACCTATCTGTGGGGACGGGACGACCCGGCGATCGGGCGCACCGGTGCGGAGGCCACCGCCTCCCGGATGACCGGGGAGTACCGATTCGTTCCGCTGTCGGCCACAGGGCACTGGATCCCGGAGCAGGCTCCCGACGTGGTGGCCGCGGAGGTTCTTGACCGGGTCAGCTCTGACGCAGCTCCCGCTTGAGGAGCTTGCCCGACTGGTTACGCGGCAGTTCGTCGACGAAGACCACACGTTTGGGCACCTTGAACGGCGCGAGATGGGCGCGGGTGCCCTCGATGATCTCGGACTCGCTGGCATGCGCGTCGTCCCTGAGCACCACCACCGCGGTGACGGCCTCGATCCACTTGGCGTCCGGCGTTCCGATCACCGCCACCTCCGCGACACGGTCATCCTTGTACACCGCGTCCTCGACCTCCCGGGACGCCACCAGGACCCCACCGGTGTTGATGACGTCCTTGATCCGGTCGACGACCTCGATGAACCCCTCGGCGTCCCGCACCACGAGATCGCCGGAGTGGAACCATCCGTCGCGGAACGCCTCTGCCGTGGCGTCGGGCTTGTTCCAATAGCCCTGGCACAACTGCGGAGAGCGGTAGACCACCTCGCCGCGGTCGCCGTCCGCGACCTCGGCACCCGTCTCGTCCACGACCCTGGCTTCGACAAAGAAGACGGGGCGGCCGGCGCTCGCCGGACGGGCCTCGTGCTCCTCGGGGCGCAGGACGCTGGCCAGCGGACCGATCTCCGACTGCCCGAAGCAGTTGTAGAACCCGAGCTCGGGATACCTGCCCCGGAGTCGCTGGAGCACCGTCACCGGCATGATCGAGGCACCGTACTGAGCCTTGCGCAGACTCGACAGGTCCCGTGACTCCAGGTCGGGGTGTGAGGCCAGGGGTACCCAGACCGTAGGCGCGAGGAACAGCGAGCCGATCCTGTCGACCTCGATCCGTCGCAAGATCTCCGGGATGTCCGGGGCCGCCATGAGGTGGACCGTCGCACCCAGGGACAGATAGGGGAGCGCGAAGACGTGCATCGCGGCCGAGTGATAGAGGGGCATCGTCACCAACGGCTCGTCGTCGGCCGTGAAGTCGAGGGCGAGGATGCAGCTCACGTACTCGTGTACCAACGCCGAATGGGTCATCATCGCGCCCTTGGGACGCGAGGTGGTCCCCGAGGTGTACAGGAGCTGCGCCAGGTCGGTGCCGGTGGCCGGGGACTGCATCACCGCGCACGGAGAGTCGTCGAGGGCGGACCCCAGGACGGTGCCGTCCGCGGGCTCCCCCGCGTGGGGCAGCAGCGCGAGGGAGCGCACCCCGGGCAACGTCTGGAGAACCTCGGCCGAGGTGGGCGCTTGTGCCGGGTCCACCAGGACCAGCGACGACCCAGAGTCGGTCAGCAGATACTCCAGCTCGCCCCCGGTCAGGGCGTAATTGACGGGTACGTGGGTGAACCCGGCACGCGACGCGGCGAGGAAGGCGATGAGATAGGCGTCGGAGTTGACCCCGTAGGCGGCCACCCGGGCCTTGTCCTCCAGGCCCTGGTCGGAGAGCATATGGGCCACCCGGTCGACAGCCGAGTCCAGGGCCGCGTAGGTCCACCGGCGGTCGGCGAAGGTCAGTGCCACCCGGTCCGGGAACCGGGCGGCCGAGCGGCGCAGGACGGCATCGATGGTGCTGGAGCTCACAGCGGGATCGACGGAGGGGCCCGTGGGGGAACCGGTGGATCGAGGGGTGGTGGTCATCCGGCCAGCCTAGAGGCCGACCGGTGCGGTCATGGTTCGGCTCTGATGATCCCCAACACCTCCGGGGGTACCGCCCCGCTGCTGTCCCGCGGAGTCCAGTGCTCGCTCGGGACCCACTGCGATCCGCAGCCACGGCAGGCGAACATGGGCTCGCCGCGGCGCTCCGCCGGCGTCCTGGACCACTGGCACAGGTCCCGACACGAGCGGACCCGCAAGGGGGCGTTGTCGGGATCGGACCGGCGACCGGCGCTGAACGGGAGGGCACTGAACCTGGACATGTCTCCGCCGAGCATAGCCGGACTGCGGGTGGGTAGCCTGACCGCGGACCCGGGTGGAATGAGGAGGCGCACGTGAGCGAATGCCCCTGCGGGAGCCCGCGCGCTCTCGGAGACTGTTGCGGTCCGCTCGTGGACGATGGTGTCCCGGCCGAGACGGCCGAGCAGCTCATGAGATCCCGGTACACGGCCTTCGTCCTGGGTCGGGAGGATCATCTCTGGCGCACCTGGCACCCGCGGACGAGGCCGGCCCGTGTGGAGGGCGGAGACGTGGAGTGGGTCGGGCTCACGATCCTCGACGTGGTGTCCGGTGGTGCCGACGACCGGATCGGGATCGTGGAGTTCGAGGCCCGCTACGTCGGGCCCGGCGGGCCGGCCGTCCTGCGTGAACGGTCCGAGTTCGAGCGCCGAGGTGGTCGCTGGACCTATCTCGAGGGCTCTGCTCCGCCCGAGGGCCGGGGCCCTCTCGTGTCCTAGGAGGCCGCCGGGTCCTCCGGCTGGCGGGTCACGGTGACCGAACCGATGGTCCTCGGGGTGACCACGTCGATCCGACCGATCCGGTGCCCCCGGGGCATCGTCCAGGCGACCATCCCGCGGATCTCCTCGCCGGGGAAGCTCAGGACCGACGGCACCAGGGGGTCGTCGACCGTCCCCGCGGGGTTCTCGATCCGCTCGAAGGGCCTTCCCGCCGGGTCGAAGGCCGAGAAGTCCCCGGGGCCCAGTTCCGGCTGCCCTGACGCCTGCACCACCCGGACGTCCACCACGACCACGGCGTCCGAGTACACGGTGGAGGGCACGATCCGCAGGCCGGACAGGGTCAGGGTGGCGTCCCAGTCGTCACCGGCCACGGGGAACGGCCTGTCGAACTGCTGCGACGACGGCAGGGGGCCCGACTGCTCACCGGCCTGCACCGGGACGCCCGCGGAGTCGTCGTCGCCGAACAGGGACGCCGGCGAGCAGGCCGGTGCGGACACGGCCGCGCTCACGATCACTACGGCGAGGACGGCGCGACGCATTCTGGCGCTCCTGGGGCGAGGTCTCATACCGGGCACGTCCCGGCACGGTCCCAGATCTTACTGTTCCCGCGGTCTGTGGTCGTCCGCGGCGCGCAGGTCACGCCATCGTCGGCCCGTGACCCGGTGCGCGAGATCGGAGTAGACGTCGTCGAGCTCGGCGGAGATCTCGGCCAGGTGGATCTTGAAGTTGACCGGGACGAACACCCTGTCGACGAATTCCGCCTCCGCGGAGATCGTCTCGCCGTCGAAGACGTACCGGCACCACAACGAGTCGCGATTGAGGATCGCGACCTCGGTCTCCGCGGCCGCGGGGTCCTCCACGGACGACACGAGCGGGCTCCGGAACACCACGAGCGGAAGCGATCGGTGTGCACGGATGAACAGCAGCACGTACCCGGCGGGAACGGTGAACACGTCGTGCTCGTCGGGCGTGATACGCCTCTGGTACACCTCCGACAGGGCCGACTGCAGGGCCCTGGTCGCCTCGTCGGGGGTGGCGATGGTCAGGGGACGGAAGTCGACCTCCGCGGGCGCGGGGTCCTCTGAGTGGCCCGTCGACGGGCCCTGCGGCTCGGACACAGACGGGTCCTGCGGCTCGGACACATCGTGGAGGAAGACCGGATGGGGGATTCCGAAGACCCGCTCCATCGTGCCGGCGACGAGGTGCGCCACCTCCGGTGCACGGTCGACCGGGAACGTCAGGCCGAGCCCCGATTCCGCGGATGCTCCCGGCGCCCACCCGTGCGCGAGGAGCTGCCGGAGCCGAACCGGCCCCAACGGTTCCGGCGAGTCCTCGGACCCCCCGCCGGAGACCTCCGCATGGATGCTGCCGTCGCCGGCGGCGGTGAAACGCACGTATGGGGTCCGGGTGGACGGGGAGCCCAGCACGGGGACGGCCAGGTCGAACGTCGCTCCCGGGACGAGGTCACGCAGCAGTTCGGCCAGGCGGGCCGCGAAGCGATCCCACCCGGCGGCGATCGACGTGTCCACGTCGAACTCGAACTCCGGCATGAGAGGCAGTCAACCACCGCACAGCCGGGTGCGTCGGCAGTTCGAGATGTCCGGTGGTGGCGATCAGCGCCCCGACTCCGGACGGCCGGCCTGGTAGTCGGACCAGTACTCGTCCGAGCCGTCGAAGCGCACGCGCACCCCGCCTCGGTGTTCGACGACCTCCGGTTGCACGGGTGTGATGGCGCGCTCGGCGGCCAGAGCAGCCGTCACGTCCGCGTATTCGGCGAGGACCCGGAGCTGGGTCCACGTCGGGGGCAGGAGCATGGAGCGTCCGGACCGGAAGTCGGAGAGGAGGTCGACGGGACGGGCCCACATGGTCAGGTCGACCTCGGTCGTGAGGTCGTCGGGTTCCTGCCCCTCCGGCAGCGCGGCGAGGAAGAACCGCGTGTCGTACCTCCGCGACTCCACCGCGGGCGTGATCCAGTGGTCGTGGGGACGGAGTCTGCCCGCAGCGAGGGAGAGCCCCTCGTCGGCGAGGAACCGGCTGAAGGTCACCCGGTGGCTCTCCAGTTCCTCGCGACTCGAGTGGTATCGACCCGCGTCCGCGACCGGGGATCCGTCGGCGTGGTCGGCGAGGAGCACGCCACATTCCTCGAAGGTCTCCCTGGCGGCCGCACACACCAACCGGCGCGCCCGCGGCACGTCGCAGCCGAACCGCTCCGCCCACCACTCGGGCGCGTTGCCGGTCCACGCGAGTTCAGGATCATCGTCCGTGGCGTCCACACCCCCTCCCGGGAACACCGTCATGCCCCCGGCGAAGGCCATTCCCCGGACCCGGCGCGCCACGAACACCTCGGGCCCGCGGTCGGAGTCACGTACCACCATCACCGTGGACGCGTCCTTGATCGGGCGGGTCACGGGGTGGGTGTCGGTGTCGTTGCCATCAGTCATGCGGACAAGTCTCACCCGGCGGGGTGCGGTGCCCGTCGTCGGGGTGTCCCGGACGAGGGTGTCAGTACGCGCGGTCTGGCGCGACCCGACGGGCGAGTGCACCGTGCAGGACCCGCTCGACATGCTCGTGCAGGTCGGCTCGGTGATCGCGGCCCGGCGACCGATCGATCCCCGAACGAACGATGCACATGTACAGGACATCGAAGACCGTCTGGGCGGCGCCGTCGAGATCCGGAGCCTCCTGCAGACCCGGGGAGTGCCGGGCCAGGATCAGTCCGATGATCCCCCGCAGCTCGCGGAGGATGCGCTGCGCCTCCGCACGGTGGGGCCCGGGCTCCCCGAACACCGTCTCGCGGTGGTAGGCGACGATGTTCTCCGGGTGGTTCTCGAGGGCGGTGAACAGGGGGCCGCAGAGCGCGACCAGGTCCTCGACCGGATCCCCGGTGTCCGGAACGGTCTCCACCATGGCACGGAACTCCTCGTTGGCCACCATGCACAGCAGCTCGCCTTTGGACCGGGCGTACCGGAACAGCGTCCCGGTACCCACCTCCGCCTTCTCGGCCACCTCCTGCGTGGTGACCGACGAGTACCCGTTGCGGAAGAACAGGTCTCGGGCGGCGGCCAGGATCCGACGCTGCTTGTCCGCCTTGTTGAGCTCCCGGCGTCCGGGCCCACGGTCAGGGGTCACGAGATCCACTCCGTGGGCTTGCCCGCCACCAGGAGCAGGGTGAAGACCACCGCCACCACGACGAGGGTCACGATCAGGGCGACCACCGGGGACCGGAGCGCGAAGGCCAGGACGCGCTCGGCGGGGGAATGAGGCTGGTCGCTCCCCGGCCCGAGCCGCCACTGTCCCTCGAGGAGTCCGCGGCGTTCGACGGACCTCTCGAACGGCACGGTGGCGTAGGGCACGACGGCGGACAGCAGGCCCAGCAGGCCCGTGCCCGCGGACCAGCGCTTGTCCGTCCACACCGCGATGGTCGCCACGGTGTAGCACAGGAACACGAAACCGTGGATGCTGCCACCGACCGTGGTGGCCCAGTCGAGCCCGAAACCGTACTTGCCGATCATCCCCAGGATGAGCAACGTCCAGGTGATCACCTCCGCGAACGCGAGCCTCTTGTACAGGATGCGGGGGGTCACAGATGTCCTCCAGGGTCGTCCAGGGTCGTCCGGGGGTCGTTCAGGGGTCGGTGCGGTGTTCGTCGGTCATCGTACGGACACCGGATCCGCGGCCCGGTTCAGCCTCCCTGCTCGGTCACCCGGCTCGGTCACCGGGATCGATCAGTCGGCTCGCTCAGCCGGCGAGCGTCAGAGACGCGAAGCGGACCTCCCCCGCCTCGTCGCTGGCGCCCAGGTCCACGACGGCCTCGACGGCCCAACCGTGGTCGTGCTCCGGATCGTCCAGCACTTGCCGGACCCTCCAGGTCCCCGGTTCCACCCCGTCGCCCGATTCGGCGACGGAGAACAGTGCGGGCCCGCGTGCCGCGGGCCCGGTGCCGATCGCGTCGTACTCGTCCCAGTACGCATCGATCTCGGTGTCCCAGTCGGGATGGACGGGGACGTCGGCGTCGAGTCGGGCGAGCGTGTCGATGTCGTCCCGCGCCAGCAGTTCGACCCGTCGGAACATCGCGTTGCGGACCATCACCCGGAACGCCCGCAGGTTGGCGGTGACGGGTCGGGTGGTGCCGGTCGACTGCCCGAAGGCGAGCTCCGCCACCTGATCCGGCGAGACCTCCGGGTCGGTGAGCAGCTCCCATTCGTCCAACAGGCTCGAGTCGACCTGGCGGACGAGTTCCCCGAGCCATTCCACCAGGTCGTCGAACTCCTCGGTCCGCAGCTCTGCGGGAACGGTCTGCCGTAGTGCCCGGTAGGCGTCGGTGAGATAGCGCAGGACTGAGCCCTCGGACCGGCTGAGGCCGTAGGCGGAGACCAGATCGGAGAACGTCATCCCCCGCTCGACCATCTCTCGGATGACCGACTTCGGCGACGGTTCGATCCCCGCGACCCACGGGTGCCCGGCGCGGTAGGCATCATAGGCGTCGGCGAGGAGGTCCGCGAGGGGCGTGGGCCACGTGATGTCTTCGACGAGTTCCATCCGCTCGGAGTACTCCACCCCCTCGGCCTTGAGGGCCCCGATCGCCTCACCACGGGCGGCCCGCTGCTGTGCGTAGAGGATCGGGCGCGGGTCGTCGAGAACGGATTCGATCACCGAGACCAGGTCCAGGACCGGGGTGGGGGAGTCGGGGTCGAGGACCTCCATCGCGGCGATAGCGAACGGGGCGAGGGGCTGGTTGAGGGCGAAGTCCCGTTGCAGATCCATTGTCAGTCGGACGTGCCGACCCTCGTCGTCCGGCTCCGTCATCCGCTCGACGATGCCCGCCGTCTCGAGCCCTCGGAAGAGCTCGATGGACCGCAGGACGTGGTGCCGGACGCGGGCCCTGGTCTCGTGTGAGGACAGCAGCAGATGCCGCATGTGGGTGTAGCAGCTCCCGGGCCGTGAGATCACGTTGAGCAGCATCGCGTTGTTGACCTCGAAGCGACTGGTCAGCTGCTCGGGCTGGGCACCGACGAGCTTGTCGAACGTGGCGCGGGTCCAGTTGACGAATCCCTCCGGAGGCTTCTTCTTGGCCGCCTTGCTTTTCTTCTTGGGGTTGGCGGCGGTCTTGGCCGCCGCCTTGGCGTTCTCCACCTCGTGCTCGGGTGCCAGCACCACCACCAGGCCCTCGGTGTCGAATCCCGCGCGGCCGGCGCGGCCGGCGATCTGGTGAAACTCCCTGGCCTTGAGGACCCGCTGTCGGCGGCCGTCGAACTTGGTCAGGCCCGTGAACAGCACGGTCCGGATGGGGACGTTGATTCCGACGCCGAGGGTGTCGGTCCCACAGATGACGGTGAGCAACCCGTCCTGGGCGAGCCGTTCCACGAGGCGGCGGTACTTCGGGAGCATGCCCGCGTGGTGCACGCCGATCCCGTGCAGGAGCAATTTGCGCAGGTTCCGACCGAAGGAGGTCGTGAACCGGAATCCGCCGATCTGCTCGGCGATCGCGGCCTTGCGCTCCTTGGAGGACACGGCCACCGAGGTCAGCGCCTGCGCCTGTTCCAGGGCGGAGGCCTGCGTGAAGTGGACGATGTACACGGGGGCCTTGCCGTCGCGGAGCAGCAGTTCGACCGATTCGTGGACGCTCTGCAGCGCGTAGTCGAACGTCAGCGGGACCGGCCGCTCGGTCCCCCCGACGAGCGTGCACTCCCGTCCGGTGCGGGTGCGCAGGTCCTCGATGAGCCAGTCGACGTCCCCGAGGGTCGCGGACATGAGGAGGAACTGCGTGTCGGGGAGTTCGATCAGCGGCACCTGCCAGGCCCAGCCCCGGTCGGGCTCGGAGTAGTAGTGGAACTCGTCCATCACCACCTGGCCGATGTCGGCGTCGGCGCCCTCCCTCAGCGCGATGTTGGCCACGATCTCCGCGGTCGCGCAGACGATCGGCGCATCGGCGTTGACGGCGGCGTCGCCGGTGAGCATCCCCACGTTCTCCGCGCCGAACACCGCGCACAGGGAGAAGAACTTCTCGCTGACCAGAGCCTTGATCGGCGCGGTGTAGTAGCTCCGCGTGCCCCTGGCCATCGCGGAGAAGTGCGCACCCAGCGCGACCAGGGACTTGCCCGATCCCGTCGGGGTGGCCAGGACGACGTGGCTCCCCGCCGTCACCTCGAGCACTGCCTCCTCCTGCGCCGGATAGAGCGTCAGGCCCTGGGCGTCGGCCCATGCCACGAAGGCGTCGAACACCGCCTCCTCCAGGAGATCGGAGGGGACGTCGTCCAGGTCGGCGAGGAGGTCGGGCAGGTGCACCAGACCGAGCCTAGCCGCCCGGCCGCTCCCGCCTGCCTGCGCTACTGGGCGCCGGGCCCGTCGTCGCCGGTCTGCTCCGCGAGGAACCGCTCGAACTCCGCGCCGATCTCGTCGCCGGACGGCAGGGGGGTGCCGCCGGGGTTGAGCGAGTCGGAACCGTGGCGGCTCTCCATGAACTCGTCGTACTGCTTCTCCATCAGCTCCACCGCGGTCCGGATCTCCGGACTGTCGGCGATCTGGGCGGTGACCTGTGCGGTGAAGTCCGCAGCCGCGGACTCAAGCTCACCGGACGGCAGCTCGAGCTGGGAGATCTGCGCGATGTTCCCGACCAGGTTGAGGACCGCCGCGGGGTAGGCGGTCTGCGACAGGTACTGGGGGACGTGGACGGTGAAGCCCGCGGAGGGGATCCCGTGCTCTGCCATGCGGAGCTCCAGCAGGGCGCTCACGTTCCCCGGGACGGAGAACTCCCCGGGCCAGGCGGTGAACCCGCGGATGAGGTCGACGTCACTGGCGTGCGCGCTCGACTGGGTGGGGCGGGTGTGCGGCACCCCGAGGGGGATGGCGCCGAGGCCGATCGACATCCGGGCCCCGAACGACCCGGCGAGGTCGATCACGGATTCGGTGAACCCGTCCCACTTCAGGTCCGGCTCAAGACCGGAGAGCAGGAGGAATGGCGTCCCGTCCGCGTCCTTGACGGCGTGCATCTGGATGGTCGGTTCCGAGTACCCGGCGAAATGGTCGAACGAGTACCGCACCTGCGGGCGACGCGAGCGGTAGTCGACCAGCTGGTCCGCGTCGAACTCCACGATCAGCTGGGAGTCCAGGCTCCCCTTGATGTGTTCGGTGACGCCCTGGATCGCCTGGCCTGCGTCGGAGAACCCCTCCAACGCGTGCACCAGCACCGGGCCCTGTCCGGACTCCGACCGCAGATCGGGGACGGGCTCGATCAGTCGGTACAGATCGCTGTGCCTGGCCATGTCGACTCCTCTCGTCGCGACACCCCGAATCGTCCGCACCGGTCCGAATGGATCGTCCCACCGGGACGGGGTTTCACCTCTGTGCCAACGACAGCGGGCCGCAGATGATTCCCCATCATTTCTCGGGCTCCCCAGCGGCCCGTTCAGCGCCGGTTTCCGGGCGCCCGCCGTCGGCGCCGTGTCCGAAGGTTGATCCGGTGCACCGGCACCCACGGTTCGCCCGGTCGGCGGAGCGGACGTGAGACGAGGAGACGGGTGGACGGCGATGACGGGGAACGGACGGATCGGTGGAGACGGGATTGATGATGCTCCGACGGTGGTGATCACCTCCCCCGAGGAGCTCATCGCGTCCATCCCGTCGATGTTGGGCTTCCCGCCGGGCACGGGATCGGTGGTGATCGTCTGTGGACGCACCGCCGGAGGCCGCGCCGGTCCGGTCGTCAGGATGGATGTCGACGGACTGCTCGGAGGTGATCAAGACGTGCTCTCCGGGCCGGACGAGTTCCCACCGATGACGGTCGACGACGGCCCGGCGCGCGGGTTGGCACGGTTCTGCGCTCGAGAGGGAGTGACGGGCGTTCATCTGGTGGTGGTCCACGAGAACTGTGCGGACGGGGAGACCGCCGGCCTCCGGGCGGAGGACGTCGCCGCGGCGTTCGAGTACTGGCTGGGGCTGTCCGGGACGCGGGTCGTCGGTGCGTACGGGGTCGGCGAGTTCGCGCACGGCTCGCCGTGGGTCGACCTGTTCGGAATGGTCCGGGGCACGCAGGTGGACCCTGATTCGACGGAGATCGCCGCGGTCCACGCGTTCGACGGTCGGATCCGGGCCGGGTCACGGGGCGAGATCGAGGACCTGTATCTGGTGCGTGACGACGACGCGTGTGACGACGACCCGCACGGCAGCGCACCGGTCAGGCTCGGTGGCTCCCGCGAGGTCGACCGCGCGGTGGAGGCGCACGAGGACGCGGTACGGAGCCTGGAGGTGGGGGAGGAGATCGACGACGACGACCTGGCGGGGATCGGACGCGCCCTGCTGGACATCGCGGTGCGGGACGAGGTCTACCGGCGTCTGGCCCAGCGAGGTCTGTGCGATCAGGACGGTCGTCGTCTGCTCTGGTGGTCGCTCGCTCGCCGCAGGCCCGGCCGCGAGCGCTCGGTAGCGCTGCTGTTACTGGGAGCCGCGGCGTACTTCGCCGGTGGCGGGGTCCACGCCCGGGCCGCCCTCGAGGCCGCGGTGTCCGCGGATCCGGCGAATTCTCTGGCGCGTCTGCTCCTCCACGGTCTGGAGCAGGGGCTCGCCCCGGAGCGGCTCCGCCGGGCGGCCGCGGCCTGAGGATTGCCGCCCCGGTCTACCGGCGCGCGGAGTGCGCCCGGTCTCCCAGAGCCGAGGTGAACGCCCATGCATCGCGGACGATGGTGTGGAGATCGGTCCGGGTGGGAGTCCACCCCAATTCGGTCATCGCCTTCTCGCTCGAGGCGACGAGTACCGCCGGGTCGCCCGCCCGGCGTGGCGCGACCACGTCCGGGATGGGGTGCCCTGTGACCTCGCGGCACACGTCGATCACCTCCCGGACGGAGAATCCCTCCCCACTCCCGAGATTGAGAATCCGGTGGACGCCGGGCCGGTTGGATTCCAGGGCCAACAGGTGGGCATCGGCGAGGTCGGCGACGTGGATGTAGTCGCGGACACAGGTCCCGTCGGGCGTGGGCCAGTCGTCTCCGAAGACCTTGATGTCGGATCGGTGCCCGAGGGCCACCTGCAGCACCAACGGGATGAGGTGGGTCTCCACGACACGGTTCTCGCCCACCGGACCGTGGGCCCCGGCCACGTTGAAGTAGCGCAGGCTCGTGGCCGCGAGTCCGTGGGCCGCGGCGTACGAGGTGATGGCGTGATCGATCGCCAACTTGGTGGCGCCGTAGGTGTTGGTCGGCCGGGTGGGCATGTCCTCGGTGATCGGGATCTGCTCCGGCTCGCCATAGGTCGCCGCGGTGGAGGAGAAGACGAGGTTGGACACGTCGGCAGCGCGCATCGCGTCGAGGAGCGCGAGGGAGGTCACCACGTTGCCCTGCCAGTACTCCCCGGGCTTCTCCACCGATTCCCCGACGAGCGAGCGGGCGGCGAAGTGCACCACGCCGTCGAAGCCGGGCCCCGACCGCAGGACCTCGCCCGCCAGGTCGGCGACGTCCCCCTCGATGAACGTCGCCGCCGAGGGGACGCCGTCCCTGTTGCCGGTGGAGAGGTCGTCGAGGATCACCACCTCGTGTCCGCGCTCGACGAGGACCGTCGCACAGACCCCGCCGACGTACCCGGCTCCTCCTGTGACGAGCAGTCTCACGGGAGGATCTCGACCTGGATCGCGTGCGCGTGATCGCCGTCGAGCTCCACAGTGTGGCCGTCACCGGAGTCGAGTTCGACGAGGTGGCCCCGCCGGGTGGCGGTCACGGTCTTCAGCGGCTCGACGCCGGCCGCGCGGAGCTCGGAGATCAGGTCGGTGTCGATCTGGACGTTCTCGCCGATCGCCTGTATCCGGACGCTGTGCGGGATGTCCGTGTCCAGGGCGGACAGACGGGTGAACGCGGTCTCGTCGGCCATCGCGGTGGCGTAGCCGATCTTGTCGAGTCCCGGGATCGGGTTGCCGTACGGGGACGTCCTCGGATCCTCGAGTACCTCGATTAGACGCCGTTCCACGTCGTCACTCATCACGTGCTCCCAGCGGCACGCCTCGGCGTGGACCTTCTCCAGCTCCAGCCCGATCACGTCGACGAGCAGCCGCTCGGCCAGACGGTGCTTGCGCATGACGTCCACGGCCAGGTCCCGGCCGCTGGTGGTGAGTTGGAGATGCCGGTCGGGTGCCACGTGCACCAGGCCGTCGCGTTCCATCCGCGCGACCGTCTGGCTCACGGTCGGTCCGCTCTGCTCGAGTCGCTCCGCGATGCGGGCACGGAGCGGGATCACACCCTCCTCCTCGAGCTCGTAGATCGTGCGGAGGTACATCTCGGTGGTGTCCACCAGGTCTTTCACGCTGAATCCTCCACGTCGGATCGTCGCAGGTAGGTGCCCCGGTGGTCGACGATCCCCTCCGGGTTCACAGACGAGACTACCGCCGGTCCTCGAACCGGGGTGGGGAGCGGGCAATCGGGGGCCGAGTCAGGTCTCGCCGCGTAGATTCGTGGGGCGTACATCTCGGTGATCCCACCGGATGTGGGTGGCCGGGAGCGTCCCGGTGAGAGGGGAGGACGGGTGGCAATGGCCGGTATCCGGGACGGCGTCGCCGCGGCGGTGGTGTGGAGTCCGTCGCTGATGGAGTACAAGCATTCCGCCGACCATCCCATGAGCCCCCGCCGACTCGATCTGACGATGTCTCTCGCCACTGAGCTGGGGGTTCTGCAGGGCGTGGAGATGCTCGACCCCGGTTCGGCGAGTGATGAGGAGCTGCTGCGCGTCCACACCTCGCGCTACATCGGCGCGGTCAAGGCGGCCGGCGACCTGCCCCCCGGTGAGCACTACGGGATGAGCCACGGACTCGGCACGGCGGACAACCCGACGTTCCCGGCCATGCACGAGGCGAGCGCCGCGGTGGCGGGTGGGACCCTCGCGGCCGCGCGCGCGATCGCCAGCGGCGCGGCGACCCGGGCGGTGTCCGTGGCGGGCGGCATGCACCACGCCATGCCCGCCGCCGCGGCCGGGTTCTGCGTGTACAACGACGCCGCGGTCGCCATCAGCTGGTTGCTGGACAACGGGTACGACCGCATCGCCTACGTCGACGTCGACGTCCACCACGGGGACGGTGTCCAGGCGGCCTTCTACGAGGATCCGCGTGTGCTGACGGTGTCCCTGCACCAGCACCCCGCCACGCTGTGGCCGTCGACCGGGTGGGCGTCGGAGACGGGTGTCGGGCGGGCGGAGGGCACCGCGGTGAACCTCGCGTTCCTGCCCGCGGTCACTGACGGGTTGTGGCTGAGGGGTTTCCACGCCGTCGTCCCCGGGGCCCTGCGTGCGTTCGAGCCGCAGATCATCGTCATGCAGGCCGGGTGCGACTCGCACCGGGAGGACCCGCTGGCCGACCTCTCTCTCACCGTCGACGGGCACCGGGAGTCCTACCTCCAGGTGATCGCGCTCGCGGAGGAGCTCTGCGAGGGGCGGATCATCGCGATCGGCGGAGGCGGGTACGAGCTGGTCCGGGTGGTTCCGCGGTCGTGGACCCATCTCATCGCCGCGATCCTCGGGGCCCCCGTGGATCCGGGGACCCGGGTGCCGGAGGAATGGGCGGCCATGGCCGCGCGGTACACCGTTCCGGACAGGGTCCCGCGGACGATGAGTGACGGCGCCGCCCCCGCGCACACGCCGTGGGAGCCCGCCGGCGCCGATCGCGGTGGAGAGGTCGACCGGACGCTGGCCCGACTCGACCAGTCGATCCTCGACACCCGCCGTTCCGTCTACCCCCTTCTCGGGCTCGACCCGGACGACCCCCGGGACTGACCGCCACGCCCGCGCGCGGGTGCCCACCATCCACCACTGAAGTCTCTTGGAGGACCACGATGGCCAACCCCGGTGACGGAACGACCGACGTCGGCACCCCCGAGGGCGCCACCCCCGAGGGCGGCACCCCCGAGGGCGATGCGCCCGTCGTCACTCCGCCGGAGCACGCCTCCACCGACACGACGGTGGACGAGTATCCGGAGGGGTACCCCCACGAGTGGGCGGCCGACGTCCTGGGTTCCGACGGCCGGGCGGTGCGGATCCGCCCGGTCCTGCCCAACGACTCGGAGAAGATCGCGCGCTTCCACTCGAGTCTCTCCGAGCGGACGCGCTACCTGCGCTACTTCGGTTCCCATGACGTCTTGTCGGCCAAGGAACTGCAGCGGATGACCCATGTCGACTACCGCGACCGCATGGCGTTCGTCGCGGAGCTGGGAGCGGAGATCATCGGGATGGCGATCTACGAACGCCTTCCCGACTCGACCTTCGCCGAGGTGGCGTTCACCATCTCTGACCAGCACCAGGGCAGGGGGCTCGGATCGATCTTCCTGGAGCACCTCGCGGGGTCCGCCGCCGAGTGCGGGATCGACCACTTCGAGGCGGAGGTCCTGTCCGAGAACCGGTCGATGATCCAGGTGTTCCGTCGGGCGGGGTACGAGATCTCCCGCTCCTTCGACGGATCCACCCTGCACCTCGAGTTCGCGATCGACCCCACCGAGGCCCTGACGAACGTCCGCAACGCGCGCGAGACGGCGGCCGAGGCGCGCAGTGTCGCGAGGGTTCTCACCCCCGCGTCGGTGGCGGTCATCGGCGCCTCCGACCAGATCGGCAAGATCGGCCACACCGTCCTGCGCAACCTCATCGGCAACGGGTTCTCCGGTCCGGTGTACCCGGTCAACTCCGATGCGACCTCGGTGCAGTCCGTCCGCGCCTATGCCAGCGTCCGCGACATCCCCGACCCGGTCGACCTCGCCGTCGTGGCGGTCCCGGCCGCGTCCATGTCCGAGGTGCTCAACGACTGCCTGTCCAAGGGCGTGTCGACGCTCGTGGTGATCTCGGCCGGGTTCTCCGACGTCGGCAGCGCAGGCGTGGTGTCCGAGCGTCGTCTGGTGAGCGAGGCCCGGGCGCACGGGATGCGGGTGGTGGGCCCCAATGCGCTCGGGGTGATCAACACCTCCGCCGACGTCCAACTCAACGCCACCCTCGCCGAGGTGGTCCCCGGACCCGGACGGGCCGGGTTCTTCTGCCAGTCCGGTGCCCTCGGCATCACCATCCTCGCCGCCGCCGCCCGCCGCGGTCTGGGGCTGTCGACCTTCGTCTCCGCGGGTAACCGCGCCGATGTCTCCGGCAACGATCTACTCCAGTACTGGGACACCGACACCGGGACCGAGGTGGTCCTGCTCTACCTCGAGAGCTTCGGCAACGCCCGCAAGTTCTCCAGGATCGCGCGCCGGGTGGCCCGCAACAAGCCGGTCGTCGTGGTCCGGAGGGCCGTCGACGACCTGGAATCCGGGGTACGGGGTCTGACCGCCTCGGCCATCCGTGGACTGTTCCGCGACTCCGGCCTCATCCAGGTGGACTCCATCACCGACATGTTCGACACCGCGACGTTGCTCGCCTACCAGCCGCTGCCCGCGGGCGGACGCCTGGCGATCGTCGGGAACTCGACGGCCGTCGGCCGTCTCGGCGGGGACTCCGCGCGGTTGCAGGGATTCACGGTGGCGGACTCGGTGGACCTGGGAGCCGGGGCTCTTCCCGAGGACTTCCGCACCGCGATAGCCGACGTTGTCGCCCGGGACGAGGTGGACTCGGTCCTCACGGTGTTCGTGCCACCGGTGGCCACCGAGCCCGACGCGTACGCCGAGGCCATCCGCGCCGCGGCGTCCGGCAGCTCCAAGCCGGTCGTGAGTACGTTCCTGGCCGGCGAGGGGCTGCCGGAGGGGCTCACCGTCACCGACGACTCCGGCGTGGCCGCGCGGGGGTCCATCCCCTCGTACCCGTACCCCGAGCGTGCGGTGTCGGCCCTGGTCCGTGCCCGCCGCTACGCCGAGTGGCTGGACCAGCCCGCCGAGGAACCCGCCGAGTACGACGACATCGACCGCGCCCGCGCACGGGACCTCGTGGACTCGCTCTGCCACTCGAACGCCGGACGCACCTCGTTCGAACTCACCCAGGGGCAGGTCCGGAGTCTGCTCGAATGCTACGGGGTCGGGATCGTGGACTACTTCGTCGTGGCCGGGGTCGAGCAGGCGGCCATGGCGGCCGAGGAACTCGGGTACCCGGTGGCCGTCAAGGCGATGGGGGAGAAGTGGCGGACCCGCAGTGACCAGTCCGGCGTCCGTTTGGACCTGACCGATGCGGCGGCGGTGCGGCACGCCTTCGAGGACCTCCAGGCGACCACCGGGTCGCCGTCACTGCACGTGCAGAAGATGGCCACCAAGGGGGTCGCCGTGACCATCCGGGTGGCGGACCACCCCATCTTCGGCTCGCTCATCTCGTTCGGGGTGTCCGGGATGCTCTCGGACCTCCTCGCCGATCGCGCGTTCAGCACCCTGCCGGTCTCCCCCTCCGAGGCCCGATCGCTCCTGGATCGCCCGCGCGCCGCGCCCATTCTCGACGGGTACGCCGGGGACACACCGGCTGACCGGGAGGCACTGGTGGAACTCATGGGCCGGGTGTCGTGCCTGGTGGAGGACGTCCCGGAGCTGCGACGCCTGTCCATCGACCCCGCGCTCGCCGCCCCCGACGGGGTGGCGGTGTTGTACGCGCAGGTGCACCTGGGCCCGCCCCCGAGGTCCAGTGGGGACGAGGGCCCCCGGCGACTGCGCTAGCCGGTGAGGGCCCCCGGCGACCGCGCTAGCCGGACACGGAAGCCGGGGCCCATGCGCAACGCAGCCCCGGCTCCCTCGGCGGGGTGAACCCGCTCCGGCGGCCGGGGCTGCGTCGTGTCCCCGTGTGACCCGTCCGTCCCTCAGACCGCGTAGGAGCGGAGCTTGTCGGCGCGGCGCCCCTCCCGGAGCTTCGCCATGACCTCGCGCTCGATCTGACGGACACGCTCTCGCGAGAGACCGAAACGCTTGCCGATCTGGTCGAGCGTGCGCGGTTGGCCGTCGTCGAGCCCGAAGCGCAGGGTGATGACCTGCTGCTCGCGCTCCTCGAGCGTGGACAGCACCGCGCGCACGTCCGAGTGCATCACGTTGGTCACGACCGTGTTCTCGGCGCTGGTGGCCTCGGCGTCCTCGATGAAGTCGCCCAGGGGCGCTTCCTCGTCGGCGCCGACCGGCATGTCCAGGCTCACCGGGTCCCGGGAGTGGTCGAGCAGCTCCTCGATCTTGTGTGCGGGGATTCCCGACTCTTCCGCCAGCTCATCCAGGGTCGCCTCGCGTCCGAGCTGCTGGTGCAGCTCCCGCTTGATGCGGGCGAGCTTATTGACCTGTTCCACCAGGTGCACGGGGAGCCTGATGGTGCGGGACTGGTCGGCCATGCCCCGGGTGATCGCCTGGCGAATCCACCACGTGGCGTAGGTCGAGAACTTGAACCCCTTGGCGTAGTCGAACTTCTCCATGGCACGGATCAGTCCGAGGTTGCCCTCCTGGATGAGATCGAGCAGCGGCATACCGCGACCGGTGTAGCGCTTGGCCAGGGAGACCACCAGTCGGAGGTTGGCCTCGAGCAGGTGTGCACGGGCCGCCTCCCCCTCGGCGACGATCACCTTGAGGTCCGCCTTCTTCGTGGGACCGATCCGCTTCTTGGTGGCCAGGAGGTGGGAGGCGTACAGACCGGCCTCGATACGCTTGGAGAGCTCGACCTCGTCCTCCGCGTTGAGGAGGGCGGTCTTGCCGATCCCGTTGAGGTAGACGCGGACGAGGTCCGCACTGGGGCTCTGGCCTTCCGACTCCGCCTCCGTCCGACGGTCCGATCGGGTGGTGGCTGACGTCATGTCTCCTCCTCCTGCCGGCCCGGGGAGATCAGAGCCGGCGGTCGGTTGCTGATGGACGGAACGGGCGCGTGTCCGGGTCACGGTCACGTACTGCTACAACGGCGGGGCCGCCGGGAATGTTCCCGGGATGATGACACCCGTCACGAGGCGCGGGACCCCGAGGTGTCGACGAGGACGGTGAACGGGCCGTCGTTGACGGAACTGACCTGCATCATCGCTCCGAACTTCCCGGTCGCGACCTCGAGCCCACGCTCCCGGAGCCCGCGGACCACCGCATCGACAGCCGCTTCGGCCTGCGCGCCGGGGGCGGCGTGGGACCACGACGGCCTGCGCCCCTTCGCCGTCGACCCCATGAGGGTGAACTGGCTGACCACCAGGACGGGTGCGCCGACCTCGACCGCGCCCACCTCGACCGGGGAGTCCCGGACCGCACCGGCCTCATCCGCGCCCGACCGGCCCCGCAGGATGCGCAGTTCCGCGATCTTGCGGACCATCGTGGAGATGTCCGTCTCGTCGTCGTCGGTGGACACGCCGAGCAGGACCAGCAGTCCGGCGCCGGGGAGCGCGGCCACCACGGCCCCGTCCACGGTCACCGACGCCTCGGTGACCCGGGAGATCACGGCTCTCATCGGTCCGCGGGCCCCGCGCACACCGCGGCCCGGACGCCGGGCGGGAGCATCCCGGGAACCCCGGCGGGGACCATGACACCGTGGAGGAACAGGTCGGACACGACCTTGCGCACGGGGTCCGCCAGTGTCGCCGGGTCCTCGCCCGCCCCGGCGGCGGCCAGGAGCACCAGATCCTCGAGGGGCAGCGCGCCCATCCGTGCGCCCCGCAGGACGGTCGCGGTCAGGGGGTCGATCTCGTGGCGCCAGCGCGCACCGGTGACGCGTTCGACGATCACTGATCCGGTCCGCGCCTCGGAATCGGGATCCTCTTCTGCCGGGGGATCGGGGTCCGGCGCCAGGCTCTCCGAGGAGTGGAGATAGACATCGGGGGAGACCGTGAACACGGTCGTGTCCAGCGCGCGCGCCTGCCCGCCCTGCTGGTGCGTGGCCGACCGCAGCCACGCCGACCGCGCGAAGTAGGCCTCGGCCTCGTCGCCGAGCCCCTCGTCGAAGGGGTGGGTCAGGTCCTCGCAGAGCACGGACGAGGCGCCGTCGATCCGCCGTAGGTAGACGTACCCGAACCCGATCCCGTCGACCTCGTGGTCTCCGAGATGATCGAGCCAGTTCTCGGCGGCGAGGGCGGTGGACTCGTCCCGCGGATCCATGCCCTCGTCGGTGAGCCATGTCCACACGTAGAGCTCGGGGTCCGAGCGGTCGCGACGCAGCACCCAGGCCTCCACGCCCTCCGAGGGGATCCACGATGCCACGTGGGTCCTCCAGTCGGTGTGTTGACGCTCCACCCACGAGGCGAGGATGACCGCGGTGCCGTTCTCGGTCAGGTGGCCGTGGGCCCCGGAGACGACCGTCTGACTCGCACCGTCGAGGGAGAGACCGGATTCCCGGTACGAGTGCCCGGGATCCGCGGGGCCCACCACGAACGGTGGGTTGGCGACGACGCGGTCGAATCGTCGGTGAGCCACGGGCTCGAACCAGGGGCCGGAGAGAAGTTCCCCGTCCAGCCCGTTGATCGCGAGCGTGGCGGCGGCCAACGCCAGGCACCGCGGGGTGATGTCGGTGCCCGTCGCCGTCGCCGCGGTCTCGAGGGCGTGCACCATCTGGATGCCGCAGCCGGTGCCCAGGTCGAGAACCGAGTCCACCCGGGAGGTGGGGGTGATCCTCAGGAGGGACAGCGTGGCCTGACCCACTCCCAGAACGTGATCGGACCTCGTCGGGGAGTGCACCATCGACCCGTCGATGTCGGCGAACACCCATCGCGTGCCGTGGCCGGTGTCCACCGGGCGGAGGTCGAGGAGTGCACGAAGGGTTCCTCCGGGGGCGGACGGGCGCGTCCACAACCCGGCATCGATCCCGTCCTCGGCGTCCACCCCGGGCAGGGCCAGGACGACCTCGCTCTCGGGGACCGCGTCGTTCAGCACGAACAGACGGACCAACGTCCCGGTCGGTCCGGCTGTGCGGGCGTGCCTCCGGACGGATGCCGAATCAGAGCGCGCGAGGGCCGCGATCGCCGCCGGCCCCAGTGCATTCTCCAGCCCGGGGACCGTGAAGTGGTGCTCTCGGAAGGCCTCCGCCAGGAGCGGCGCGAGCCGGGTGAGCGTCGGGACTGCAGGGGTCACCGGGCGTCGTCGCTCTCGTCGGGGAGGTCGGCGCCGCCCGGGGAGTCGGGGCCTTTCGGGGAGTCGGTGCCCTCCGGGGCCCCGTCGCCGGGCGCGGACCGCTCGGGTACCGGGTCCTCACCCACCGGGCCCTGCAGGGAGAGGGTGGGACGCGAGGAGATGCCCGCGAGTCCCGGCGGCACGACGGACGGTGTGTTCGCGGACAGGGCACCCGCGGTGTAGAGACGCGCCTGTCCCTTGGGTAGCGGAGGCCTGTCGTTGGCGCTGAGCACGGCGATCCACGGGATCGGGATGGACCCCGCGACGATGGCCAGCGCGATCCACGGGTTGTTCCACAGAGCCAGGGAACCTGCGGCCAGGAGCAGCGCGGGGATCCGGACGGACATCAGGAGGAAGTACCGTTTCTTCCGCGCCGCGAGCTCGTCCCGGTAGGACTCACGCGCGGCGGTGATCAGAACGGGCCTCGCGGAACCGTCCCGATCCTCGGACCGCGTGCGACGGGAGTCGGGTGCCATGGCCCCAAGGTACTCCGGCGTTGGCGCCGCGGCCGTGGCGTGCGGCATCATGAGGGGGTGAGCACCACCCGGACCAAGACACTCGAGCGTCCCGAGGTCACCACGACCGAGGAGACGCAGGACGACGCGCCCAAGTTCTTCCACTACGTGGACAAGAGCAAGATCGCCGAGAGCGCGGTCATGGGCTCCTACGTGATCGCCCTGTGTGGCGAGGTGTTCCCGGTCACCCGGTCCGCCAAGCCGGGCTCTCCGGTCTGCCCCGAGTGCAAGCGCGTCTACGAGACCCTGAAGCCTGGTGAGTGATCCCGGCGCGGTCCCGGGCACCGAGGAGCAGACCGCAGATCCCGCCACCACCGCGGCCACCGGCGCACCACTGCGCGCGTGGCAGCGGACCGCCCTGCGCAAGTACCTCATGGCACGGCCGAAGGACTTCCTCGCCGTGGCCACCCCCGGCGCCGGTAAGACGACGTTCGGTCTGCGCGTGGCCACCGAACTCCTGGCCGACCGGACGGTCGACGCGATCACTGTCGTCGCCCCCACCGAGCACCTCAAGTTCCAGTGGGCCGAGGCCGCCGCGAGGGCGGGGATCGCGCTCGATCCCGAGTACTCCAATTCCTCCGGGGCCCTGGCACCGGAGTTCCACGGCGTGGTGGTCACCTACGCCCAGGTGGCCTCACATCCCTTCAAGCACCGCGAACGGACCGCGTCCCGCCGAACGCTGGTGATCCTCGACGAGATCCACCACGGCGGGGACGCCAAGAGCTGGGGCGACGGCATCCGCGAGGCGTTCGACGATGCCGAGCGTCGACTGTCGCTGACCGGGACACCGTTTCGTTCGGACGACAGTCCCATCCCGTTCGTCACCTACGAGCCGGACGGCCAGGGCCATCAGCGGTCCAGGGCGGACCACTCCTACGGCTACGCCGACGCCCTGGCCGACGGCGTCGTGCGGCCCGTCGTCTTCCTGGCCTACTCCGGCGAGGCCCGCTGGCGCACGAACGCCGGCGAGGAGTTCTCCGCCCGGCTCGGCGAACCGCTCAGCGCGGACCAGAACTCCCGCGCCTGGCGGGTCGCCCTGGACCCTCATGGCGACTGGATGCCGGCGGTACTCCAGGCCGCGCACACCCGGCTCCGGCAGATCCGGGCGGGCGGCGTCCCGGACGCCGGCGGGCTGGTGATCGCCACCGACCAGGAACGCGCCCGCGAGTACGCGGCACTGCTCACGGAGATCACCGGGCGGGCCCCCGTCGTCGTCCTGTCCGACGACCCCACCGCCTCGAGCCGGATCGGCACGTTCTCCGCCTCGACGGACGAGTGGATGGTCGCCGTCCGCATGGTGTCGGAGGGGGTGGACGTGCCGCGACTGAGCGTGGGGGTGTACGCCACCAGCGCCTCGACTCCCCTGTACTTCGCCCAGGCCATCGGGCGGTTCGTCCGGTCTCGCAGGCCCGGGGAGACCGCGTCGGTGTTCCTGCCGTCGGTCCCGGTCCTGTTGCAGCTCGCCTCGCAGATGGAGGCCCAGAGGGATCATGTCCTGGGCAAACCCCACCGCGAGGACGGGCTCGAGGACGAACTGTTGGCCCAGGCGAACCAGCAGCAGGACGAACCCGACACCGCCGACGAGGAGGACAAGGGATACATATCCCTCGGTGCGGACGCCGAGCTCGATCAGATCGTCTACGAAGGGTCCTCCTACGGCACGGCCACCTTCGCCGGGAGCGAAGAGGAGGCCGACTACATCGGGCTTCCGGGTCTACTCGGTGCCGATGACGTCAAGGCGCTCCTGCGCCAGCGGGAGAAGGAGCAGATCCGGCGGACCTCCGGCGAGGCCTCCGCGCCCGGGCCCGTCGCCGTGGTCGGCGTGGGAACGGATCCGGCCATCTCCGGCACCACCCTGCCGGGCAATGCCGGCGGCCCGGGGGCGCACGCGGGCGCGGCGGCCGCCCGGGTGGCGTCGGCGGCGGAGCTCAAGGACCTCCGGCGCCAACTCAACACGCTGGTCTCGGTGTACTCCGGCCGTCTGGGGAGGTCCCACGGCGCGATCCACACGCAGCTGCGCAACGCCTGCGGGGGTCCACCGGTGCCGATGGCCTCGGCCGATCAGATCCGTGAGCGTATCTCCTTGCTGCGGAGCTGGTGATCCGCGGTAGAACCGCGACTCCAACCCCCGGACACCGAAGAAGGGCCCCGCCACCGGCGGGGCCCTTTTTCCGTCTCGGAGCTCAGTCCAGGTAGTCGCGCAGGACCTGGGATCGCGAGGGGTGACGCAGCTTCGACATGGTCTTGGACTCGATCTGGCGGATGCGCTCGCGCGTGACGCCGTAGACCTGCCCTATCTCGTCGAGCGTGCGGGGCAGCCCGTCGGTGAGGCCGAAGCGCAGGCGCACCACGCCCGCCTCGCGCTCGGAGAGGGTGTCGAGAACGGAGCGGAGCTGGTCCTGCAGGAGCGTGAAGCTCACGGCGTCCACGGCCACCACGGCCTCGGAGTCCTCGATGAAGTCGCCGAGCTGCGAGTCGCCCTCGTCACCGATGGTCTGGTCGAGCGAGATGGGCTCTCGCGCGTACTGCTGGATCTCCAGCACCTTCTCGGGGGTGATGTCCATCTCCTTGGCGAGCTCCTCCGGGGTGGGCTCGCGGCCCAGGTCCTGGAGCAGCTCCCGCTGAATGCGGCCGAGCTTGTTGATGACCTCCACCATGTGGACCGGGATCCGGATGGTGCGGGCCTGGTCGGCCATGGCACGGGTGATGGCCTGGCGGATCCACCACGTCGCGTAGGTCGAGAACTTGTAACCCTTGGTGTAGTCGAACTTCTCCACGGCGCGGATCAGGCCGAGATTGCCCTCCTGGATGAGGTCCAGGAACGCCATTCCGCGACCGGTGTACCGCTTGGCCAGGGACACGACGAGGCGGAGGTTGGCCTCGAGTAGGTGGTTCTTGGCGCGGACCCCGTCCCGCTCGATCCACTTGTAGTCCCGTCGCTGGGCGGTGGTGAGCTTCTCGCCACGCTCCGCGACCTGCGCCATGAACCAGGTGGCGTAGAGGCCGGCCTCGATCCGCTTGGCCAGCTCGACCTCCTCCTCGGCGTTGAGCAGGGCGACCTTGCCGATCTGCTTGAGGTAGGCGCGGACGGAGTCGGCGGAGGCGGTGAGTTCGGCGTCCTTGCGGGCCTGGCGGAGGGCCTCGGACTCGTCCTCGTCCCAGACGAAGTCCCCCGACGCCTTGTCCTTGGCGGTGGGGCCGTCCTTGGTCTCCTCGTCGGCCTCCGTGTCCTCCACGTCGACGACATCGACCTCGACGTCCTCGAGCTCGGCGGTGTCCGGTTCGACCTCGAGGGCCTCGACGGGTGCGTCGTCGATCGACGCGGCGTCCGCGGGATCGCCCGCACCCGCCGTCTTCTTGGCCGCGGTCTTCTTCGCGGCGGTCTTCTTGGCCGCCGTCTTCCGGGCGGGAGCGGTCTTCTTGGCCGCGGTCTTCTTGGCGGCGGCGGTCTTCTTCCCTGGTGTCCTGCTCGCCGCGGTCTTCTTGGCGGGGGCCTCGCCCGTGACCTCGGTGTCCGACGGATCGCCGCTCATCGCGGAATCCGAACTGGTGGTCTTCGTGGCTGCCACAAACGCCCCTTCACAACCGGTGATTCGATGGGAAACGGGGATCGATGCCGCACAGTGTGCCGACTCGCGAGCCGTCCGCCTTGCGGTACCGGGCCCGTCCCCGGCCGGTAGGTGATCCCGGCCTGCGCCATTGTAACGAGGATCGGGCCCGGAGGTCGCATCAGGCGCTGTCGGCGAGGGATCAGCGGTCGGACGGGGACACCGTCGCGTCCAGGTCCAGCAGTCCGGTGCTCGCCGCCGCGTACAGGGCGGCGCCAATGATCCCGGCGTCGCCACGTCGGACCGCCACGCGAACCGGGGTGCGGTTCTCCAGCAGCGGGAACCACTCCTCGGCGGCCTCGCTGATCGCGCCCCCGATGACGAAGGCGCGAGGCCACAGCAGGTCCTCGAGGGACCGCAGGACGTTGGACACGTGCGGTGCCCACTGCTCGTAGGTCAGCCCGTCCCGGTGCCGCACCGCAGCGGAGGCGAGGTGTTCGGCCTCGTCGACCCCCCGGCCGTCGATGTCCTGGACCAGAAGGTGCCCGAACTCCGTGTTGGGGATCAGATGACCGTTCAGCAGCAACGCCGACCCGATGCCGGTGCCGAAGGTCAGGAGGATCACCAGTCCGTCCACGCCCTCACCGGCGCCGTAGTGCACCTCCGTGATCCCCGCGGCGTCGGCGTCGTTGAGCATCACCACCGGGCGTCCCGGGAGGTGCTCGGCGAACAGTGCGACGACGTCGCAGCCCACCCAGGAGCGGTCGATGTTGTGGGCGATCCGCGCGATCCCGTCGTGGATGACGCTGGGCAGCGCCACGCCCACCGGTCCGTCCCACCCGACCTCCTCGACCATCGAGCGGATGACCCCGGCGACGGCGTCCGGGGTCGCCGGCTGCGGGGTGGGGTGTGTCAGCCGGTCGCCGATGAGTTCGCCGGTGCCCAGATCGACCCGTCCGACCTTGATCCCGGTGCCGCCGACGTCCACCCCCACGCCGGTGGGGGTGTCCGATGCCTGGGTGCGCTCGGAGGGGCTGGTGGTCGGCATCTCTGGCTCCCGTGGGACGGGCCGCGGGGTCACGGCTGAGGGTTGGAGACCACCGGGCCGGCGGGGCACGATGGGGGCGGGCGAGCACCCGTTCGTCAGAGTATCCGCCCGGTGCGCCGGGGGACCGGGCCATTCGGTGATGACGAGGGGAGAAGACGTGTCGGAGCAGACGGTGGAGGGCCTCGCCGGACGAGACCATCCGGTGGATGTCGACGAGTTGAGGATGTTCGCGGACCGGCTCGCGGTCTCGGGCGGGGGCGTTGCCCGGCGGATGCTGGAGCAGTTCGACTCCACAGGGCTGGATCCACGCGCCAAGAGCTCGGCGACCGACCCGGTGACCGTCATCGACACCACCGTCGAGCGGCATCTGCGCGAGCTGGTTACCACCGAGCGGCCCGGTGACCGGGTCCTGGGTGAGGAGGGTGGCGAGGAAGGCGGTGAAGAGGGCGGCGAGGAGCCTCCCGCCGCCGGGCGGGGCGTGGTCAGGTGGGTGGTGGACCCGGTCGACGGAACGGTCAACCTCCTCTACGGGATCCCCTTCACGGCTGTCTCCGTGGCGGCCGAGGTCGACGGGGTGGTGCTCGCGGGGGCGGTGCACAACATCGTCACCGGCGAGACCTGGACCGCGGCGGTCGGCCGCGGATCGAGCCTACGATCCGCCGCGGGAACGGTGACCGGACTCACGGCGTCAGCGTGTGACGACCTGTCGATGGCGCTCGTCGGCACCGGGTTCTCCTACGACGCGGACGTTCGGGCGGAGCAGGGGCGAGCGGTCGCTGCCCTCCTCCCACGGATCCGTGACATCAGACGGTGCGGCTCCGCGGCGCTGGACCTGTGCATGGTCGCCACCGGCCGCATCGACGCCTACTTCGAGCGCTGCCTCAAGCCGTGGGACCACGCGGCCGGGGCGCTGATCGCCGCCGAGGCCGGCGCGATGGTGAGGGTCGCCGCCGACGACGAGGTCCCCACCGTCGCCGCCGCGCCCGGTGTGGCGGAAGACTTCCTGGCCGCGCTCGAGGGCCTCGGGGGTCCGGTCAGCAGTTGACCGAGCGCGCCGCGTCCAGCTCAGCGGAGATCGGTTGACGACCCAGCTTCAGCTCGTCGAGTGCGCCCACACTCTCCGCCGAATCCGACAGCCGGGAGAAGATCGTCCCCAGCACCAGGTCCACCGACGAATCGGTCCGCCCGTCGGCCACCAGCTGCATGCACGGCGCCGCGAGCGAGAGTGAGCGGGCGTTCGCCTGCCCGGCCTCCCCGTACCGGATCTGGCCGTGACACTCCAGATCCTGGGCGTACACGGGGTCGTTCCCGGTGGCATCGGCCCCCACCGGTTGGAATCCGCGCTCGACGAGCTGGGCGGCGACCGCGCCCGCCTGCCCGCTCTGCCCGTTCGCGTTGAGCACCCGGATCCTCGTGTCCGAGAGCACGGCCGGTTCGACGGAGTCGAGCGCGCCGGCGGGTTGCTCCTCCAGGCCCGCCTCCTGGGCGGCCGGCGTCACCGGGCAGGCGGCGGCCTGTGTCGCGGCATCGCTCCCCCTCAGGGCGGTCACCCACACGAGACCCCCGAGGACCAACGCGGCCACCACGAACAGGACGTAGGGGCTGCGCATCCGGCCGAACCCCCGAGCGGGGGTCGGACTGGGTGTCGCCTGGGCGCTGAGGTGGACGACCATGAGGGCCCTTCCTGCAGGGGAAACGGTGTCGGAGCCCGGCCCGGGTCCGCGCCATCACTGTAATCGCCGCGCGATCGGCGACCCGACGGGGACACGGTCCGCCAGCGCGGATGAAATCCCTGCTGGATTCCGCTAATATGCGGGCGCCGGTCGGTCCACGATCGCACCGTCCGCCCCTCGTCACCAGACCGCTAGAGAAGAGACACATGGCAACCGACTACGACGCACCCCGCCGGACCGAAGCCGATGAGCTGGCCGGCGATTCGCTGGAGGAACTCAAGGCCCGAAGGGCGGAGGGTGCCACCGGCGAGGTCGACGTGGACGAGACGGACACCGCCGAGTCCTACGAGCTTCCCGGGGCGGACCTCTCAGGGGAGGAACTCACCGTCCGCGTGATCCCTGAACAGGACAACGAGTTCACCTGCGGCGAGTGTTTCCTCGTTCACCACCGCAGTCGTTTCGCCCTGGAGAGGGACGGTCTGCCGATCTGCGTGGACTGCGCGGGCTGATCGTTCAGCTGTAGCGCGTGTCCGGCAGGGCGGCCGCGAGACCCTCCGGATCGCGGGTGCTGATCAGCCAGTAGGGCGTGGGGTCCAGCGGGTCGTCCAGAACGACGATCACCATGGTGGGGACGTAACCGCGATGCACGACGAACGCCTCCGGGTCGAGCTGGCGCCCCATCGCGGCCTGCTTGGCGGTCGCGGGCACGACGGCGCTCCGCGCGATCGCCTCGAACGGCAGCCGCGCCCGGCCCGCGTAGAGGGTTCCTCCGCCCTGACCGTCGGCCTCGACCTCGATACTCTCGCGACCGACGGTGACGAAGAGCCAGGCGAACAGGGCGGGCACGACAACGCACAGGAGCCACAGCCACCACGGGGCGCCCAGGATCGAGGCCACCGCGACGACGAGGGCGGTGACGGCGGCCAGCACGAGCCACCACCATCCCGGTACCCGCAATCGTTCCGAGTGAACGCGACGCGGGACACGGTCGGGAGACGGTCGGAGATCATCTTCGGTCACGAGATCAAGACTATCCATCACCCGGGCTCCGCCCGGCAGGAGGGCGTACAGCGATGAACAACCCGGATCACTCGCCCGGAGGGGGCGGACCGTTGCGTCTACGGAGGTTGGACCCGGGTCTCCCGGTGCCGTCCCGCGCACACCCCTCGGATGCGGGCATCGACCTCTACTCCGCCGAGGACCTCGTGCTGGAGCCCGGGCATCGTTCACTTGTGGGCACGGGGGTATCCGTGGCCATCCCGGACGGATATGCGGGACTCGTCCACCCCAGATCCGGGCTCGCCGCGCGTGCGGGGCTCTCGATCGTCAACGCGCCGGGGACCGTCGATTCGGGATATCGGGGCGAGATCAAGGTCAATCTCGTCAACCTCGATCCGTCCGAGCCGGTGCGGATCGGCCGCGGGGACCGGATCGCGCAGTTGATCATCCAGAGGGTCGAGCTCTGGGAGGTCCTCGAGGTCGACGAGCTCGATCAGACCGCCCGGGGCGACCGGGGTCACGGGTCGACCGGCGGTCACCACCGCCTGGCCTGACCGGCGCCATTCATCGTTGGGTAGCGTCAAGAGGCACGGTCCCGTCCGGGACCGGGTCGTACGCGGAGAGGATTCGACCATGTTCGGACGCAAGAAGTCGGTGACCGGGGACCGCGTCGCCGCCGCCCCCGCGGAGCCCGCGGACTCCGCACCGTCCACGACCGGTCCTCACGACCGCTCCTCGGTCGGGGACGTGGCCCGGTACTACACCGACCTCGGGTACGGACACATCGATCTAGGGTCCCTGGTGATCGGCGTCCCCAAGGGGCGCGATCTGAACGTCGCGCTGGACCCGAACGGTCAGCCGGAATTCCACGTGGTCACCTCCGTCTCCCGGGTCATCCCGCGCGCCTTCGCCGCGCCGAAGTCCGCAGGGCAGTGGCGGACCATGGTCGCGGGCATGCGCGAGCAACTCGAGGCGCAGGGAGCCGAGGTGACCGTCGTCGACGGCCCGTGGGGTCGTGAGCTGGTGGCCGCGATGCCGGGCGCGGTCTTCCGCGCCATCGGGGTCGACGGGCACCGGTGGACCGCCGAGGTGCGCATCATGGCCACCCCGGAGTTGGCAGAGCAGGCCGCCGAGGAGGGCCGGGAGGTGTTCGCGCACCTCATGATCAACCGTGGTGACGGGCCGATGCCCGTAAGCGAGGCGCTGCCGCTGACCATCCCCGACGAGATCCAGCAGGCGCTGGTCAAGGCGCAGTCGCAACTCGCGGCGCAGCAGCAAGCCCAGGCCTACCAGCAGCAGATGGCGGCGGGTCAGCAGGGCCAGGCCGCGCCGCAGGTGCGGCCCCAGGCCGCGCAGAGCCAGCCCCAGGCCGCACAGAACCAGGCCCCCTCGTCTCCCCAGGCGCCCGCGTCGACACCGTCGCCGGGGCAGGCCCAGCAGCAGCCCGGGTCGCCTCCTCGCAGAGACGCCGGCGCCATGGACCGACTCCGCACCTCCGACGACCTCTGACCCCGCCGACGCGCTGAGAGGCAAGCCATGTCCGTCTCGCGGATGTTCCGAGGACTCTCGTCCCGCCTGACCGCGCCGCTCGAGTCCCTCGACGCCGTGGACCTGGCCGGGCGGGTGCAGGGACTGTGCAGCTCGCCGGTCGAGAGTGCGCAGCGAGGTCAACTGGTGACCCTGGCCGGGCGGGTGCGCACGGTCCTGTCCGGCGGGGGAGAGCAGTTCCTGGGCGTGACCGCCGAGGTCTACGACGGCACGGGGGCTGTCGACGTGTGCTGGCTAGGGCGGCGATCGATTCCCGGGATCGACACCGGCCGGTTCATCAAGGTGACCGGCCGCATAGGGGTCCGGTCCGGCCAGAAGATCATATTCAATCCACGCTACGAGTTGCTCAGCGGACAACCGGGCGCGGGACGCGGAGGAGAAGCGTGACCGAGTCTGAACGCGCGGGGGATCAGGCCTCCACCGAGAACACCGGGGACGCCCCCGCCGTGGACACGCCACCTGAGCGGAAGTCCGCGTTCGGTGATCCGGACGCCTCGCTGCTCGAGCAGATGGGCGGTGTCCGCGGGCTCGTCTACTCCTCGATCCCGATCCTGACCTTCGTCCCGGTCAACGGGTTCTGGGGGCTGACGGTGGCGATCTGGGCCGCGCTCGGTGTGGCGGTCGCCATGCTGGCGTGGTCCCTGGTCAGACGGGAGAACCCCCAGCCGGCGATCTCCGGGTTCATCGGTGTCGCCATCGGTGTGCTGATCGCCTGGCGGACAGGCGACGCGAAGGGGTACTTTCTCTACGGCATCATCACGCAGGCGGTGTACGGCGGGGCTTTCGCGCTGTCCGCGCTCGTGCGCTGGCCGCTCGTCGGCGTGATCTGGGGGTTGATCGACGGTAGAGGGATGGCGTGGCGTCGGAACCCGCCCGCGCGAGGGTGGTACGCCATCGCCACCTGGATCTGGGCCGGTCTCTTCGCGATCCGTGCCGTCCTGCAGTACGCGCTCTACCTGAACGACGAGGTCAACTGGCTCGGGGCCGCGCGGATCGCCATGGGGTGGCCGCTGGCGCTGGTGGCGTTCGCCGCGACGATCTGGGCTGTCCGACGGGCGATGGCGCATGAGAACGAGCCCGCTGTGGCCCGGGACGCCTCCGACGAGTGATCCCCGATCCACGGTGGCAGAGGGCTGCCGTCGTGGACACGAGAACTGCCCCCGACGGAATCGTCGGGGGCAGTTCCCTGTGGGAGCGGGTCACCGGTCGCCCGCGAGTGCGTGTGAGGCTGCGATCAGACCCCGCTGGTGGCCATGCGCGAGAAGTCGCTCGGACCGGTGATGGTGCGATAGGCGTACACGGATGCCAGGGCGGCGACCGGGGCCGCGACCAGCAACCCGACGAGCAGGGCCAGGGCACCGGCGATGACGATGAGGATGTTGAGCAGGGCCAGGGCGAAGAGGTTGCCGGCATCGGACTTGATCGCGTTGACGCTGGACTTCATCGCGTCGATGGCGGTCATGTTGCGGTCCACGACGAAGTGGAGAGTCCAGTACAGGAAGAACGCGATCACGATCCCGGGGATGATCAGCAGGATGAACCCGATGGTCGTCGCGATGGCCACGAGGATCGCCGCGATGACGAACGCCCCGAAGTTGTGGAGTTTGAAGAAGTCGCCGATCTCCGGCTTGTGGCCGTCGACCTCAAGCAGGGCGCCCCGGATGAGGAAGGCCTGGAACACCAGGCTCACCGCGATCGTGAGGATCGAGCCCACGAACGACACCGATGCAGACTGCGAGTTCTGGATCCAGCTCCCCACGCCGTTGGCGAGGAACATGATCAGCATGATCAGGACCCACGGCAGGGGATTGTTCTTGAACATCTGCCAGCCCGCGCCGATGGAGTCGGTCGCGGACACCTTGCCGGACATCACCGGCCAATCCGCCGGGCCGGACTGGGGGTAGGCGTCCCCGTATCCGTGGCCCCCGAAGGACTGTTGACCGAAGCCCTGGGCGTCACCCTGGCCTCCGTATGGCTCCCCGCCCCAGCTCTGGGGGGTGGGGCCGGGGCCGTTCGGATCATTCGGGTACCCGCCTTGCGGCGGTGTGCCTCCGGTGGTCATGGCATCTCCATCTCTCGTCGGTTCGGTGGCGCGGAACTGGTGTGAATGATATTTCCACTCCTCCGCGTCCGAACCTAGTCCCACCACGGCGTTTTTGGGAGAGGCACTTCAGGGAAAGGCAGGTCACACAGCAGAGCCCCGTCGACGATGTCGACGGGGCTCTGGCTTCGGTGCCCGGAACGGGGCGTCAGACGTTGGCGTGGATCTCCACAGCCTGAGCGACTCCGGCCACGGTGCCGGCGATCTTGACGGCCTCCCAGGCCTGCTCCTTGGTGATGCCCTCCTTGCGGATGACGTCATCGTGCGCGGCGGTGCAGTTCTCGCAGCCGTTGATGGTCGAGACGGCCATGGACCAGAGCTCGAAGTCGGCCTTCTCCACGCCCGGGTTGGCGATGATGTTCATCCGAAGGCCCATCCGGACCTGGGTGTAGTCGTCGCCCAGGAACTCCTTGGCGCGGTAGGCCACGTTGTTCATGGCCATGATGGACGCGGCACCCAGGGCGGCGTTGAACGCCTCCTCGGTCAGATGCTCGCGCGCCTCATCGGCGATCTCGGACAACACGGTCTCCGACCGGGTCGCCGCGGCGGTGGCCAGGAAGGTGCCCCACAGCTGCTGAGGGGTCAGCTCGGTGGAACGCGCCAGTGACCCGAGGTTGAGCTTGAGATCCTTCGCGAACTCGGGGAGTCCGGACTTCAGGTTCTCGATGCTCACTTGATCCCCTCCTGCAACATGTCCATCTTGTTGATGTTCTTCGTCGGGTCGTTCTTCTGCCAGTTGCACGCGCAGACCTCGGACGACTGGAGCGCGTCGAGCACCCGGAGGACCTCGTCCACGTTGCGGCCCACGGCGTCCGGCGTCACGGAGACGAACTGGATGACGTTGTCCGGGTCGACGATGAAGGTGGCGCGGTCGGCGACCCCGTCCGCGTTCTCCACACCGAGCTCACGGATCAGCTCGTGCTTGATGTCGGACAGGAGCGGGAACGGGACACCCTTGAGCTCGTCGTTGGTCGCACGCCAGTTGAAGTGGGCGAACTCGTTGTCGATCGAACCACCCAGAACCTGCGTGTCGCGGTCCTGGAAGTCCTCGTCGAGCTTGCCGAACGCCGCGATCTCGGTGGGGCAGACGAAGGTGAAGTCCTTCGGGTAGAAGAAGATCACGCGCCACTTGCCGGCGTAGGACTGGTTGGTGATCGTCTCGAAGTAGTCCTCGGGCTGCTGGGCGTTGACCTGCTGGAGGTCGCCGCCCTTGAGCGCGGTCAGCGTGAAGTCGGGGAACTGGTCACCGATGGTGAGAATAGCCATGTGTCCTCCTGAAGTTGGCGGCCGTCATTCAACGGGCAGCAGAGACTATGCCCGACATCCGGTGAGAGGTGAAGCCTAATGAGGCAAAGATCACTCATAGGGGGGAGCAAATAATCATCGACGGCGAGCTATCGATCGCTCTACACTGATCGACATGGTCAATCAGCGGTTCGTTCCGAGCGTGACCCAGCTCAGGGTGTTCCTCGCGGTCGCGGAACGCCTTCACTTCCGAAGTGCCGCTGAGGAGTTGGGGATGAGTCAACCCTCCCTCTCCCAGGCCCTCGCGACACTGGAGGAGGGGTTGCGGGTCCATCTGGTCGAACGCAGCACCAGGACCGTGCTCGTCACACCGGTCGGGCACCAACTCCTCCCGTTCGCGCGGGCGGCGGTGGGTGCGATGGACGCCGTGGCAGACATCGCCGCGGGTAGCGGGGGTCCGATGTCCGGAGACGTCAGGATCGGTGTGATCCCCACGGCCGCCCCGTACCTGCTGCCGGGGCTCCTTCCCGCTCTCTCGGACCGCTTCCCGGATCTGCGGCCGCGGATCGTCGAGGACCAGACCGCGCGACTGCTCGAGCAGCTGCGGTCGGGTGCGCTCGACGTGGCGATCATGGCCCTGCCGACCGATGCGGCGGGCGCGGCAGGCATGCCGCTGTACGCCGAACCGTTCGCACTCCTCGTCCCGGCCGGCCACCCGCTCGACGGGCGTGACGACCTCTCCCTGGAGGCGCTCGTGGAACTGCCCCTCCTCATGCTCGACGAGGGGCACTGCCTGCGTGACCAGACGGTGGACCTGTGTCGGCGGGTGTCGGCTCCGATCCTGGGCCGTGGCGGGTCGCGCGCGGCGTCCCTAACCACCGCGGTGAGATGCGTCGCGGGGGGACTCGGGGTGATGATCGTCCCGGAGTCCGCCGTGGTGTCCGAGAGTCGCGACCCGGGACTAGGAGTGGCCCGGTTCCGCGAGCCCGCCCCCGGCCGGACGATGGGCCTGGTGCTTCGCACCGCGACCGCCGACGACGACGCCTACACCGAACTCGGCAGCGTGATCACCGGGGTCGCCCAGCGGCTGTTCGGTGCTGTTCCCGCCTGACGGGTCGTCCGTCGCTGTCGACCGACAGGACTGGTCTCGACGAGTCCAGTCTCGACGACTCCGGTGTCGAGGGCTTCAGTGTCGAGGGCTCCAGGCGCCGGACCGACTCCAGGAAGCGGGCTCGGAGCGCCTGTGTCCGCCCGATCCACGCGCGCTGGTGGGCGACGAACACCGCACGGCCCTCGGGCGACTCCACCGGGATCGGCTCCAGACCCCAGGCGGAGAGGTCGTAGGGGGAGGACCGCATATCGACCTCGCGGGCATCGAATGCGGCGCCCAGCGTGTCCCGCAGGAGCTCGCCGGGAGCACCGGCCTCCATGGCCGCGACGTGCGAGTAGAGATCCATGCCGGAGTGCAGACAGGCCGGTTGCTCATGTCGGACCTGCCCCTCGCGGGTGAGCACGTGGTGGTTGAGGGGGACGGCCGGATCGGTGAAGAACCGAAAGGCGTCGAAGTGGGTGCATCGCAGCCGGGACTGCTCGACGACCTCGTCGATCCGCGCGTGCGACACCCGTAGAGGGACCCGGCGGTGCCGGACGTCGTCGTCCCCACCGCGGTAGAGCATGGCCCATTCATGGAGGCCGAAACACCCCATGGCGCCCGGCCTCGAGGCGGTGGCCTCGACGATCTCGCGTGCCCGCGAGATACGGGGACCGCAGCGGGTCAGGACGGATCCGGGATCCACGAGCAGTCCGGTCCGGCCACGCATGGAGGCCCGCTCGTAGTGGCGCCAGTGGACCCGCTCGGTCAGGTGGGCGTTCTCCAGGATGATGCCGGGGCCGGGGTGCCAGCGGCGGACGGTGGCGACGCTCGTCCGGTAGTAGGTGAAGAGGAAGTCCGCGACCGGGTGGGGCTCACCTCGTCGTCGTCGCTCGAGGTGATCTCCGGTCATCGAATCCACGGCCCCGGTGTGCCGGAGTTCCAGTGTGCGCCAGAGGGCTTCGGGAAGCAGGACGACCTCGGGTGCGCGATGGCTAGTAATCACGTGCGTCGCTTCTTCTTGGGGCGGTGCACCCGGGACCGGGCCGGGCGTCGGGACCGCGCCGGTGGCGCGGGTTCCCGCCGACGGCGGGGTGGCGTGATCTCCGGTCCGAATAGGTCGTCGAGGAGAGTGGCGGCGCGTGGTCGGGTGGGATCGACGACGTCGACGGTCATGCCCACCTCACGTGCGAGCGCACTGATCCGTGCGACCTCCGACGGTCTGACCACCGCGGCCACCACCCCGGCGGTGTCGTCCCCGCGCCCGGTACGGCCTGAGCGATGGACCAGATCCTCGACGGAATGCGGCGGGCCGACGTGGATGACGTGGCCGATCCCGTCGAGATCGAGTCCGCGCCCGGCGAGGTCGGTGCTCACCAGGACCCGGACCTTTCCCGAGGCGAGATCGGCGAAGGCACCGGATCGTCTCGTCGGCGAGGCGGAACCCGCCACTCCGGCGGCGGTGACGCCGGTAGCCGAGATCGAGGCGCGCAACTGCTCGACCGCGTCGCGGCGGGTGACGAAGAACAATGCCCGTCGGCACCGGGCCGCCAGGGCGACCGCGTAGGAGTCGGGATCCGATGCGGTGACGACGATCAGTCGTCGGGGTGCTCCCGCCGCGGCGACGGGCGCCTGTGACGGGGAAGTGGGGGAGTGCCCCGGTGGCGGGGCGGTGGGGGAGTCCACCCGGTGGATACACAGCCCCGGTCGCCGGCGTCGTAGGGCGTCCTCGACCCCGGGGTCCGCCGTGGCCGTTGTCGACAACAGGGTCGCGTCACCGCAGTCCGCCAGCAGGACCGCCGTCTGCTCGACGAAGGACGGCCCCAGCAGGTGATCCGCCTCGTCCAGGGCGAGGACCCGGACATCCTCGGTGGACAGGTCACCCGTTCGGATCAGATCGGTGAGGCGGCCCGGGGTTCCCACCGCGATGTCGACCGGCGCCACCAGGGTCCGGCGATCCTTGGACAGTGGCTGGCCTCCGACGAACGTGGCCACGCGGAGGCCTGCACCCGCGCCGACCTCGGCGAGTACCTCGGCGTTCTGTACCGCCAGCTCGCGGGTCGGCGCGACCACGACGGCGCGCGGACGACGAGGCAGGCTCGGGGCCCCGGCCAGACGGTGCGCCACGGCGATGGCGAACACCAGGGTCTTGCCGGAGCCGGTCGGAGCGACCGCGAGGAGATCTCGGCCGGCCACCGCGTCCTCGAGCGCGGCGGCCTGGATCGCGCTCGCGGCTCCGTCGACGACGGTGGAGACGGCGTGCCTGACCGGGACCGACACGCCGAGCTCGGCGAGGAGGCGGCCCAGATCGGTCTGAGCCGAGCCGGTCAGGCCCGCACCTCCGTACGATCGCCGCTCCACAGAGTGTGGAAGCTGCCCTCCCGGTCGGTCCGCAGGTAGGTGTGGGCTCCGAAGAAGTCGCGTTGACCCTGGATGAGTGCGGCGGGAAGTCGCTCGGTCCGGAGCCCGTCGTAGTAGGCCAGGGCGGCGGAGAATCCGGGCGCCGGGATCCCCGCGGTGACCGCAGTGGTGACGACGCGGCGCCAGCTGTCGACACAGTCGGCGAGGGCCTCGGCGAAGTACGGTGCCGCCAGCAGGGTGGGGAGGTCGGTGTTCTCGGCGTAGGCCTCACGGATGCGGTCGAGGAAGGTGGCGCGGATGATGCACCCCCCACGCCAGATCGTGGCCAGGTCGCCCCGCGCGACATCCCACCCGTACTCGGCGGTGGCGGCGGTGATCTGGTCGAACCCCTGGGCGTAGGCGATGACCTTGGACGCATACAGCGCTCGTCGGACGTCCTCGATGAACTCGGCGCCGGTCTCGCGCGGGGTCGACACGGCGCCGGAGGGCAGTGCCCGACCCGCCTCGCGCTGCGGAACCGAACTGGACAGGGCGCGCGCGAAGACCGCCTCCGCGATGCCGGTCACAGGGACTCCCAGGTCGAGAGCGGACTTGACCGTCCAGCGGCCGGTCCCCTTCTGCCCCGCGCGGTCGACGATCACGTCGACCAACGGCGCCCCGGTCTCGGCGTCCACCTGGGCGAGCACCTCCGCGGTGATCTCGATGAGGTAGGAGTCGAGCTCGCCGGTGTTCCACTCGCGGAACACGTCGGCCATGGCCGCCGGCTCGATGCCGGCCACACCGCGGAGGAGGTGATACGCCTCCCCGATGAGCTGCATGTCCGAGTACTCGATCCCGTTGTGCACCATCTTGACGAAGTGGCCGGAGCCGTCCTCGCCGATGTGGGTGCAGCACGGGGTCCCGTCCACTTTCGCGGAGATGTCCTCCAGCATGGGCCCGACGACCTCGTAGCTCGAGGCCGGTCCCCCCGGCATGATCGAGGGACCCTCGAGTGCGCCCTCCTCGCCGCCGGAGATCCCGGCGCCGATGAACCGGATCCCCCGGTCGGCCATCGCCTTCTCCCGGCGGATGGTGTCGGTGTAGAGGGAGTTGCCGCCGTCGATGATGATGTCACCCTCGTCGAACGCGTCGGCGAGGGCCTCGATCACCGCATCGGTGGGGGCGCCGGCCTGAACCATGACGAGCGCCCGGCGCGGGGACCGCAGCGCGGCGGCGAACTCCTGGATCGTCTCGGTGCGGACGAATGCCCCGTCTCCGCCGTGTTCGTCCAGCAGCGCGTCGGTCTTCCCGGCGGAGCGGTTGTGGACCGCGACCGTGTACCCGTGGCGGGCGAAGTTGCGGGCGATGTTCGAGCCCATCACGGCGAGTCCGGTGACTCCGATGTCGGCGGTGCCGTTGGTGTCTGAAGTCGGCTGCGCGTCCTCGCGCTCAGTACTCATGGGTCCCAGACTAGTCCACGGTCCGCCGAGCGATGGACCTGCGTCGATGGGAGATCGGGGCGTGTCAGGGGGTGCGCTGGACCCCGATTGCTTGCTGACATATCAGTGGTGCACTGAGTGCACTGATTCGCGGAGCCACCAAAAAAACCTTGGATACAGTAGGCGGCCTGTTGTATCAATTATTACCGGGCCTGAACACCGGTCTACCCGCGGAACGGGGGGAAACGCGCCGCGGACTGGCACCGGTGGGTGGTTGGCCCTGAACGGGAAGTGATCATCGAGGGGGAAGCAGCAGACATGACCAGTTCCATGCTGCCCACACACGCGGTGGGTTCGTGCACGGTGTTCGACGACACCGTCGAGGTGCTCGCGGGTTTCAGGCCGGGATACCCGAAGTTCTATTCGATCGCGGATCTCGGTACGCAGTCCCGCCGCCGGTGGGTTCCCCTGGAGCGAGCCGTGGACGGCGGACGGGTGGAGACGATGTTCCGCGACTACTTCGCGGAGTCCGGGGACATCCGATTCTCGACCTATCTGGTCGCGGACGCGTTCGCCCACGGGGTGATCGGCCGCGCGGTCGCGAGCTTCGTCACCATCGGCCGGGTGTGGGACACCGGAGCGGAGAACCTCGCGGTCCGTACCGATATCGAGGGGGGGCTCGACTGGGCGGGTGTCCGCGACACCACGTTGCGGGTCCTGGGCGACGACCCGAGGGCGGGTTCCCCGGGGACGGTGGTCCTGCCGTGCGAACAGGCGCTCGCCCACTGGCTCGCCTGTCGTTCGCGGATGACGCTGGGCCCGGTGTTCGACGGCCTCGCCCGTGTGAGCAACTGCAGCGTCGAGACCCTGTGGTCGGTGGTCGGGGAGTGCGTGCTGGGTGCCGCGACCATCGTCCCGACCTTCGCCGACTCGAGCGCCGAGACCGGGTACCGCCGCGGCCAGTTCGTCCTGCAGGCGCTCCACGACTCGGGTCTCGCGGTCCGCAAGCGCAGCGCGCTCCCGCGGACGCCCGGAGCGGGACCGATCCCGGTGCGCGACCGGGGCTGGCGCTCGGTCCGCTGAGCACGTCCGACTCCGCGCGACGGGCGCGGAGGCGCGGTAGCGTCGGTGCCTGAGTCGCCCGGATCGCCCGGGTCGGGAGAAGAGGTCCGATGTCCGAGACGGTCGACAACGAGTTCATCACGATGATCCGGGCGGGAGCCGGTGCGGGTTTCGGTGGCGGGATCGGGATGGAGTACCTCGAGATCACCCCGGACAGGGTGGTCGTGTCGGTGGCGGTCGGACCGCACCTGCTCCAGCCCTACGGGATCGTCCACGGCGGCGTCTACTGCGCCATCGCCGAGGAGGTCGCGAGCGTGGCGGGCGCCGTGTGGCTCGGTGGTGAGGGCAAGGTGGTCGGGGTCAACAACTCGACCGACTTCCTGCGGGCGGTCACCGAGGGCACCCTCACGGCCACCGGCATCCCCGTGCACCGCGGCCGCACCCAGCAGCTGTGGCGGGTGGAGATCACCGGTGACGACGGACGGACCGCCGCCGTGGGTCAGGTCCGGCTCGCGAATCTTCAGTAGGCGGGGCCGGAGCCCGGACACGCGCCCGGCCGGATGCCGCCGGGCGCGTGGCGTCACTCACTGATCGACGTGGTCTCCACCGCCCGGTCCCGGTCCTCCTCCGCCGACCGGGCCTTCTCGTGTTCCGCGACCCGCTCGATCGCCTGCCGGCCGTAGACCCACTGTTGGGTGGACGTCAGCTGGGAGCGGTGGTCGCCGCCCATGTTCATCCCCCAGGAGAACATGGTGGTGAGGCGGTTCTTGAAGCCGATGAGGTAGGCGAGGTGCACGACGAGCCACATCACCCAGGCGATGAAGCCGGAGATCTCCAGCCTGCCCATCTTCACCACCGCGCTGTAGCGCGAGACGGTGGCCATGGAACCCTTGTCGAAGTACTTGAACGGCTGGCGTTCCGCGGGGGACCGGCCCTTCTCGACCTCGGCCGCGATCTGCTTCGCGGCATACTTGCCGCCCTGGATCGCGACCTGCGCGACCCCGGGGAGCTTGTCGAGACTCATCATGTCACCGACGACGAAGATCTCGGGGTGCCCGGGCAGCGAGAGATCCTTCTGCACAAGGACGCGTCCCGCGCGATCGATCTCCGCCTCCGTCTGGTCGGCGAGCATCTTGCCCAGGGTGCTCGCCTGGACGCCGGCGGACCAGATCTTGCAGGTGGCGTCGATCCTCCGGACCGACCCATCCGGGTCCTTGACCTCGATCCCGAGCTGGTCGACGTCGGTCACCATGGCGTTGAGCTGGATCTCGACGCCCATCTTCTCCAGCCGTGCGCGAGCCGCGTTGCCCAGCTTGTTGCCGAACGGCGGGAGGACGGCGGGGGCCGCGTCCAGCAGGATCACCCGGGCGGAGGCGGGGTCGATACGGCGGAACGTGTTCTTCAGGGTGTGCTGGGCCAGCTCGGCGACCTGCCCGGCCATCTCGACACCGGTCGGCCCCGCACCCACGATGATGAACGTCAACAGGCGGCGGCGCTCCTCCTCGTCCTCGGTGACCTCCGCCTGCTCGAAGCATCCGAGGATCCGGCTGCGCAACTCGAGCGCGTCGTCCACGGTCTTCATGCCGGGGGCCCACCGCTCGAAGTGGTCGTTACCGAAATACGACTGATTGGCGCCGGCGGCCACGATCAGGCTGTCGTACTCGAGGTCGAACCTGATGTGGCCGGCGGAGGCGAAGACGGTCTTGGAGGCGACGTCGATCTTGGTCACGTCGCCGAGGATGCAGGTGACGTTCTTCTGATCCCGCAGGATGAGTCGGGTGGGCGGGGCGATCTCGCCCACCGACAGGATGCCGGTCGCGACCTGGTAGAGCAGGGGCTGGAAGAGATGGTGCCCGGTCTTCGCGACCAGGGTGACGTCCACATCGGCCTTCTTGAGCTGCTGGGCCGCGAAGAGCCCACCGAAGCCGGACCCGATGATGACGACGCGGTGCCGGCGTCCGGCCGGTGCGGTGGCGGTGACCTGGTCGTGTGCGGGCTCGGTCATGGCGGCTCCTGGTGAAGGTGAGGCTGTCGCGGTGAGCGCGGGGGCTCTCCGATCGGTGTCCTCGGCGGGTCGCGCGCGGGGACGACTCCTCAGGGTAGTGGTATGCGCACGCCGGTGCACACGTGGCGGGCTCGCCGCGGTGACCGATCCCCCCGTCGCGCCTGACCCGCCCGGGCGACGTGCGGCGGTACCGTCCCACTGACGTCACCCCTGAGGAGGGACCCGGTGGTCAGACTCGAACCGCAGACCGTGGACCTCGACCGTTGGCCCGCACTCGAGGCGCCCTCGGGTCCCGGCGGTCAGTCCGCCGTGGAGGTCGCGCAGGCCCTGAGGCGGTCGGCCAGGGAGATCGGTCTGAGGATCGACTACCCGGACTCGACGGCGGCGGGGGAGTACGACGCTCCGGCCCGGGTGGTCCTCCGTGATCCCGAGCGGTTCTGGGCGCGGCTCGCCTCGTCCGGGGTCCTCGGGTTGGGCGAGTCGTACATGGCCGGTGAGTGGACGACCACCGACCTCGGCGCGGTCATCGGGATCCTCGCGCCGTGGATCGCCGGGAATCCCGACTGCGCCCACCCGGGTGAACGGGCCTTCGGGCGCGACGGTCGCGCGACCCCCGGCGGGGGGCGTAGGCGAGGGGGACCGGTGGCGGTGGAGCTCGAGGATTCCGTTCCCGGTGCCCTCACGTCCCTCTACACCGACGAGACGATGTCGACGGGGGGTGCGGTGTTCGCCTCCGGAGCGCGGACCCGGGTTCGGATGGACGACGGAACCGACGTGGTCCACCTGGAGGCCCCGGCATCGCCTCCCCGGCGCAACGATCTGGGCGACGCCCAGCGTCGATCGGTCGACACCCTGCTCACCCTGGCGGGGGTTGGCGCCGGCTCTCGCGCCCTGGTCGTCACGCCCGGGTGGGGTGAGGTGCCGATGCGGGCCGCCGAACGTGGCGCTTACGTGCGGACGATGACCGCCTCGACCGAGCGACTGTCCGCGCTCGGGTCGAGATTCGCCGCGGCGGGGCTCCGGGACGAGATCACCCTCTTCCTGGGGGGACCGGCGGACGCGCGGGGGAGTGTCGACGCGGTGGTCGCGGTCCACCCCGGGGTCACCGCGGGCGTGGCCGGTTACCTGGAGGTGGTGGACACGGCCGAGAGGCTGCTGGTCGATGGCGGCAGGCTCGCGATCTCGGGAGTGGTGTCCGCGGAGCGCCCCAGGCCGGCGGTCGTCGAACTCGCCGCTTGGGGTTCGCGGTATGTCTCCGACGCGGGCCCGGTGGTGTCCTGGACCGAACTGGCCGCGGCCGTCGAGCGCTCTCCTCGGTTACGCCTGCTCGGTCGGATCGAGGCTACGGCCCACCATGCCGAGACGGTGAGGTTGTGGTCTGAGACGTTCGCGCTCCGGGGGCGGGATGCGGCGGCTCTGGGGTTCGATGCCGTGTACCGCCGGATGTGGGCGTTCCACCTCGCGGCGCTGGAGGCCGGGCTGCGGCGGGGGTGGCTCGAGTCCGTGGAGGCGGTCGCCACGGCCAAAACCACCCTGAACCGTCGAGAGGTGACGCCGAGGTCCTAGGGTTCGTTCATGAGCAACTTCCTCACCCCGGTCGCGATCTGGTTCGGTCGTCAGGACGCCACGCGCGAGAACTCCCATCTCGTGGTGACGGTCGACAAATGGATGAACAGGATCTCCGGCGGGCGCGTTCCGCTGCTCCGGTTGGCGGGACTGCCCACCCTTACACTGCATGTCCCGGGGCGAAAGACCGGTGAGCTTCGGGACACGCCACTGCTGTGCGCGTCGTGGCGAAACGGACTGGTGATCGTCGGTTCCAACTGGGGCGGCGATAAGGCGCCGGCGTGGGTGTACAACCTCCGTGCGGCGGGGGAAGGGGAGGTCTCCATATCGGTCTACGGCGCCAGGCTCGTCGTTGACGTGCGAGAGGTGCCGGAAGCCGAGCGGGCCTCGGCCTGGGACGCCGCGGTGACAGTGTGGCCGAACTACGAGATCTACGCCACGCGCACGACCAGGCAGCTGCCGATTTTCCACCTGACTCCCCGGCTCTGACCGTCACCAGCTCTGACCGTCACCCGCTCTGACCGTCACCGGTTCGGATCGAGGGTCCCGGTCATCGCCGGGCGACCATGTTGAGCGCGGTTGCCGTGAGAACCGGATCTCCGTCCTGATTGATCAGTGTCACATCCGTGGTGAGCACTCCCCGGTCCGGTTTGCTCCTCGAGGGGCGGACGCCGGTCGTCTCGCAGATCAGGGTCAACCGGTCGCCGGGGCGCAGGGGCCGGACCCAGCGCAGTTCGTTGATGCCGGGTGAGGCCAGGCTGGCGACGGCGGTGAGGTAGTTGTCGGCGAACAGTCGCATCATGAGTGCGGCCGTCTGCCAGCCGCTCGCGATCAGCCCTCCGAAGGGGCCGTCTGCGGCGGCCTCGGGATCGGTGTGGATGCCCTGCGGGTCATACCGACGGGCGAACTCCACGATCTCCTCGGCGTCCACCGACTCCTCGCCGAAGCGGTAGACCCGACCTTCCCGGTAGTCCTCGAGGTACCTGTCGTCCGGAGGGGTGTCGAAGGTGTCGTACTGCTTACCGGTCATAGAGGACTCCTTGTCGCGGGAACGGGCTCGTGAGTGCAGGGAGAGTCAACCGCACGCGGGTGACGACCGGTGCGGATTCGCGGCCGGACCCCTCCTCGCGTGGTAGTCAGTTAATGACAGTTCACCCGATGGGAGGCAGGCGTGGCGTACTTCGAGCGACTCGGTGACCGACGGTTCCACCCGACCCCGCACACCACCGGGGCATGGGACCCGGCGGTGCAGCACATCGGCCCGTCGTTCGGGCTGCTCGTGCACGAGGTGGAGCGTGACCTACGGCGCCGACGGGACGACCCCATGGTGCTCTCGCGTCTGACCTACGAGATCCTGGGCACCGTGCCCATGGACCCGGTGGCGGTGGATGTGCAGGTGGTCAGGCCGGGACGCACCATCGAGCTCGTGGAGGCGACGTACGGTCTCGCGGATCGCGTGGGGGTCCGTCTGCGCGCCTGGTTTCAGCAGCCGAGGGACACCACGGGGCTCGAGGGCGTCGGGTTCGACCCGATCCCGGGGCCGTCCGCCATGGAGCAGTGGGACCCCACCGCGGTCTGGCAGGGCGGTTACCTGGCGTCCGCGGAGGTCCGCCGGGACTCGGTCGGGCCGGGGAGGGCTCGCTACTGGGTGCGCACCGACGTCCCGCTGGTCGCAGGCGAGTCGGTGGGCGGGCTGGCCCGGTCGGCAGCACTGTTCGACATCGCCAACGGAATGGCGGTCCGCGCGGCTCCCGAGGACGTGCAGTTCCCCAACATCGACCTCACCGCCCACCTCTTCCGCGAGCCACGAGGGGAGTGGGTCGGGTTCGACACCCGGGTGAGCTTCGGTCCGGGTGGGCTCGGGCTCACCTCGAGCACCCTGCACGACGAGTCGGGCCCGATCGGTACCCTCGCGCAGACCCTCACCGTCCGCCCCGTCACCCCGGGACGGTGACCGCGGCCGGGGAGTCGTGGTCCCGGGGGGCGGATTGCGTCATACTCGGGGAGTCATCCACATCGACACACGAAACGGAGTGTGTGAGAAGCCCTGATGGGTACCCCCTCTGAAAGGACCGGGTCGGACGACGACCCGGGGCCTAGTCGCCCTCCTCGTTCTTCTCAGGTCCACGGCGCTCGAGTGCCGACACGGCGTCTCCCGAGGGGGGAGGTGGCCCCGTGGTCATGACCCTTCTGATGTTGTTGCTGGGGATCCTCGCGATCCTGGCCATCATCGCTGCGAACGGCTACTTCGTGGCACAGGAATTCGCCTACATGTCCGTGGACAGAAACAGGCTCAAGGCACTGTCCGAGGCGGGAGACGTCGCCGCCCAGCGGGCACTGAGGGTCACGCAACGGACGTCCTTCATGCTGTCGGGTGCCCAGTTGGGCATCACGGTCACCGGCCTGCTGGTCGGGTACGTGGCCGAACCACTGGTCGGTGAATCGCTGGGGACCCTCCTGGGCGGGGTCGGAGTCCCCGCGGCGGTGAGCGTCACGGTGGGCACCGTCTTGGCGTTGGTGGCCGCGACCGTCGTGCAGATGATCTTCGGCGAGTTGTATCCCAAGAACCTGGCGATCGCGAGTCCGGAGCCCCTGGCCCGCGGTCTGGCGCGGTCCACCACCCTCTACCTGACCGTGTTCGGCTGGCTCATCGTGGTGTTCGACCGGGCGGCGAACCTGCTGCTCAGGTTGGTCGGGGTCACACCGGTCCACGATCTGGACTCCACGGCGACCGCCGAGGATCTCGAGCGAATCGTGGCGGACGCCCGGGAGAGCGGCGATCTGCCCGAGAACCTGTCGGTCCTCATCGACCGGATCCTGGACTTCCCGGATCGCACCGTCGAGCACGCGATGATCCCGAGTCCCCAGACCAGCGTGGTGGGCCCGGATGACACCGTCGGAGAGGTTCGGACGTTGATGGCCTCGGGACACACGAGGTATCCGGTGGTCTCGGAGACTCTGGAGCCGCTGGGGGTCGTTCAGTTGGCCGACCTCCTCCGCGTGGGAGCGAAGGTCGACACCCCGGTCTCGGAGATCATGCGCCCACCGGTGGTCCTGCCCTCGTTGATGTCCCTGCCCCATGCGCTGTCGACGCTGACCCGGTCGAAGACGCAGCTCGCGGCGGTGGTCGACGAGTACGGGGGCTTCGCGGGCGTGTTGACGATCGAGGATCTGGCCGAGGAGTTGGTGGGGGAGCTGACCGACGAACACGACACGGAACCCGAGTCGGTCATCGCGGTCGTGGACGAGGGGATCTGGCGGATGGACGGTGACGTCCACGTCGACGAGGCCGAGAGATCGCTCGGTCATGAGCTTCCGCACGGAGATTACGAGACCATGGCGGGGTTGACCATCTCCGCTCACGGCGAACTCCCGGAAGTGGGTCAGACCGTGCGGGTCCAACTGCCGATCGAGCCCCGGGAACTGATCGCCGAGACACCGCTTCAGTTCGCCCTGGAGATCGAGGTCCTCGAGGTGACCCGGCTGGTCCCCGGCGAACTGCTGGTCCGGTTGGTGGACTCCCAGGAGGAGCACTCCGGGCGTCCCGGGGGCGACGGACACCCCGCGACGGGACACGGGCTCGAGCCGGGACGGGGGGAGGAGCAGTGATGGACAATCCACTCGTCGTCGCCGCGATCACCGTGGCGTTGATCGTCCTGAGCGCCTTCTTCGTGGTGATCGAGTTCGCGCTTCTCGGGGCTCGTCAGCACCGGCTCGAGAAGGACGCGGAGGGGAGCGCCTCGGCGCGGGCCGCCCTGCGGGGGATCAACGAGCTGACCGTCATGCTCGCGGGCGCCCAGCTGGGGATCACCGCCTGCACCTTCGCACTGGGCGCGGTCACCAAGCCGGCCGTCGACGCCTGGCTCGGGCCTGTCCTCGCCTCCCTGGGCGCGCCGGTACAGGTGGCCGGGGGCGCCGCGTTCGCGCTGTCACTGCTGTTCGTGACGTTCCTCCACCTGGTGGTGGGGGAGATGGCCCCCAAGTCGTGGGCCATCGCGCATCCGGAGTTCTCCGCCAAGTTCATCGGGATTCCCTCCCGGGGCTTCATCTGGGTCTTCCGGCCGCTCCTGCGGTGGGTGAACGAGGTCGCGAACCGACTGGTCTCCGCCAGCGGTGTCACCCCGGTCGAGAGGGCCGCGGTGGGAGGTCAGGATGCCGCCACGATCCGGCAACTCGTCGAGCATTCGGCGTCGGTCGGCGCCCTGGACGAGACGTTCAGTTCCCCGCTGACCGGAGCGCTCGGCCTCGATCAACTGACGGTGGGGTCACTCGTCGACACCGACAGGGCACCTACCGCGGTGGCCGCGGAGGCCACCGTGGCGCAGGTCCAGGAGGCCGCGGCTCGGACGGGACACATGCGCATCCTCCTCCTCGACGGGGATTCCACTCCGGCGGTGGTGCATGTGCGCGACACGCTGATGGAGCAGGAGGGCCACCCGGCGCGGGACCTGGCCAGGCCGGTGATGCTGCTCGACACCCGGACGCCGGTGTACGAGGCGCTCGCGGTGTCGCGGGAGCGGAGCGAGCAACTCGCCGCGGTCATGGATCACGACCGGTTCGTCGGCGTGATCACGATCTCGGACATCCTGCGCCACATCCTTCCCGAGGAGTCCGGAACCGTCGGCTGACGCGGCGTGAACCCTCAGGGGTCAGAGCTGTCGCAGGTAGCACCGCATCCCGGAGCCGGTGTCCGGGTCGTGGTCGGAGAAGCCGTGACGTTCGTAGAACCGCCGGGCGCCGAGGTCGTCCGAGTCCACGTTGATGAGTATCTCCTCGCAGCCGCGCCGTCGGGCCTCGGACACCGACCGGTGCAGGACCCCGGTTCCGATGCCGGCGGCCCTGAGGTCCGGACGAACGTAGAGGTCCTCGAGCTGGGCCAGGGGACTGTCCCAGTACGGGGTCGGGCGAAGGGTGAGGAAGGCGAAGCCGACATCGGTCCCGGCCTCGCGGCCCCGGGGGAGTCCGGCGACGACGGCGAGGACGTCCTCGCGCTCGAGGAGTCGCTCGAACCGTGTCGCCGCCTCTGCCGCGCTGGGGGTGGCGCAGTCGAACTCGGTGTTGAAGTCGTGGAGCAGGCGCCCGAGTGAGGTCGCGTCCGCCGGACCCGCCACGCGGATGTCCACCTGCGCGGCGGGACGCGCAGAAGACGGGGGGACCGGAATACGTTCCCCCTCGAGGAGGCCCTTGAGCCGATCCAGGTCGGCTGCCACGGTGGCGGCGTCCTGCTCGAACTCGTCGTCGTCGTCGGAGAGCTGACGGACGGTCATGACCACCTCCGCGCCGTCCGGATGGGGCAGGACCCGGAGCGGATTGTGGACCGTCGCGCCGTCGGGCAGGGTGACCTCGTGGTCCAGGATCCCGAAGTCGTTCCTGGGGACGAATCGGACGCTCACCCTCCCCATGGGGGAGTCGACGACCAGGGTGTCGCCGTCCACGGAGGCCTGCGCGGTGGCCAGTCCAGACGCCCAGGTGGCGAGCTTCGTGTGGTCGGAGGCGAGGTCGTAGACATCCGCCGGGGAGCGGTGGATCACCGTGCTGACGTGGCGCGTGCGCATCTCGTCAGTGTCCGTCACTCGCCGGCACTGCGCCAGGGCTTCGGCGTCAGGGGTTCGGCGCCGGGGGTTCGGCGACAGAGCTCCCGCGTCGGGACACCGTCTCCGGGACACCGCGGTCGGGATCGGCTCAGGCGGAGGGCGGATCGGTGTGGCTGCCCGTTCCCTCGATGCCGGTGACGGTGGTGAGGAGGAAGACCGAGTCCTCCAGGGCCGTGACGGCGTGCCGGTGGTGGGTGAGGGCGTGGAGTTCGCCGGCGCCGATGTCGACCGTGGTCTCGCCGGTCACCCGCACCGCCCCCCGGAGCAGGTAGAGGCTCGCTGCCGGGGGAGAGTTGTGCTCCTCGAGTTCGGTGCCCGCCGTCAGGGCCAACAGCGACTGGCGGAGAGGTCCTTCGTGGACGATGATCTCGGCGTGTCGGCCGTGCGGGGCGTCGGCAGCTCGGGCGAGTATGCGATCGGCGGTGTCGTTGACAGTGGTCATGGGTCGATCTCCCAGCCTTGACGGGTGCGTGCCCCTGACGCTACGCGCATCCCCGGGGCCCGGACCCGTGGAGACGGAAGCGTGTGGCGCGGATCCCGCGCAAGGCCGCACCCGGTGGCGTCCGGCCCGTCGGCTCGGGCCGCCCATGCACCCGAGACGCTGCCCGCCAGGCGAAGGGATAGCATCCGGGCACGGCGCGCGGTGCCGAGGGGCGTGAGGACGACCCTCGACGTCCGCCGGGTGGGGCCACCCTGTGCCACCCATGACTGCGGCCCGCCGCCGCCCGTTCACACCGTGGTCGGCGCCGGGATCATCGCTCTCGGCCTGATGGACGTGTTTCGCGCGCTGATGCACTCACGCAGCGAGGCGGCACTCAGCAAGGTGGTGTTCTCCGCACTGTGGGCGGTCTCCCGGCGGTTCGGGCACCGTCTGGGCTCGATCGTGGGCCCCGCGGGGATGGTGGTCACTGTCCTGGTCTGGGTGTTGCTGCAGGCAGTGGGGTGGGCGCTGGTCTACCTCCCGCACGTCCCGGACGGATTCGACTACTCCTCCGGAATCGACCCCGGTCGATACCCGGTCGCCGCCGAGGCGCTCTACGTGTCCCTCGTGACCCTGGCCACCCTGGGGTTCGGGGACGTGGTGGCCACGGAACCTCTCATCCGCGTTCTGGCCCCGGTGGAGGCACTGACGGGGTTCGCGCTGCTGACCGCGTCCCTCACCTGGTTCATGCAGATCTATCCGCCGCTCTCGCGTCGTAGCGCACTGGCCCTGCGGCTCCACGGATTGGCGGAAGCGGACTTCGCCGCGGCGGTTCGAGACCTCTCCCCGGACACCATCTCGCGGGTGACGGAGGGCCTCGCCACGGAGATCAACGTCGTGACCGTGGATCTGACACAGCATTCGGAGACCTACTATTTCCAGGAGGCCAATCCCTACCAGGCGTTGTCCCGCCAGGTGCACTACGCGCTGGAGCTGTGTGATGCCGTCGCGGAGGTCGACACCGTGGAGGCGCGTGTCGGGGCTCGTACCTTGTCGGCGTCGCTGGACCGCCTCGCGGTGCCACTCAGACAATTCACCGGCCGGGAGGGGGACGCCGGAGTCCGAGAGGTCCTCGCCGCGTACTCCGCGGATCACCAGCGGGCCGCGCGCGGCTGAAAGGCCGTCCCGAACGGTGACGAGGCCCTAGCGCGGACGTGGCCCGTGCTTCAGATGCGGTCTCAGTCGAGGGGGAGCGGGGACTGTCCCTCGGCGGAGTTCGGTGATGAGGTCGCTGGCATGGGTGACCAATCCGGCGGCATCGATCCCGTGGGGTGCCGGGCCGTCCCGGCCACCGATACGGTCGGCCGCACGCTCGAGTAGCGCCAGGGCCCCCGTGGTGTTGCCACGCTGGATGTGGGTGATGCCCACTGCCAGCTGGGCGAGGCCCTGCCAGAGCTCCCGCTCGTCGGCGGGGGAGCTCTTCCACGCGCCTTCCAGCACCTCGTGCGCGTGGAAGGCGAGGCCGCGGTCCAGCAGGTCCTGCGCCCACGCCAGCGATTCGTCGGGGGGCAGGTCCAGGTCGTCGGGAATGCGCTCGACTCCGACGCTCCCCGGTGGCAGAGGTCGGCCGAGTTCGTCGCGGGGACGCGCGTTGCGCGCGCGGCCGTCCTCGTCACGATCGCGGTCGATGCCGTCCGGGGTGCGCATCTCTCGATCGTCCCATCCGTCGTCGCCGGTCTGCCACCTCGGACCCGGGCACCGGGCCCCGATCGTGGCACGTTGCCCGCGACCTGTCCGCCGCGCACTCCGTAGGCTTGACTGATGACGTTGCATCATGTTCGACGCGGTCAGGGCAGTCCACTACTTCTCGTACACGGCCTCGGCGCGGGGTGGCGATCGTGGGAGCCCATCATCGACGACCTGGCCGCGAGCCGGGAGATCATCGCGGTCGACCTGCCTGGGTTCGGCGAGTCCCCTCCGCTCGACGGTGAGGTCTCCATAGCGACGTTGACCGACGCGGTCGCCCGGTTCATCGACGAGTCGGGCCTGCACGGGGTCTCCACGGCCGGGCAGTCGATGGGTGGGCGGATCGTGCTCGAGCTGGCCCGGCGCGGCGTCGGTGGTGACACCGTGGCGTTGGACCCCGGTGGATTCTGGAGCGATCGTGAGCTGGCGATCTTCAGCGCCACCCTGCGACCGTCGATCGCCCTGGTCAGCGCACTGCGCGGAGCGCTTCCGGTTCTGCTGGGTAATCCGGTGAGTCGGACCGCGCTGCTGGCGCAGCTCTCCGTGCGCCCCTGGGCCCTGCCGGCGCGGACCGTGCTGCCCGACGTGGCGGGACTGGCCGACGCGCCTGGGACGGGCGCGGCGATGGACGCGCTGACGAAGGGCCCGAAGCAGCAGGGCGCCCCCGCGGGCTCGGTCCCGGGACGGGTCACCATCGGTTGGGGTCGCCGCGATCTGGTGACGCTTCCGGCCCAGGCTCACCGAGCCGCGCGCGCGTTCCCCGACGCGACACTGCACTGGTTCGATCGGTGCGGCCACTTCCCGCAGTGGGACGCGCCCCGGGAAGCGGTTCGGCTCATCCTGGACCGGACCAGCTGACTCGGCGGGTTCCGCTGGGGTGTTGTGGTGACCACCGTCGACGGTTGCGCAAGCGCGGTGCTCTGCCTCCATGGGGTGATGATCCGTCGCGTCCGCGAACAGGGGAGTCCGCTGTCGCCGGGGTGGAGCGGCCCACCGCGAGAAGTTGGCGGACAGGGCCGCGAGCTGAGGGGCCGGGCCGGACGATGACACACCTCGCATCCGCCACGTGGCTGAGTTCGATGATCAGAGTCCGCACGACTTTTCGGCGCGGGATGTGGACGACCGAACTGCGGATGAACGTGGACCCGGAGACCGTGTGGACGGTCATCACCGATGTGCGGTGTTGGCCGCGATGGGGGCCCACCGTCTCGGATGCCCGGGTCGACGGCGACTCCGGCTTGACGGCCGGTGCGCGGGGGACGGTCACGACCGTGGCGGGCCTGTCCCTGCCGTTCGAGATCACCGACTTCGTTGATCGGCGACTGTGGGCGTGGAGGGTGGCCGGTGTGAATGCGACCCGGCACGAGGTCATCGGAGTGCCGGGCGGTTGTGTCGTCAGCTTCGGGGCCCCGGTCTGGGCGGCGGGATACCTACCGGTGCTGGCTCTCGCGTTGCCGCGGATCGAACGGATCTCGGTCGAACGAGCTCACTGAGACGGGTCGGCGTCGGTGGGGGCGTGACGTGAGCACGAGGCCGTGAGCATCTGACCCATGGGCTGCAGAGATTCTCCCGCAGCAGGTCGGGGTTCTTGATGGGAAAGTGCGTTATCCGATTCTTCGGAGATCATGGGCTGCGGAACCCGTCGTCCCGGAGCGCCCGTCGCTGCTCGCGGAGTATCTGTTGGCGTTGTGTAGCTAGTTGCCGTGGCCGTTGAGGTTATTGAGGATTTCTTCAGTGGCCGCGCCCGGTGGTATGGCGACCATCATTTGATCGCCTCGCAGTTCGCCTTGCACTCGGACAGCGGAGACAATCTCATCGCCGACCTTCATGACGAGTCGAGTTTGGTCTCCAGCCTGGGAAGCCTCGTTCGTCAATTTGCGAGCCACAGTTGCTCCGTCATTGTCGAGTGTCACGTTGATCATGTCGAACTCTCCAGAAGACGGTGCACTGCTGGCGGAGTCGACGCCTATGCGCTCAAACGCCGCGGGGGCGACGAGGATGTGTTCGTCATTGAGAGGGATGCACTGTGGGTCTGACCCGGGGGCGCATGTCTGGGAGATAGCTAGTTCTAATGTGCCCGAAGCCGCGGTCGCCGCCTCGTTCGCGGCCGGTGGTGCAGATGTTGGTTGCTCCCCGTCCGTGCCTTCGGGTGAACAGGCGGTTAGCGCCGCTAGGAGCGTGATGACGAGGGCGTGCTTTTTCATGAGGCGAGTCCGGGCATCTTCCTGCTGGTGGGGCACTGCTTACGGAGGCTGATCCTTCTTGGGCACCCTACTGATGTGCAGGGTCGGGAGGGGCCATTCACGGCGTTCACGATCGTTGCTGTTCGTGAGTCGAACTGTGCTGTCGCAGCCCTCGATGATCAGGGCTGTTGGTGCTTCAGGGCGATGTAGTCAGCCATAGGCGTTCCGGAGCGTGCTGCGTGCTGGGCGATGATGCCGGGGCTGTAGCCGAGGAGGTCGATCAGGCTGCGGGCGTCGAGTTCTTGACTCAGGTCGCGAAGAGTGGCGTTGCGGGCCCGAAGAGCGTCGATTCCGAGAACTTTGAGGCGTTTGGAAAGTGTCCCTGGATGGAGGTGTTGACCTGCGGTTCGACCGGGGAAAAGCCACGGTGTATCGGCGTTGATGGTGTTCTGGTTTCCGGGGTTGGAGAGCTGGTTCCAGAACAGTTCGGTGAGGGCTTCGGGGACTTGCGCGGCGTGGGTGCCGAGTGTGATGCGCATTCCTTCGGGAGCGGCGATGAGGCGGTCTCGGCGCAGCATGACGATCTTGTTCAAGGGGTGGGCCCAGAGCAGGAGGATGAGTCCGGCGACGCGGGTGGCCGGGATGACGTTGCGGTGCTCGAGGCAGTTCCGAACGAGCTGGATACGCTCGGTCTGGGTGATCATGGGCGTGGTCTGGGCCTTACGAAACGGCACATCAAGTGTCCCTTTGGGGTGCCCTTGCTGGTTATTGAGCCATCGGGCGAAGTTGCGGATGTGTTTGCGCGTACTGGGGCCGTCGCTGAGGTAGTCGTCGATGTGGTGCTGGCGCATCTCGCCTGCCGGTACGTGATGATGTTTGTGCAGCCAGATCAGGAATTTCCCGGCCTGGGTGATCTCCTGCTTCGCGGCGTGGATGACGGTCTCGAGGTTGGTGCCGGGGTCTGTGGCTTTGGCGCGGATGCGGTTGAGGTGCTGCCAAGTTGCGTAGCGTTCAATGAGCTGGCTGGTGCCGTCGTCGGGAAGGTCGGCGATTCTGGTGGCAAGCCATTGTTCGAAACGCACGAGAGTCTCGTTGCCGCGTTCGGGGATCATGCGGTGGTGGGTGAGCAGGGCACGCAGGTGATCGACGGCTCTGGAGTCAGGAAGCTGGTCAAAGGCGTCGTGGGTCAGTGGAAGTTCGCGTTCACCGATCGCCTCCAGGAGGGCTCTGGCCTTGCTTCCGCGCATGTAGGTGTAGATGCTCTCTGGCCGTTCGCTGCTGGTGAGCAGGCCGATGAGGCGGTGGAGCCGGAGGTCGTCGCCGGGTTTGAGAACCGCGTCGAGGTCGTCGTGCAGGGCGCAACGGATGCAAAGGCCGGCGCGAAACCGTTCGGCTTCGCGGTGGCAGCGGGTGCAGGTCAGGGCGGTGGTGATGCGGGCGCAGTCACGGCATATGGGCTGATTGTCGGGGGAGCGGCCGGGGAGCATGCGGTGCTCGGCGCAGTCTGGGCAGGTGCCGTAAGTGTGGGTGGCTTCGGTGAAGCAGCGTCCGCAGATAGCTCCGTCGGGCCAGTGGAGGCGAATCTTGGCGACCTGCTGGTGGCAGCGGTCGCATCGGTGGTCCCCGGTCGAGCGGGGGCGGCCACGTTTGTGCTGTTCGGCGAGGCCGGTCACGGTGGGTGGCCGTGCGGATCCGTTGCCGCCGGTGGCGGGCCTACCGGTGTGGGCCATCGTCGTCGAGGATGCGGGCGCGGACGGGCCGGAAATCGCGCAGGTCGGCGATGTCGTCGCCGGATGCGGCCTGTTGTTGGCGGCGGGTTCGGGCGTCGGCGGCGGTGTAGGTGATCAGGTCGTTGGGTGTGACGTCGAGGGCGTCGCAGAGAGCGACGAGCACCTTGAAGGAAATGCGCTCGGGTTCCTGGGCGACGATGCGCCAGACGGCGTTGGGCGTCAGGGTGATGCCGCGTTCGTGCAGGAGCTCGGCGAGGTCTTTGGCGGTGTGCACGCCGCGACGTGCCATGATCTCGCGGACCCGCCAGGTGTAGCTGATGTCGCGTTTACTCATGAGTTCTTCTCCGATGCGGGTAGCCCGAGCGCTGCACTGATGGTGCGCTCGTGTGCTCGTTCCAGGGCCAGGCGTTGGTAGTCGGGGGAGGGCAGCGAGTAGATGGACGTCGTCGCGGCGTGTTCGTGGCCGAGCTGGAGCTGGACGAAGGTGACATCGAAGTTGTCGCCGGTGATCAGCTGGGTCGCATACGAGCGGCGGAAGGAATGCAGGTCGAGTCCGGGAGGGAAACCGAGTTCGTCGACGAAGGACCTCAGCCGGCCGATCAGGTGCGAGGCACCGACCAGGGCGCCGCTACTGGTGGGGAAGCAGTCGGTGACAGGGTGCCCGTACCGCGGTAGCCCGTGGCGGATCCACTGGTCGATCATCTCGGCCGACCATGGCCACACGGTCAGCACGGAGCGCACCTTCTTCGCAGAGCCGCGATGCGGCTTTCCCCAGCGCACGCGTAGGACGCCATGGTCGCCGAGATAGGGGGCCCGGCTGTTGCGGGAGAAGTCCACCACCTGGAGATGGCGCAGCTCATTGGATCGCAGTCCCCAGCTGTAAGCGGTCTTGAACGCGATGGCATCGCGCCACGCTGCAACGGCTCCTTTGCGGCCGGAGTCCAGGATTCGCTCGACCTCGAGGTCGGCCAGATCGAACAGGGCCTGCAACTCGTGCTGGGTGAATGGGCGCTTGGCCGGGCGTGCCTCGGTGGGCTCGGAGTGAGTGACGCGGTTGAGTTCAGTCACGACCTGGGCGAAGACTCGACCGAACTGGGTCGCGCTGAGATCGGACCAGTCGTAGCGCGGATCGCAAGCAAAATCGCAGAACAGCTTGATCGCGCCTTGGTAGGAGCGCACAGTCCCGTGCGAGAGGTTCCGCACCGCACGGGCGTGAGAGAAGAAATCGTCGGCGTCAGCCAGAGTCCATTCCCACGGATAATGCCCCGAGAAGTCCACGAGATTCAAAACCGCTTTGCGGCGGGTGCCGATCGTGGCCGCCGCGAAGTCCTTTGCCCGCTGCTGGCGGGCCCACCCGTCCAGGACGCTTTCCAGGAAGACGTCCGGGTCCGGGGCCTGGTCACCGAAAACAGCGAACGTTACGTTGTCGTCGTCGTGGGTCATGGTGACCCTCCTCAAAGCCCCGAACGTGATTGCGAGTTTCGCACACAGATTGCTTTAACCGCAATGGGCGACAAGGAAACGCCAGCTCAGGGGTGCTCTGTGCCCGCTCGAAACAGACCTCGCCCATGGCGAGCACGTCGCCGCGGCCTGCCGCACCAACGCAAGCGATATGCAGGTCGGGGCTAATTCCGGGAAAGGGTCAGATGCTTACCCGAGCCTTCACTATGTGCGGAGAGCGCAGATAGGGTCCTTTCAGGTGGAAGGTCTGCGTATT